>JAKSME010000012.1 GCA_024400785.1 Bacteroidales bacterium
TTGTGTGCGGTACTGCGCAACGTTTCGGTTTGCCAATGGGTTTTGGTGGACCTACTGCCGGATATATGTCCACTCGCGATGAGTTCAAGCGTGACCTTCCTGGTCGCATCATTGGTCTGTCTAAAGATGCGCACGAGCGTCCGGCCTATCGCCTTGCGCTACAGACGCGCGAGCAACATATCAAGCGTGAAAACGCCACGTCTAATATCTGTACGGCCGAAGCTCTTTCTGCCATGATGGCCGGCTTCTATTACTACGTTTTTTCCACCCTCGCCTGGGGCTTTGCCGTTGGTATACAGATTATTGTGGCCCGCCGCTTCGGTGAAGGCAATTACCATGAAATCGGTGCCGTTTTTAAGCACGGTCTGCTGGTGGTGCTCGCTTTGGCTTTGCTGCTCTTCCTCCCACTGCATTTTTTTACAGACACACTTCTTGGCTATATCATCAGCTCTCCCGATATTCGGTCGGTGGCCATGCAGTTTATGGATTACCGCCATTTCGGCATCATCTTTGTTTGTTTCAATTACCTGTTTCGCTCATTTTATGTGGGACTTTCCAACACCAAAGTCATCACCTACACCACCGCGCTGATGGCAGTGGTGAACATTTTTTTCGATTATTGCTTGATTTTCGGTCATTGCGGTTTCCCGAAACTGGGAGTTCAAGGGGCTGCTATTGCCTCTGTGATGGCAGAGTGTTCAGCTCTGTTGCTGTTCGTTTTTTACACCATTTTCCGCATTCCCACGCGGCAATATGCCATCTTCCCGTTGCAGAAGTGTCGCTTGCCGCTCATCAAGTCTATCGTCACATTGTCGCTGCCAACAATGGGACAGCGCTTCGTTTCTTTTGGCACGTGGTTCCTGTTCTTCGTCATGATAGAACAAACAGGCGAACTTCCTATTGCCGTTTCTGGTATCGTGCGTAGTGTCTATATGTTGATTCTGGTGCCGGTATTTGCCTTCGGCGCAACGGCCAACACGCTTACCGGTAGGGTTTTGGGAGAAGGAGCGCCCGAAAATGTCCGACCGCTGATTCGAAAAATCACACGCATGTCACTCGCCTTTATCAGTGTGTTGGTGCTGGTCTGTATGGCCATTCCGGAAAAACTCGCCTTGATATATACCGACGATGTGACATTGGCACACGCTGCCGTTCCTTCATTGTTCGTCATCTGCATTGGAGCTTTGATGCAATGTTGGGCAGTCACGCTGTTTGAAGCACTCTCTGGTACGGGCAGAACCTTGGTCGCCTTTTTGCTGGAAACCTCGGTCCTTGTCGCTTATGTCACTTATATTTGGCTTTCCACACATGTTCTCCAACTGCCCATTGAGGGCGTTTGGTGCGCCGAAATCATCTACTGTTTGTTGTTGGGCATCGCCTGCCAATTGTATATGAAATACGGAAAGTGGCAGGCCGTGAAGGTGGGATGAAAGTCGAGGGATTATTGTTTTTTACGAATGAACTTTATGTTGACACTCAGACAGATACACACTGTATTTTTCTCTGATTTTTACCTTATGGCTGGAAGACAATCATTACGTAGCACGTTCTGAACGGTCGACCGAAAGACGAGAAACTGTAGGCGCTCCAAGTTAAATTTAAAAGACCAATTCGGACCAAGATGCTTTCATTTTTTTGCGTATTTTTGCAAAAAAAAATTGTGAATTATGCAGAATGCGAAAGAAATCGTGGTGCTTAGACAAATGATAGAAGAGTCGGTGGGCCGCAAAATAGTTGCTCCCACCGACTTCTCTTTTCTTACGGGCGTGATTGCGGAGCGTTGTCACGAGGCGCTTGGCGTCACCACACTGAAACGGATCTGGGGCTATGTGGAGGGCTACGATACGATGAGAAACTCCACCCTCTCGATTCTGGCGCGCTGTGTAGGCTTTCACGACTGGGATGATTTTCTGCAAAATCACACCAAGCGGAACTCGCCCTCGCAAGTTGTTCTGGGGCAGGTGATACTCGCCTCGCAATTGGAAACTGGCGAGTGCGTTCGCGTGACTTGGGCGCCCGACCGCCGATGTGTGTTCTTGCACCGCGGTGAAGGCTGTTTTGAGGTGCTGTCGTCGGAAAACTCGAAACTCAAGGTCGGCGATACCTTCCATTGCGCCTATTTGATTATCGGACAGCCTCTTTACCTCGACAATTTCGTGCGTGGCAATAAAGCACCCACGATGTTCGTTATTGGCAACAAGGGCGGTTTGACGGCGGTGGAGAGAATGTGAAATTGGGTGAATGGATAAATAGGTGAAATGTAAAAATGTCCCGCAGGGACAAACGCTTGGTGAATGGAAAACAGCGATTCGACATCAGGGGAAATCACGGCGGCATTTGTTAATGTCTCGGATGTTTTCACACAATATTCGGAAATTCCTTCCACCGGGTTTAATGTGCTGTACAAAGCACAACGGTACGGCAAGTGGTTCGTATTGAAGGGGTTGAAACCTGAGTTTCGGAACAGTGCCGTTCATTTGCAGCTGCTGACGAAAGAGTTCGAGCTAGGCATTCGGATGTCGCATCCCAACATTGTGCAGTTCTTCTCCAAGGAGACTGACCCTGTGGTAGGGGAGTGCATCGTGATGGAATACGTGGATGGCGTTACGTTGACGGAATTTTTGCATAAAACCACCGCATTGAGGTACCGCCACCGTAAAATTGCACTGCAATTGTTGCAGGCGATGGCCTATTATCACGGATTGCAGATTGTGCACCGCGACCTGAAACCCGACAACATTCTGATTTCCCGCAACGGCAATAACGTGAAAATCATCGACTTCGGGCTGGGTGACAGCGATAGCTCCGCCATCTTGAAGCAGCCGGCGGGCTCGCCGAAGTACATGGCTCCGGAGCAGTTGAAAGGTGATGTTAAGATTGATGCCCGCGCTGATTTGTACAGCTATGCACAGATACTTAAACAGTTGTGCATCGGTGTTGACACGCAGTGGTTGGCGTTGCGGCGCGCTTGCGGACAGGAAGACCGCAACAAGCGTCCGGCGGACGGAGCAGCCGCGTTGGCTTTTCGGTCGCGGCGCCGTGAAAGTAATGCGGTTTTGTGCGAATTGTTTTTGCTCTCTTTCATCGTGTTTTCTATTGTCATAGCTTTTAAGCATGTTATGCCCGTGGAACCCACTCAGGGACAGATGGATAACGGGAAAACGGTCGTGATGCACGACACGCTGTATGTTCAGGACACTACGACGGTAAATGTGCCGGGGACTGTCGTTCATGATACCGTTGTGCAATACAAAAAGGCGGAACTGACTGCTGAAATGACTGCCTTTCTGAAGAGGGAAAGTGAAATTTACTGGGGTACATTTGACAAGGAATATCAGAAATATGAAACTCGTATAAAACGGCTTTTGAATGGCGAAGCAGGTGATATTCAAGCAGATAAAAAGATGTATGATGCCTTGCTGGCCGTCTATTCCGATATGTGTGCCAAGAGTACCCCGCATTTTGACAAAGATGTCGTTCCTGCTTTGAAAAAGAAATATCCGGATGCGCAATATGTTGATATGTACGATATTACGACAGCATACCACCAAGTTACCAATCAGATGATGCCTGAAATCTCACAACGGCTCACGGACATATATTTGGCGATGGGCAAATACGACAAGTAGCTGAGGTGCGTGAAATGAAGTTGGTGGCGGAGGAAAGAATATGAGGCATTCGGACGAGCCTCTTGCAGCGTAAAAGTATAGGTCAAGTCCTAAGTCTGTTATTATTATTTTGTTAACTTGCGAAAATTTGAATTAAAAAAAAGTTTTAATTTTGCAGCCTCAACTCTTTTTTGAATTAAACCTAACGTATTGTGCAAAACAAGAAGTGAGTTAGGCAAAAAAATCAATTTATACGATATATTATGAAGAAATTACTATCCCTTTCCCTGCTGGCATTGATGTGCGCCAGCGTTTTTGCGCAGCAGGTTGTGCTCACTTTTACCGGACGGGATGCCACCACCAATGCGTATGTGCAGCTGTCGCGCATTGAAATCACAGACCTAACACAGGGATGGACGGAAACGCTGATTTACCCTGACACGACGGCCATTCTGACCGTAGGCACTGGCATTTCCGATTACGCTGTTGATGGCTCTTTCGGCCTTGCCCAGAACAATCCCAACCCGTTCAACGGCGCCACCGACGTGAATCTGACCGTGGCCGAACCGGGTGCGGTGACGATGGAAATTACGGATGTGAATGGGAAAATTGTAGAGACGCACGGCCGTGCGTCTCTACAACCCGGTACGCACCAATTCCGCATCAATGTGGCCAATGCCGGCGTCTATTTCCTCACCGCCCGCCAAAACGGAAGAACATCCTCGGTGAAGATGGTGAACAACGGCAAAGGAACAGACAACGGCATTGAATATGTGGGTTCCGTAGAGACGTTGCGCTCAACGGCTCTATCCAAAAACGCCACCCGCGGTGCCATCAATCGCGCGTTCGCCTACGGTGATGCGATGACGTACAAGGGATTTGCAAGCGTGGATGGAGAAGAAATAGAAGGAGAAATCGTAGCCCAAACGCAAATTCTGTCAGAAACCATCATCTTGTTGGTCGATTACAGTACGGTTATCAATCCCAATGAAGGAATTCCCTGCCCTGGAACGCCCACGCTCACTGATGTGGACGGCAACACCTACAACACGGTGCAGATAGGGAACCAGTGCTGGATGAAGGAGAACCTACGAACTACCATGTATGCCGATGAAACCTCCATTTCACAAGGCAGCACCGCTTCCACCGGTACTGCTTATTGGTACTACCCGAATAACAGCTCATCTGACACATCCACTTACGGACTCTTGTATAATTGGGCGGCCGTGATGCGCAACTTATCCTCATCTACCAGCAATCCAAGCGGCATACAGGGTATCTGCCCGAATGGCTGGCATGTGCCGAGCGATGCGGAATGGACACAGCTCACCGATTATGTAAGCAGTCAGAGTCAATATCGCTGCAGCGGCGGCACAAGCAGTATAGCCAAAGCGTTGGCCTCCACCACGGGTTGGAACAGTTCAACCAACACCTGTGCTGTTGGCAATAATCCCAGTAGCAACAATGCCACAGGCTTCGGAGCGTTTCCTGCCGGTCTTTACAACGGCAGTTATTTCAATTTTGGCGATACCGCCTTTTTCTGGAGCACTACCGAGGACAATAGCGACCGTGCGTACGACCGCGAGTTGTACTCCAGCACCACAGGCGTCTACCGCGACGACAACGTCAAGCACCGCGCTTATTCGGTTCGCTGCGTGCGCGATTAAAAAATACATCCCCCTTTTTTGACGCGCTATGTGCAACCTCGAAAAGGTTGAATTACAATCTGAGTGAGGAAGACTGAGGCCAAAGCACCTTTCATTCCGAGCATTCCCGATGTCAGGATGATGTGAGGGGTTCAACAATTCCAGTATTATTGGCAGCAGCGAGGAATAGAATTAAAAAATTGTACTATTTTTGCAGGTCAAGCATTCCTCCCAATGAAACATCTCCTCTTGCTTCTGATATTTGTTTTTCTTCCACTTATAGGATTTTCGCAGAATACTGTTTTAATCCCAAATGACCATGATTCCGACACTAATTTTATTGAAATTCAGTGCTGGACTGACGGAATTGTGGAAGAATTCCATATCCCTTTTCCCCCGATTTGTTATGGAAAAAGAAATGACTCAATTCTTGCAGTACAACTTTTTTATCATGAGAAACAAAATGAACTGCTTGATTCGGTTGCGATTAATGGTGTTTATGTGTTAGATGAAAAGAAAAATTGGTGGGTATGTGTTTTGGGAGATGGAACAACGAGGTATTGTAAATTCAGAAAGGTAATGAAGAAGTCCAAACACTATTCGAAAACAGCTCCGCTTTTCGATTTTGAGGCCGAAATGAAACTTCGCGGTTTCAAAGTGTTTGATCAGAGTGGTTATATGATAGAACGCAACTTCCGTTTTGGAACAATCTCCATAAATAAGACTTATTAAAAAAAGTCCGACAGAATTTGCCGGACTTTTTTGTATGGAGGGAAATAGATGATTATTTGCCCATGGCAATGTTATAAGTGTCGGTAGCGATAACCAACTCTTCGTTGGTGGCCACGACCACGATTTTGACTTTTGAGTCGGGAGTGGAGATGACGGCGTCGTCGCCAATGACGGTCTTGTTTTTCTCTTTGTCGAGTTTGGCGCCGAGGAATTCGAGGCCTTCGCAGATGGGTTCTCTCTGGAAGAAGGCGTTTTCGCCGATACCGCCGGTGAAGAGGATTACGTCAACACCGCCCATGGCAGCTGCGTATGCGCCGATGTATTTCTTAACTCTGTAGGAGAACATGTCGAAAGCGTAGGTGGAACGCTCGTCGCCGGCATCTTTGCCCGCGCGGATGTCGCGCATGTCGACGCCCTTGCCTGAAACGCCCTTCAAACCGCATTCCTTGTTGATGAAGGTGGTCATGCGTTTGAAGTCCATGCCTTCTTTTTCAGCGATGTGGATGAGCGCGCCGAGGTCGAGGTCGCCGCAGCGGGTGCCCATGACCAAACCTTCAACGGGAGTGAAACCCATGGAGGTGTCAACGCTCTTGCCGTCTTTGATGGCGCAGATGGAAGCACCACTGCCGAGGTGGCAGCTGATGATTTTGCTGTGGTTGTAATCCACGCCGGCGAGTTCGGCAGCGCGCGGACCGACAAACTTGTGGCTGGTGCCGTGGAAACCGTAACGACGGATTCTGTCTTCTTCATAATATTTGTAAGGAATGGCATACAGATAAGCCTGCGGCGGCATGGTCTGATGGAAAGAGGTGTCGAAAACGGCAACGTGGGTTACGTTCGGTAAAAGTTTCATCATGGAGTTGATGCCCACGAGGCTGGCGGGATTGTGCAAAGGAGCAATCTTGCAGAGCTTTTCGATTTCTTCGATGGCTTTGGCATCGATGCGACAGCTGGCTTTGAAGTATTCTCCACCATGGGCGACGCGGTGGCCGACGGCACCGATTTCATCCAAAGAGGAAATCACACCCATCTTCGGGTCGGTCAGTGCATCCAACACGAGTTTGATACCGGCAGCATGGTCCGGAATCGGAGTCTGCGTGTAATATTTGTCTTTGCCGACGGGTTTGTGGGTGAATTCGCCCATTTCCAAACCGATACGTTCAACCAAACCTTTGGCTTTCAGTTCGGCATTGTTGGCCATGTCGATGAGTTGGTACTTCAAGGAAGAACTTCCGCAGTTGATGACTAAAACTTTCATGATTTTGTTTTTTGGTTAATTATGATGTTTATTTATTTATAAGTTTCTGAAAATTAAGCGGTTTTAACTCTTGGGTCGAGCCATCCGTAGACGATATCTACTATAATATTGATAATCACCAGGATAATCGAAATGTATAGCAACGAACCCATCAAGACGGGCAGGTCGTTTTGGTTGAGGGCATCAACGATGACGATGCCCATTCCTTTCCAGTCGAAAATGTATTCCACAAAAACCGCACCTGCCAGCAAGCCCGCCAGCCATCCGGAAATGGCGGTAACCACGGGATTGAGGGCATTTTTGAGCGCGTGCTTGAGCATGATGCGTGCCGGTGTCACACCTTTCGCCTTCGCCGTGCGGATGTAATCTTGCGACATCACATCCAAAACGGAATTCTTCGTCAGCTCGATAACGATGGCCAACGGTCTAATACCTAACGTGATGGCGGGTAGAATGATGTTCTTGAGGTCCATGAAAACCCCGTTGCCGTAGTCGTCAACGGAGTACAGACTGCCGAACATGCTCAGACCGGTGTGGTCGGCAAGCAGGAAGGCGAAAATCCATGCGAGCAGGATGGCGACGAAGAAAGAAGGAGCCGACATGCCGAGAACGGCCATCAGCAGCGAGGCCTTGTCGAACCAGGTGCCGTGATAGATGGCGCAAAGCACACCGATAAAAATGCCGACCACGATTCCGAAGATGATGGAAACGATGGCCAGTAGCATGGTTTTTGGAAAGGCCTCCGCGATGATGTCGGCCACGGGGCGGTCGCCGTGATAGGAACGCCGCAGGTATGGCGCCTTCAAAACGATGGAAGACGCTTTGAAATTGATGATTTTCGTGTAATGGTAATTGTTGGGATTGAGGTAGAAGAAGTCATCCGCATCCTGTGTTTTGTGCCAGGAAATGGGGGCCAGGTCATTGAGGTAGGCCAGGTATTGAACCCCGATGGGCAGGTCGAGCCCGAGTTGGTGACGGATGGCGTCCTCGGTTTTTTTGTCGCTGTGCTGCCCCATGATCTCACTGACCGGGTCGGTGGGGAGGACGGCAAAAAGAAAGAATACGAGCGTAATCACTCCAAAGAGGAGCAACAATCCGTAACCAATTCTTTTCAGGATGAACCTCAGCATGGGGATGTTATGAGGGAGGAGGAAATTTAGAAAGTGAGTTTGAAACCGATGCTGTGGACGTTAATGATACTGATGTTGGGATCGTGCAGTTTGAACTTCTGACGCAATTTGGCGATGTAAACGTCCATGCTTCGTGCGTTGTAGAAACTGTCGTCGCCCCAGATTTTCTTGAGGGCAAAACCACGCTCGAGGATTCCGTTTTTCTTTTCCAGGAGCATGGAAAGAAGTTCGACCTCTCTGGAGGTGAGCTTTTCAACCACTTCTCCATTTTTGGAAAGGGTTTGTTTGATGGGATCGAAGGCAAGACAGCCAACGGCGAGCGGCGTGTCGGGAGCGACTTCGGTATTGTTGACGCGGCGCAAAACGGTTTGGATGCGGGCGAGCAACACCTCCATGGAGAAGGGTTTTGTGATATAGTCGTCTCCAATGGAGAGACCAGTGAGAATGTCTTCCTGCATACTCTTGGCAGTCAAGAAGATAATCGGAATTTTGGAGTCGACTTTGCGGATGCTTTTGGCCAGTGTGAATCCGTCTTGTATGGGCATCATGACGTCAACGAGGCAGATGCCGAAGTCATAGGAACAGAACATTTCGTATGCGACTTCGCCGTTGTTGGCATGCATCACCTCAAAACCTTTGGCATTGAGATAGGTGGTGAGTACTTTTCCCAAGTTGACGTCGTCTTCTGCTAATAAAATCTTACAGGTTTCCATAGGCTATTTGTTAATGTTTTTAATCGGAAGATAGATGTAAAATGTGGTGCCCTTTCCCACGGTGCTTTTCACGCGGACATGCCCGTTGTGGAGCTGGGCGATTTTCTTGACATAATTCAAACCGAGGCCGTAACCTTTGTTGTTGTGCACGTTGCCGGCTTTCGTGATACGGTAGAATTCGTCGAAAATGTGTTTGATGTTCTTTTTGGAAATACCGATTCCGTTGTCGGTGATGGAGGTGACGATCATGTCTTTTTCGCTCCAGGTGCTGACGACGATTTCGGGTTTTTTGTCACAGTATTTGAGAGCGTTTTCGATAAGGTTGATGAAGATGCTTTCGATGTGCGACTTGTCGCCGGAGATGATGGGCATTTCTGCATTGAAGCGGGTGGTGAGTTGCCCACCGAGGTTTGATACTTGGAGGGAGAAGCTGCGGATGATGCTGTTGAGAAGCCCGTGGATGTTGATGTCTTCGGGGTTGATTTTCAGTTGGCCTTTTTTGAGTTGTGCGAGTTGAAGGATGTTGGTGACCATCTTCTGGAGTCGCTCATTTTCATCGCGAATCATGGAAACATAGGCCTTTTGCGTATCGGCGTCGGTTTGGATGGATTCATCCGACATGGCTTCACAGGCTAACGAAATCGTGGAAATCGGCGTTTTGAACTCGTGCGTCATGTTGTTGATGAAGTCGTTGGTGACATCGTGGTTGTGCTTTTGTTGTGTGAGGGTGATGATGAGTATGAGCAGAAGCAGAGCCAACAGGGCGATGATGCCAATAATGGGCAGCACGATGTATAGCATTTTTTGGAGGAAGAAGGCACGCTCGGTAGGGAAGTAGAGCGCAAGGTAATGGGTGTAGATCTCGGAGGTGGCGGTATGAAGGGGGAAGACATAAGCCTCTTTGTCGAGAATGTCGTTGTTCATCAACCTGGTACGGATGGCGAACTGGTTTTTCGGCAGGTTGTAAATGCCGAATTCACAGTAGATGTCCATGCCATAGGATTTGAGAATCTGCGTGATGATGTCGAGAAATTTTTGGGAGTTGATGCGGCGGATGATGGAGTCGGTATAGATGGAGTGGCCGCTGGTGACGGTGTCGATGATGACGAGCCGCTTGGTACTGTCGTCGGAGGTGAGATAGCTGGTGTCGTGGTCGGAAATAACGATGTTGTCGCGGTATGCCGCCACGGTTTCCGCGATGATGGCGTGCGGAACCCCGTTGTCCATCACTATCAGTGTGTGCTGCCCATTGTGTTTGTCCACTTTGTTGGCCAGACTGATGGCGGTATCGGCCATCAATTCCTCGTTGATGATTCGGTTGACGCTGTCGGCAATGTCATGCCCCGCATCCAATACTTTTCCGGTAAAAGAAATCTTTTGCGCCTTTTCGGCCTGCTGGTAAAGGCGGTACAGACTGAAACAAAGCAGCCCGATCAGAACTGTCAGCACGATTGACCAACAAATGAGGAAGATTATTCTTTTATGTCGCATGGGACGAAAAACCAAATTATGACTTGCAAAAATACAACTTTTTTTTCTAAATAAAGAAGGGAAAAATACGTGAAAAAAGTGTACTTTTGCACTCTTATTTTAATAAAATGGAGAAGAATAAGATTTCAATAAAGGAAGTCGTCAAGAAGGTACTGAAATTTTTGATTTTCGCAGGTGTCGGTGTCTTTTTTGTGTGGATTTCGGTGCGGAAATTGACCCCGGAAGATGTTGAACAGTTAAAGTCGGCTGCCGCTCAAGTGACGAAAGGTTCGGCTTGGGTGTGGCTCTTCTTGGCCTTTTTCGTCGGAGGTTTTTCCAATTACATCCGTGCTTTAAGAAACCGACAATTGCTACAACCATTGGGATATGAAACTCGTCGAAGTATGGTTTTTTATTCTGTAATGGTTTGTTACTTAGCGAATTATGTATTTCCTCGTCTGGGTGAGGTGTTGCGATGCAGCTTCCTTCAGCGTTATGAAAAGGTTCCTTTTGAGAAATCTTTGGGAACGGTGGTTTCCGAGAGGGCCGTCGATTTCATCATCATGGTTGCCATCTTGGTGACGGCGTTTTTCCTGAATACGGGCTTGCTCGACTCCCTCGATGTCGGTGGCATGACGCTGCGAGAGTCCATGCAGGCCAAATTCTCCTCCATGGCTCACAACTACACACTTTATGTCGTGCTCGCGGCTTTGGTTGTGCTGATTGTTGTTGCAATTTTAACCAGAAAAAAATTAGCCCAAGTGAAATTTTTTGTGAAAATCAAAGATTTCTTTGTCGGAATTTGGCAGGGGTTGATTTCTATAAAAGATGTGAAAAAGCCCGGTTTGTTCATCTTTTACTCTTTGTTTATTTGGGTTTTGTGGGTTTTGGAAACCGTTTTTTGCTTCCAAGTCTTTGATTTCGTCAGCGATTATAGTTTCGTGATGGTTTTCAGTGTGTTCGCCATCGGAAATATCGGATTCCTTATCGGTCCCGGCGGTATCGGAACCTATCCGCTGATTATCGCTGCCATGATCGTTCTGTATAGCGGTACGGAGATGTATGCCCCCGGTTTGGCTGCCGGTTGGATTGGCTGGGGCGTGCAAACGTTCCAAGTTCTCGTCCTCGGTTTGTTCTCCCTCATCGCAACCGCTTTTGTAAAACGTAAAGCATAATCGTTAAAGTGATGATTGTTAGCGAAATAGAAAAAAAGATTATTACTCAGGAACAGTGGTTCCGCCCCTCTGGCCAACGTGTGGTGTTTACCAATGGCTGCTTTGACATCCTGCACCGAGGCCACGCCGTCTATCTCGCCCAAGCCCGCGATTTGGGAGATCTGTTGGTCGTCGGCCTGAACACCGATGCCTCCGTCCGCCGTCTCAAAGGCCCAGAACGCCCCCTCAACACCCAAAACGACCGCGCTTTCTTGCTGGCCTCCCTCGCTTGTGTAGACTATGTCATCCTTTTTGATGAAGATACTCCGGAAAATCTCATCCACACCGTTCGCCCCGACGTGCTTGTCAAAGGTGGCGATTACACCCTCGACAACATCGTGGGCGCAGACTTCGTCCGCTCCCGTGGCGGTATTGTTACAACTATCTCATTTGTAGATGGTTATTCTACTACGAACCTCATTAACAAAATGTCTAAATAGATATGAAGAAAGTTTCAATTCTCTTTTTCTTTTTTTTATTAATGATTGTAAATCAATCTTTTGCACAAGATGATGTGCTGAATCCTTACGATGGCGCGGAACCGGCGAAAACGGATGAGCCAGCAATACAACCTATTGATCCAGAGCATTTTATTACAGAAGATTACCAAATTCCATCTTATAACCTTTATCTGCAAGATTGGAATACGGAATACATCAAAATCAAATCGTTGGGAATATCTTTTGGAAATACTGCCGACATCAAGGTGATACTGGTGGAAAACAACAATCCGTTCTCGATGCCGTGTGCTAACTGTCAGTTAACCAGTAAGTACGGGCAGAGAAAGTCGGGAATGCACACCGGTGTCGATTTGGCAACCACCCTCGACGAACCTGTTTATTCCTGTTTCGACGGTGTCGTGCGCATGGCCCGCGATTTCAGTAGCTATGGCAAAACGGTGGTCGTCCGCCACTACAATGGTCTGGAAACGGTGTATGCCCATTTGGATTCCATCATGGTGAAACCCAACGAGAAGGTGACGTCCGGTCAGCAAATCGGTATGGCTGGCAGCACTGGTCGCTCCAGCGGAGTGCATCTCCACTTCGAAACGCGGTTCCTATATGAACATTTCGACCCCGAAAAAATGGTCGATTTTACCACCGGCGCGCTGTTGAGCAATGTGCTGACCATCACGAAAGCCGAGCTCGACTTTTCCGCAGATACCGATGAGGTTGCACCCAACGCAGATTCACAACCTGCGGAATCCAAACCGGCTACCACTGCGGGTAACTCAAGTTATTACATTGTAAAACAAGGAGATACATTATACGCCATCGCTAAAAAGAATAATGTTTCGGTGGAAAAATTGATGGAACTGAACAATATCTCTGATCCTGGGAAAATCAGCATAGACCAAAAACTCAGATTGAAATGAAAAAATGGTGGCTCATCGGACTTTTGGTGTTGTGGCAATGCGCGGCATGGGCCACTCACCAGCGTGCGGGCGAAATTACCTATCGCCATGTGAACGGTCTGACTTACGAGTTCACCATCATTACTTATACATATACACCCAGCGCCGCCGACCGCCCCGAAATTGATGTGGTATGGGGAGACGGAAATTATTCTACTATAACACGTTACCAAAAAATCAATATGGACAACGACATCAGTCGCAACGTCTATATTACCGAACACACGTTCCCTTCGACGGGCACGTATCACATCACTTTTGAAGATCCTAACCGAAACAACGGGATTGTCAACATTCCGAACTCCGTGACTATTCCGTTTTTCTTGGAAACCATATTGGTTATCAATCCGTTTTTGGGCAGTGATTCATCACCGCAATTGTTGAACCCGCCGATTGACAACGGCTGTGTGCATACTCCGTATTATCACAATCCGGGGGCTTACGATGCCGATGGCGACAGCTTGAGTTACAGTTTGATACCCTGTCGTGGTTATGATGGAGAGAACATTCCCGGCTATGCGTTGCCGAGTGCCACCGATTTTATTTCCATTGATCCTCGCACCGGAGACTTAACGTGGGATTCGCCGATGGCCGTTGGTGAATACAATATTGCCATTCTGATTCAGGAGTGGCGCAACGGGGTGCTGATTGGTTCTGTGGTGCGCGATATGCAGATTACGATTTTGGCGTGCAACAACCAGCCACCGGTCATCAGTGTAATTGAGGATACCTGTATTACTGCGGGCGAAACACTGCAGTTTTATGTGGAGGCGAGCGATCCCAATTCCACCTCCGTCCGCCTCACCGCCACGGGGGGAGTGCTGACGCAAACCACGCCGCATGCCACTTTCACCCCCGCCCAAGGACCGCCGCCTGTTACCGGACTTTTTACCTGGCACACCAGCTGCAACCACGTCCGTTTGGCCACCTATAGCGTGCTGTTTAAGGCACAAGATAACGGTCCGCAAGTTGAATTGACTGCTTTTAAAACAGTGAATATCAGGGTTGTAGCTCCGAAACCGGAGAGCCTTGCGGCCACACCGGTCGGCAACAGCATCGAACTCTCGTGGGCACTTCACGAATGCGCCAACGCTTCGGGGTATAAGGTTTACCGCCGTGTGGGCAGTTACGATTTTGAACCCGATAATTGCGAGACGGGTTTGCCTGATTATGCTGGTTATCAGTTGATTGGTGAACTATATAGTTGGAACGACAACTTCTTCGTTGATGATGGCTCTGTGCTTCCGCTATATCACGGCACCGAATATTGTTACCGCGTGGTGGCCTTCTTCCCCGATGGCTCTGAAAGTTATGTTTCGGATGAAGTTTGCACCGTTTTGCACAATGATGTTCCCCGAATCACCCATGTCGATATTGATGTGACGGATAGTGAACAAGGGACGATTTTTGTGGAGTGGCTGACTGCCGCGGAATTAGACACTGTCCAGTTTCCCGGGCCAGACTATCTCTATCGTGTCTATCGCCGCTCCACTCTCGCTTCCGATACCTTTCAGCTGGTTCATACCGCTACTTCGTTACGGGATACCACATTTACGGATTTGTCGCTCAATACCAGCGACTTAACCTATATTTACCGAGTTGAACTTTGGGCTGGTGTTCATGGCGATTTGCAACTTGTCGGCACTTCTGACCCGGCGGCCTCCCTTCGTTTGTCGCTGACTCCGTTAGATCGTGCGCTGCAATTGGAATGGACGGAAGAAGTTCCATGGCTTAATACCGAATATGCAGTTTATCGTTGGAATGAGGCGGAGCAACAATTTGATTCTGTGGGTGTTACAAATAACCGGGTCTATATTGACAGTGGTCTGGAAAATGGTCGTAGTTATTGCTATCGTGTTCGCTCGTGCGGCGGTTATTATGCACCCGACACCATAGCGCCGTTTTTTAACCGTTCGCAGAAAGATTGCGCCGTGCCGGCCGACTTGACGCCTCCGGAAGTTCCTGAATTGACCGTCACCACCGATTGCGAGAGCGTGGAACTTTCGTGGTCTTTTTCCAATGATTCTGCCTATCTCGATGTGTATCAATATTATATCTACTATAAATCAACCCTGGATGAGAATTTTTATATCCTCGATTCTTTCTACCTCGCCGATGACTGCTATGGCAGCAGTTGTACCTATCAACTGACAGAATTGCCCTACGTTGTCGGTTGCTTCGCGCTCGCTGCCGTTGATACGGTCGGAAATCTATCCGCTCGCTCAGATTCCACTTGCTTTGATATTGACGACTGTTTCTCTTACGAACTTCCCAATATCCTCACCCCCAACGGAGATGGGTACAACGATATTTTGACACCTTTCCCGTATGAAAATGTGCAAGGTGTTGATTTTTACCTATATAACAGATGGGGAAGACTGGTATTTCAAACCAATGATATTGATATTAACTGGGATGGAACGGATATGTCCACCCATCAAACTTCCTCCGACGGAACATATTATTATGTATGTCAAGTCCATCTGCATTCGCTCTCTGGTGCCATCACGCGTGAACTGCACGGCACAGTTACCGTAATTCGCTAAATAATTGAAAATTAATTTCTTAATTCCTTAATTGTAAAGATGCGTCAGCGTAAAAACGGTGATAAAATGGAATGTTTTGACGAAATCCGCCAAAGGTGGGTGCCGATGACTCCTGAGGAGATGGTTCGTCAGTTTCTGATCCGTTTTATGGTGGAAGGTCGTGGAATTCCCGCCTCTCATATTTCTGTGGAGCGAAAAATTACGGTGAATGGTCTCACCCGCCGTTACGACTTAGTGGTTTTCAATGATTTAGGTACACCGCAATTGGTGATTGAGTGCAAGGCGCAGCATGTGCCGTTAACACAACAAGTGGTGGAACAGGTGGGCCGTTACAATAAAACTTTACGAGCTCCCTTCATCGGGGTGAGCAATGGGAAAGAAAGCAAATTCTTCAGTATCGATTTTGAAACTGAAAAAATCAGCTATCTGGAAGGTTGGCCGTTATAGCCTTTTGTAACTCAAACAAACGGCTAACTTTCAGCTGGACAGTTTGTTACTTTTTCGATTTCTTTTTCTTTTCGCCCAGCGGTGCCAAGTAGTGGCGCGGGTTGTCTTTGACATCTTTCAACAGCGTGTCCAAGCTCTTGATGGCCTCATCAATTTTCTTTACCAAACCATCATCATTGAGCAGTGCTCCCACGGTGCCGTCACCGTTGCTGGCCTTCTTTACCAGAGTTTCAACCTCATTGATGGTTCTGTTGACATTGGTGATTACGCCGGCAATATCAGCTTTCGCCACCGTGTCGGCGATGTTGTCAAAGTCTTCGAGAATGGCATTCAGCTTGGGAGAAGCATTGTCTAAAGTGGTGCCAAAACGTTTCAGACTGGCCAAGAGGTCACCGACTTCATCTTTGTTGTCAGCGAGAATGGAGTTGAGGTTGTCGGTGGCATCTTCGATATTGGCGAGGGTGTTGCGAAGAGATTCTCCACCGCCATCTTTATGCATTAAATCTTTGATTTCCAAGCCGATGGTGTCAACAGATGCTAACACGCTGCCGATTTTGTCTTTCAAGCCGTCGATGCCGTCAAGCATGCCTGCTTCTTTGAAGCACTTGATGGTGTCGTTGCTTTGAAAGTATGCGGTGGCTTTCCCCAGGACCACATCCAATTGCATGCCTCCCAAAATACTGCTGGATTTGAGTTTGAGTTGGCTGTCTTTGGGAAGGTCAATAGGTTCGCTAAGCATAATTTTGGCACAGATGCGGGGCGGGTTGGCGCTCAGCAATTCAACTTCTTGAACTTGACCGATTTTGTAACCGGCCAAATATACGGGGGTGTTCTGCTGTACGCCACTGGCATCTTCCATTACGCAATAATAATATGCTTTTTTGTGGAAAATGCTAACGCCTTTTAAGAAATTCGCTCCGATGTAAAAAATCAAAACTGCGGAGATGCAAAGCAGCGCAACACGGATTTTTTTCTTGCTATATTGCACATCTTGTGGATTCTTGTTCTTTTCTGCCATTTTTAACTTGTTTTATATCAACAAATTATATTATTTCTAATGATGTCGCAAAGGTACATTATTTTGTTGAATAAAATGAAACCTTTTTTATGATTCGATGACGGCTTTGAAAACGGCATCGATGACTTGTTGAACTTGCTCGTTGGTGAGGTCGTAGTAAACGGGGAGTGAGATTTCACGGGAGTAATTGTCGTAGGTTACGGGGTAGTTGTTAATGTTGTAACCTTGTTTTTTATAAGCGGTGAGAAGGGGGAGGGGAATGAAGTGTACGTTGACGGAAACTTCCTGAGCAAAGATTTTCTGCATGATTTCATCGCGCTGTTGTTCCGTTATCCCGTTGATTCTCAGAGGATAAACGTGGTATGAGCTGACACGGTCCCCGCTCTCGTAAACAGGAACTTGGAAGTGTGAATCTTTCGCGAAGGCGGCACTGTAGGCATCGAAAATTTGCTTGCGACGGACGAGGGTTTCATCGTCGTAGCGCTCCAGCTCCACAATGCCGATGGCTGCGAGAACGTCCGTCATATTGCATTTGTAACCGGGTTCGGTAACGTCGTAACGCCAGTTTCCAATTTGCGTTTTCGCAAGCGCATCTTTGCTTTGTCCGTGCAACGATTTGATTCTTAGATATTTGTAAACTTGTTCGTTGTTGAAGGGAACAGGAAGGTTGAGCGCGATGGCGCCGCCTTCGGCGGTAGTGAGATTCTTCACAGCGTGGAACGAGAAAACAACAATGTCGGCGTTGCTACCGAGGGCTTTGCCGTGGTAGCGCGCGCCGAGGGAGTGTGCGGCATCTTCCAACAATAAACTACGGCCGAGGCTGCGTTGCGCTTCCGTCACCGGTGTGAAAAGTTTCATCACCTCCGGATCGCGAACCAAGGCGTTCAGTGCATCGTAGTCGCAGGGAAATCCCGCAATATCCACGGGCATGATGACTTTGGTGCGCGGTGTGATGGCGCGGCGAACGGCTTCCACGTTGATATCGAAATCATCGTTAACATCCACCATGACAGGAGTCGCTCCGCAATGCATTACCACGTTGGCGGTGGCACAGTAGGTGTATGCCGGCACAATGACTTCGTCGCCGGGCCCGACACCGAACCAGTGCAGCATCAACTCCATGCCAGCGGAGTTTGAATTGACACACAATACGTTGCTGACTTCGCAAAAACGTGCGAGTAGCTCCTCAAACTTCTTAACGCGCGGTCCCGTGGTAATCCAACCCGAATTGAGCGCTGCTGTGACTTCTGCTATGATTTTGTCATCTATTCTTGGAGGTGAAAAGGGAATCATGGGAGTGCAATTTAGGTCGGACTTTGAATGACTTTACTCCAACCGTTGTAGTTTTTTGTTTTTATTTTCTTTTGAAATTTTTGATAATTCATTGATATTCAATGAGAAATTGAAGAAATTGGGAGTGGCGCCCGTTGCATAATGGGCTCTGGAAAATCCAAATCTGATAGATTTAATGTTGATGGTAAAACCGTATGAAAAGCCGGCGAGGGTGCGTTTTTGGGGAATGTGCATCTCTTGTCGGCGGTTGTGGTTGTAAGCCAGTTGGAAAGAGAGAAATTTTGCCGGGATGATTTCAATAGCGAAGTTGATGTGTCGGAAGAAGTTGTCGAAGAATTGTGCCGCTTTGCTGGGATAAATGGGCTCGTCGGTCATGGCATCATATTGCAAAAGTGGGTCATTCTCACCAACATACGCCATATTCCAACGATAAAGATGGTGTAATGAAATGTGGTAACGGACGGGTAAAAAGTTGAAACGCTGGGAGAAGGCGATTTGAATGTCGAAGGGGAGCTTTTCGAATTGCCCTGGCACGTAGTTGACGATGGGGGAGCCGATGTTTTTCACCATGAGTGAAAGTGCCAGCCGCTTTTTGTGGTTGACGTAAGTGCCTGCCACGTCGACAGCGAGGCCGAAGGATTGGTATGATTCGTAAGCGGAGTAGATGAGCTTGAGGTCTGCACCGATAGAGAAAGAGCTGTCGAGTTGGCGGCCCCAAGCCACGGTTGCAGCATAGTCGCCCGCGTGAAAATAGCCGTTTTCAAGGCCATATTCGTCCGTTTCAACGAATTTTCCGTAATTGACAAACTGCATTCCAAAGGCAAAACTGCCTGCTTTTTTGAATGTATGCGAGTAAAGCGCGGAGCCGTATGAAGCGTTGGAGAAGTAGTCTACCGCGTTGAATTCCAACGAAGTATGATGGCGCTGCCCAATCAGCGAGGGATTGTTGAGCAACAACGTCGGGTCGTCGTCGTAAACGGAAATCAGTCCGCCTCCCAGTCCGGCAACGCGACTTGAGTTGTTGAAAGTGAGAAAGTTATAAATGTATTTGCCGCCAACTTGCGCAAAAACCGTGCTGGTAAGTAAGCACAGTAAAATCATCACGAAATAGCGGCCATTTTTCATTTGCAAAATTTGGGTGCAAATTTACATAAAAAATAGTAAGTATGGGTTGCTTTGTATAAAAACAAAATCACTATTTTTGCGACTTCTAAAGTAGCCATTCATGAAATGTATTTGTCTCTTTCTCGCGATGTCGCTCCTGTTGTTTTCGTGTGGAAAAAAAGAAATCGATTCCGCCACTCAACTCAAACAAAATCAGGCGGTTGAAGAATATTTGGAAACTGGAGACTTGATTTTTGTCGGTCTTCCGATGAGCTATTCTTTGGATCCGGCGGCGGTGAATCCTCCCGCCAACGAGGAAACTTGTGCGGGCGACTCGCTCAATGTCATCCATGTCGCTATGGTCGAGGTCGTCGGCGACTCAACGTGGGTGATTGACGCTACCCTTAAACACAACGTCGCTCGCTATCCGCTCGACACCTTCTTGGCAGATTTTACCCTGCTCGATGGCTCCATGCCGCTTTTTATCATCAAAAGGTTGGTGGACAATCGCCATGCAAAGGAATTCGTGGAAAACGCCAAACAGTTCATCGGACAGCCGTATGACATTTATTTCTCTTCAGACAAAGAAGCTCAATTTTGCAGTGAGTTGGTGAGAAATAGCTATGTTGCTGACGGTGTGCCGCTTTTTGGTGAATATCCGATGAATTTCCAAAAAGTTGACGGAACGTTTCCTATTTATTGGAAGCAACTATTCCAACTTATTCATTTGAAAATACCTCAAGATAAAATGGGAACGACTCCAGCTCAAATGATGTCGGAAGAAATATTGAAAATAGTTGATTACCAATTAATTAAAAAATAATGAAAAAAATTGTTGCTACCCTTTTGTTAGCCATGGGGCTGATGGTAATCGCTAACGCCGCTTACCTGAAAAATGTACCACAAACGCTCATCCAACCCAACGGCGACACCCTGCATTGTTTCGCATCGGGAGATGAATATTATCACTATCTACATGACGCAGAAGGGTTTACCATTGTTCAGAACCCGCAAACGGGCTATTTTGTCTATGCCGCCATGGAGGAAGGCAAGGTGGTATGCACCGACTTTGTTGCCGGGAAAGTGAATCCGGTGGAGGTGGGTTTGAAACGACAGGTGCGTATCTCTTCAGCGGAATATCAGCAGAAACGTGCCCGCATGATGGCTAACGTGCCCGCCCGTCTGAAACTGAACCGCGATGGCGGACAAAATCATGGCACCATCAACAATATTGTCGTATTTATCCATCTCGCCGGCGATCAACCTTTCAATCAGACCTATTCTGATGTGAATCAGATGTTTAACGATTCTACTGATACTCCCAGTCATGTGGCAAATTCTATGTACAACTATTTTAAATATAATTCTTATAACAACCTATATGTCAATTCATTACTTGTTCCTCAATCCACAAATGACATCATTGTGGCCTATGAAGACAGCCATCCGCGTGAATACTACATGCCTTGGTCGGAAACCAATCCTATGGGCTATCTCGATGAGGAGACAGACCCCGATGATAACCGCACTACCCGCGAGCACGGACTGATACTGCGTGCGTTGCAGTATATTGATGATAACCACATGATTCCACAAGATTTGAATATCGATTACGATGAGGATGGATTGGTAGACAACATCTGCTTTTTGGTTTCTGGAGATGTCGCCGGTTGGTCTGATCTTTTGTGGCCTCACATGTGGTGCCTTTACACACAGGAGTTCTATTTAAATGACAGATTGGTTTGGAATTTCAATTTTGAATTAAGCGATAATGCCTGGTATTTCAGCAATTCGTGCATGGCGCACGAGATGTCGCACACGTTGGGCGCTCCCGACCTTTATCATTACGATGACAGCCTCAATTTCACTCCCGTCGGTCCGTGGGATTTGATGGGTTCGAATGGACAAATACCGCAGCACTGGGGAGCTTACATGAAGTACATGTATGGAAATTGGCTGTCGGAAGAAGACATTCCGTGGCTTACCGAATCCGGTCAATATACGCTCTACCCGGTCAGCTCGGCCTCGCCGCACCATATTGCCTATCGCATCCAGTCGGAAGACCCTGATGAGTATTTTGTTATCGAGTTCCGTAGTCCGAGGGGGAAATTTGAAAACAGCCTTCCCTCTGGCGGCGCTGTCATTTACCGCATCGACCGCGACTTTGAGGGGTGGGGAAATGCCAGTTGGAACGGGAATGACGTTTTGGATGAAATCTACATCTATCGCCCCGGAGGAACCACTGCCGCACATGGGGATATTAATGACGCTTGCTTCGCCCCCTCGCACCATCGTACCGAATTTAATATGAACACCGATCCACAACCGTTCCTCTCATCTGGTTATATTAGCTCTCTAAATATTTGTGCTATACGTAATTGGATGCAAGACAGTTTGGCTTTCTGGTACCTTCTCCCGGGTGATACCATCCCATCGGAAATTCAAGACCATGTGTCGGATGTGAAAATCTACCCCGTGCCCGCGGTTACACAGTTCACGGTTGCCAATAGTGTTTTGCCCATCGATGTCGTTCAGGTTTTTGACATGCTTGGGAAATGCGTATATAGCGCGCTACCTTATTCTAATCAATGGGTTGTCAATGTCGACGGTTGGACAGCTGGAACCTACATCGTCCGTATTCAAACCTCTGCCGGCATCTCTCAAAATAGGATTGTGATTGGAAAGTAGGTGTGTTTTTCTCTTAAAAAATGGAAAAATTGAAAAGAAAAAAACAATTTTTTTGTACTTTTGCACCTCGTTTTAGAATGAATAAAATTTAGTGTAAAGTGCAGAAAATCAAGAATGTAGCAATTATTGCCCACGTCGACCATGGTAAAACCACCCTCGTGGACAGATTCCTTTATCAAAGCAATCTTTTCCGTAAGGACCAACAACAGCAGGAATTACTCCTCGATAACAACGATCTTGAACGTGAACGCGGCATCACCATCTTGTCGAAAAACGTTTCCGTTAGATACAAAGATTACAAAATCAACATCATCGACACCCCCGGTCACAGCGACTTCGGCGGTGAGGTTGAGCGTGTGTTGAACATGGCAGACGGTGTGCTCCTCATTGTGGACGCTCTTGAAGGCCCTATGCCGCAAACCCGCTTCGTCTGTCAAAAGGCTATCGAAATGGGGCTCAAACCGATCGTGGTTGTCAACAAGGTGGATAAACCCAATTGTAATCCCGAACTCGCTCAAGAGGCCGTTTTTGAACTGATGTTCAACCTCGGTGCTACCGACGAACAGCTTGATTTTCCCACCGTTTACGGCTCTGCCAAGCAGGGTTGGATGGGCCCCGACTGGAAAACTCCTACCGAAGATGTCAGCTACCTGCTCGACAAAATCATCGAGTACATCCCGGACCCGAAACATGAAGAAGGAAGTTTGCAGATGATGATTTCCTCTCTCGACTACTCTTCCTACGTCGGCCGTATCGCCATCGGTAAACTTACCCGTGGCACACTCGACTGGGGCCAGAGTGTCACTCTCGTGAAACGCGATGGATCCAAGGTGCAGTCTAAAATTAAGGAACTGTATGTTTTTGAGGGACTTGGAAAAGAAAAGATGAAACAAACCATCTATCCCGGCGAAATCTGCGCCGTCCTCGGTCTCGACAATTTCGATATCGGTGACACCATCGCCGACTTCGAAAATCCAGAACCTCTGCCCTCCATCAAGGTCGATGAACCGACCATGAGTATGTTGTTCACCATTAACAACTCACCCTTCTTTGGAAAGGAAGGCAAATATGTGACTTCTCGTCACCTCCGCGACAGACTTTTTCTCGAATTGGAAAAGAATCTCGCTATGCGCATCGAAGAAACCGATTCTCCCGACCGTCTCAACGTGTTCGGCCGTGGTATCCTCCATTTATCGGTGCTGATCGAAACCATGCGCCGCGAAGGTTACGAACTCCAAGTCGGACAGCCGCAGGTTATCATCAAAGAAATCAACGGTGAAAAGTGTGAACCGATTGAACAACTTACCGTTTTGGTCCCCGAAGAATTTTCCAGTCGTGTAATAGACTATGTTTCAAGAAGAAAAGGCACTTTGACTTCAATGGACACTCTGGGCGACCGTGTCCATCTCAACTTCGAAATCCCCTCTCGTGGTTTGATCGGACTGAGCAACCAGGTGCTTACGGCTACTGAGGGTGAGGCCATCATGTCGCACCGTTTCTTGGAATTCCAACCTTGGAAGGGTGATATCCCGGGGCGTCATTGTGGCGCGCTCATCTCCATGGAAACTGGTCAGTCGTTCCCATACGCCATCAACAAATTGCAAGACCGTGGCTCTTTCTTCATCGACCCCAACGACATGGTTTACGAAGGACAGGTCATCGGTGAGCACATCCGTCAGGACGATCTCGTTATCAATGTTTGTAAGTCCAAGCAGCTCAGCAATATGCGTGCTGCCGGTTCGGATGAAAAGATGAGAATCGCTCCGGCCATAAAATTGTCGTTGGAAGAATACATGGAGTTCATCGCTGATGACGAATATTTGGAAATCACGCCCAAGTCATTGCGTCTCAGAAAGATAATTTTGAGCGAACTTGAACGTAAGCGTGCCAGACAAAGAGCTCAGGCCAATGAAGACTAACATTTCCCTCTCCAATATGGAGTTTTATGGATATATCGGGTGCTTTGATGAAGAGAAAATCATCGGCACCCGATTTTCTGTTTCTGTGAGCATGGATTGTGAAATCGGAGATGCCGCGGAGACGGATGATTTAACACAAACTGTTAATTATCAACAAGTTTATGCTGTAATCAAGCAGCTTATGGAAGCAAAAGTGTGTTTGTTGGAAACGATGTGCGGGAGTATCATCAAGCAGCTGCGTGCGCGGTTTCCGCAGATTGAGCGCTTGTCGGTTTCCATATCGAAGCTGACTCCTATGTTGGCCGCCGGTGGCAAGTTGGATGCCGTGACGGTAACGATGGAGGGTTAGCCGGTGCGGCGGCATGCGGCGGCACAAAAAAAGAGCCGCGTTTCGGCGGCTCCTATTGCAACATCTCTTTTACTTTATTGAATGGCTAATTTACTTAACCAGATCTACGATCGCTTTGAATGCCTCAGGATTGTTCATAGCGAGGTCGGCGAGGGCTTTGCGGTTGAGGGCAATGTCCTTCTTTGCTAATCTGCCCATGAAGGCAGAATAGGATAAGCCATATTCGCGAACACCCGCGTTGATACGGGTAATCCATAAACTTCTAAATGCTCTTTTCTTGGCCTTGCGGTCACGATAAGCATATTGTTGTCCTTTTTCCCAGGTGTTTTTCGCAACTGTCCAGACATTTTTCCGTTTTCCAAAGTAACCTTTGGTACGGTTCAAAATCTTTTTTCTTCTTGCTTTGGAAGCAACGTGATTGACTGATCTTGACATTTTTTTCTCCTTTCTTTAAGTCAGCGGTTTTAAACTAAAAACTCTTAAATTGCTGATGGTAAAGTTAATAAATAATTGATTAGTAGCCGAGCATCTGTTTTACAGTAGCTTCCATGGTTGAATCAACCAGTGCACTGTAAGCCAAGTTGCGTTTTCTTTTCTTGGTCTTTTTGGTCAGAATGTGGCTGTGATAGGCGTGGTGTCTTTTCACCTTGCCAGTGCCGGTGAGAGTGAATCTCTTTTTAACGGCTGCTTTGGTTTTTACTTTTGGCATTTCCAGTATTTTTTTAAGATTAATGTATATGAGAGTTGCAATTGACTTTATTGTTTCTTGGTTGAGATGGGGTTGATCACGATGAACATGCGTTTCCCTTCCAATTTCGGCATCTGTTCCGGTTTGCCGTATTCTTCGACCGCTTGGGCGAATTTGAGCAAGATGAGCTCTCCTTGGTCTTTGTAAACGATGGAACGACCTTTGAAGAACACTCCGACCTTAACTTTGCACCCTTCCTTCAAAAAGCGGATGGCGTGGTTGGTTTTGAATTCGAAATCGTGGTCGTCGGTCTGGGGGCCCATGCGGATTTCTTTCACGACAACTTTGACGGATTTTGCCTTTTGCTCTTTTTCCTTGCGTTTTTGTTCATAAAGGAATTTCTGGTAGTCCATCACTTTGCACACGGGAGGAGTGGCTTGGGGTGAAATTTCTACCAAGTCAAGCCCTGCGTGTTCGGCAATTGCCAATGCTTCACGTAAGGAAACGATTTGTGGCTCCATGTTCTCACCTACAACTCTGACAGTTGGTGCGGTGATGAATTCGTTAATCTTGTGTGCTGCCTCTTTTTTCTGAGGTGCGCCTCGGCGTATAACGGGTCTGTTGAATTGTGTTGCGATAAAAAACCTCCGTTTCTAAATGTTAATATTGCGTTTTCATGCTTTCAAAAAAAGCGCGCAAAAGTACAACTTTTTTCAACATGAAATTCCCCTGCTTAAAAATATTTTTATACACATTTTATTCACAAAATTAATGTATCTTTGCAGAAATATTTTTTAGCATGAATATGAACGATAACTCTCAGAGTAAGAGGAGTTTCAATAAGCAACGCGGTCCTCGTCCAGGTAATTCTGAACACCGTGGCGCTCCCAAAAAACGCACCTTCAATCGCCCCGCCGCTGATGGCGACGCAGAAGAAAGAGAAGAACGTCCGAATCGTTTCGACCGCAAGCGCAGCTTCTCCAAAGACCGTCCGAAAAAGTCTTTCGGTGACAAGCCCGGCAGGTCTTTCGACAAATCTAAAAGATCCTTCGGCGACAAACCCGCTCGCTCCTTCTCAAAAGGACGCAGTTCCGAAGAAGCCCGTCCGCAGGAAGAAAAGCGCCCCCATCGTCGCGATGTCACAGCCGATTCTGCCATCTTGTCGGAAATCGTTGCCAAACGCCGTAGCGAAGGCCGCTTCGCTCCTCAAAAAGTGAAAGTCCGTTCCCTCGAATATGAAGACCAGGTGGGCCCCGTCCGCCTCAACAAATACATCGCCAACGCCGGTGTCTGCTCGCGCCGAGATGCTGATACGCTCATCGCCGCCGGCGCTATTTCCGTAAACGGCAAGGTCGTTACTGAAATGGGCTTCAAGGTGCTCCCCACCGATGAGGTGCGTTTCGGCGATAAAGTGCTCCAACGCGAAAAACCCGTTTACATCCTCCTCAACAAACCGAAGGACTATATTACCACGATGGAAGATGAGTTTAATCGCAACCACGTGATGCAGCTTATCAAGGGCGCCTGCAAAGAACGCGTCTATCCCGTCGGCCGTCTCGACCGCATGACCACAGGCCTGCTCCTTTTCACCAACGATGGTGAAATGGCAAAGAAACTCACACACCCGCGTAGCGGAGTTCGTAAAATTTATCACGTAACCCTCGACAAAAGCCTCAAATCTTCCGATATGGAAAAAATCGCTAACGGTTTGGAATTGGAAGATGGTGATATTCAGGTGGATGAAATTGCATACGTGGGAGAAAAAAAGAACGAAG
The DNA here is from genome assembly GCA_024400785.1 of Bacteroidales bacterium. Classification (GTDB taxonomy): domain Bacteria; phylum Bacteroidota; class Bacteroidia; order Bacteroidales; family WCHB1-69; genus UBA1756. The sequence goes on from JAKSME010000012.1 coordinate 27,013, forward strand.
TCGGTGTTACCATCCACTCTGGTCGCAACCGCATCGTGCGCCGTTTGTTTGAATCTTTGGAATATCGAGTCGAAAAACTCGACCGTGTAATCTTCGCAGGTCTCACCAAGAAGGATCTTCCTAGAGGCAGTTGGCGCTTCCTCACCGAAGCTGAAGTCAACATACTCAAAATGAGTATCAAAGGAGAAAATTAATTTCGTTTAAGCGTTAAAACGTGAAAATGGTTAACCGCTTTTACGTTTAATAGTTCAACTAAAAAAGGGTAACACCACAGATGTCACCCTTTTTTTATACATATATTTTATATACTACCGAACAACGGTTACAGTTCCGATATATTCTTTGGGTTCGGCATCCATTGAACTGGTTTGGATGACATAAACGTATGCGCCGAGCGGAACGGGTTTGCCGTTGCAGGTGCCGTCCCAGCCTTGTCTCAAATTATTGGTTTGGAAGATGAGGCGGCCGTTGCGGTCGTAAATCATACAAACGTAGTTGCTTTCGTCAACGCCCTCGCCCAGCGGCACCCAAATTTCGTTGATGCCGTCTCCATCGGGAGTGAAGGAGTTGGGAATGTAGAAATAGTACGGTTTCTGGATGGAAACCAGATGGGTGGTGGAGTCAGCGCAACCGAAGTCGGAAGTTACCCATTGGGTTACAGTGTAAATACCTGAATGGGTATAGGCGTGAGTCGGATTTTGGTCGGTGACTTGGTTGGAATTGGACCATTGGTCGCCAAAGTCATAGAGCCAGCCGGCAGCATTTTCGGAGAAGTCAATGAATTGAACGTCGGCGACACCCTCCTCCAAGAAATTGAGATATTGTTCGGGCGCGAAAGCAGCAGTCGGTTTGGGATGAACAATGATCTGGGTTTCGGCGGAAGCACTACATCCTACTTCGTCAGCAACGGTTAAAGCATAGTTAGTTGTTGTTTGCGGCATCACAGTGATGGATTGTGTGTTGCCTCCGTTGCTCCAGCGGTAGGTTGCATATTCGTTTTCACAGGTGATGGTGGATCTTTCGCCGGCGCAGATTTCAGCGGGTTCAAGAACGAATGTCGGCGGGTCGATGGTGGCGACTGCGTAAACTGTCACGCTGTCGGTACGAGTACAGCCATTTTCGTAAAGGGTGGTGCAAACGTACGTGGTGACAACGTCGTCGGGAACGAGGGTGAAGTGCGAAACGGTATCGCCGGTGTTCCAGGTGAAGGAGACAGCGCCTTCGCTGGTGGCTTGGATGGTAACCTCTTCATCGGGACAAAGGGTGTCTTTGGAAGCGGTGATGCGGAGTGGCGGACGCTCATTGTTGACAGTGACGTGACAGGTATTGATGAGGTCAAACTCGTCGCCGTTGCAGGCAGTGTATTGCAAACGAGCGGTGTAGAAAGTGGTTTCATCGGGAGCAACTGTCAGCAAGTCTCCGTGTCCGACAACGATGCCGGTAGCTGCTGAAGTGTCGGTGCCTTCGTACCATGTGACATCATAGCTGGGCTGACCCGTTGGCATGAAACGCCAAGCTTCTTCATGTGCAGTCCACGGACCGGTGTTGCGACCGGGCGGTGTGATGCCGCGCGAACAGTCGGAATTCTGCAGGCCGATGACACCATTGCCGTCGTTCCAATCCATACAGGTTGGTGCATCGCGCAGGTAAATGTCGATGATATTGGTGCCTTCGTAAAGAACAATCATGGAGGAGAATGTGGTGACTGAGGTGCAGGAGAACAATTTGATATTGTTGAAGCTTAATTTGTAGCATCTGCAGGGATATTCACCGAGTACACCTTCGAAGATGCCGCCGGTACCGGTAGATGCCACATAGTCGCTCGTTGACGGATAAATATCACGATAACAAGCAAAGATGGTGTTCGGGAAAAGTGCTGCATCAGGGATGGATTCATCGTAAGACCATGCGCAGCCGCTGTTGGCAACTGCCGTGTTGAAGGTGGCCACAGAGTTCGCTCCAGCAACAACATCGGTATAGGTATTTCCATAATAACAGAAAGTAAAGGGCAGGTGGACCACTTCACTCCAAGTATCGTCGGAGGCATTGGCAAAGATGCGGTTACCATCGGTGTAGCCGAACGGCGGAGCGTAAGGAATCTGGAATACAAAGTAGTCGTCGGCTTCGACGGCGGTAGCCAAGACGTTAGCGCAAAGGGTCACTTCTTGCTGGGTTGCGCAGTCGAGGGTGATTTCAGGGTTGTTGGTTCCCAATTCAGCGGGAGTTACACTCGGACAGCCATCAGCGGAGCAGTCCATAACGGCGACCGTTGTGTTTGCGATGATTTCGCAGCAGGCTGGGTCGGCGGGGGTGGCTGTAACCGTGTATTCCGTGGTCACATCGGGATTTACGGTGATGCTGGTTCCCACAGCGCCGGTACTCCAGGCATAGCTGTATGCGTTGCAAGAACCTTCAGCGTGAAGTGTTGCGGTGACGGTGACAGTTTGGTTCTGTCCGATGCAGAAACCGGCCGGGTTCGCTTCAACATTCACACGGGTACCGGAGACCTCTGCCGTAACGCGGACCGTCTTGGCACAACCTTCGCTGTCTTCAACGCGCACACGGTAGGTGGTGGTTTCTTGCGGAGAAGCTGTTACGGTCGGACCGGTAGAAACATCGAGGGTGTTGGCAGGCGACCATTCGAAGGTGTAGCCAGTACCGCTGCCGCCGGTGGCAGAAGCGGTGAAAGTGGCACTGGCGCCCTGACACAAAATCGCGCTGGCCGGGGTAACGGCAACCACGGGCTGGTCGCAAGGTACACAGGCCTGGAGACAAACATTGTCGATACCTCCCGGAGGCATTGTCCCTACAGAACCATCATTATGCCATAAGAAATATAAGGTGAGGATTTGTCCACCATAATCGGCGGCGGGCAAAATGTATTCAAGGTGCTGCCATGAACCTTGCATATTGAGATTGGTGGCATTCAATTGGGTGGCACCCGCTGGAGGAGTGCTGCTGCCAGCCGTCACTGCTGCAAATTCACCCAAGAATACCTGGATGTAGTCGCAGCAACTTTCACCATAGTTGATCCAATCGAAGCTCAATACAAA
>JAKSME010000120.1 GCA_024400785.1 Bacteroidales bacterium
ACGGGAGCCAGGATATAAACCTTGGCACCATCGGGCAAGGCGGCCACATATTTGAGCACATCGGCAACGGTTTCGCGCTTGACTTCCTTTCCACTTTCAGGGGAAAAGGTCCGTCCGATGCGGGCATAGAACAGTTTGAGGTATTCATAAATTTCCGTGGCCGTCCCGACTGTGGAGCGGGGATTTCGTGAAATCACTCGCTGTTCTATAGCGATGGCTGGCGGGATATTGACAATGCTCTCAACATCCGGCTTGGTAATTCGGCCCATGAACTGGCGCGCATAAGAGCTCAAACTCTCCACATAACGACGCTGGCCTTCGGCATACAAAGTATCGAAAGCCAGCGAGGATTTGCCAGACCCCGAAAGCCCAGTAACCACTACGAGTTTACCCTGCGGAATCTCTACATTTATGTTTTTGAGATTGTTGACTTTGGCGCCTTTTATAACAATTTTTCTCTCTGCCATCTGCTATCTCACCACAATTTCTTGTTATTTGGCATAGCCAACCGGTTGGCCCAAAATGGCCTTCCCATTAAACTTCAATAAATCTTTGATTTTGTCTCTGTAAATACTGCCCAGCACAACGGTATTGAGTTTTGCTGAAGCACAATAGAGATAAACATTCTGGCTCACATAACCGGCATCGGTGGCACCGTAAAATTCCTGGGCATCTTTGTCCATCCCCTTCATCTTGTCGTAATTAGCGACAAACATAAGGATGATGGGACATTTAGCTGCGAAGGGCTGCACGGCGGCATCGCTGCGATGATCGCCTTCGGCGACGAGTTGCAACTTGTTCTGCTCTGCGAGATAAAGATAAACGGCCTTTTCGGTGTAGACATAGATGTCAATTTCCTGGCAGTTGCGGGCGGAAGGCGCCGTGCGCTTTCCATCGGGACGGTTGACACCGTTGGCTGCCCATAACAGATTCGACAATTCTTGGAGCTCCAATGCCTTGTCGGAAAATTCGCGCTGTGTGCTTCTTTGCTGCAGGGCTTCCATCAAAGGAAGTCCTCCATCGCGTTGAGGTTCCGGAAGTTGAATGTCCTGTGCTTGTAAAGTGAAAAGTGAAGCCATAGCCAAAATTATAACGAATAATGTCTTTTTCATTTTTTAAAGTTTTATAAATTTTTCTTTTGTTGCGGAGTTGCAGGGGTGACGGTTTTGCCGATGGAACCGCGCATTTCGGTGTCGGCCTTGATGTTTTCAAGTTTATAATAATCCATCACACCGAGATTACCATTTCTGAAAGCGTCAGCGAGAGCAAGCGGAACTTCTGCTTCTGCCAAGATGACTTTGGCGCGCGCTTCTTGTGCCTTCGCTTTCATTTCCTGTTCTTGTGCGATGGCCATCACGCGACGTTCTTCCGCCTTTGCTTGGGCAATGTTCTTATCTGCATTGGCTTGGTCCATCTGCAACATAGCACCGATGTTCTTTCCGACGTCGATGTCTGCGATATCAATAGAAAGAATCTCGAAAGCGGTTCCAGAGTCTAACCCCTTGGTCAACACAACTTTAGAGATAGAATCCGGATTTTCGAGTACGGATTTGTAGGTGGCAGCAGAACCGATAGCTGTAACGATACCTTCACCGACACGGGCGATGACGGTTTCTTCGCCGGCCCCACCGACCAACTGGCGGATGTTGGTGCGAACCGTAACACGGGCCTTGGCAATCAACTGAATACCATCTTTGGCCACAGCGGCGACCGGAGGTGTGTTGATGACTTTCGGATTGACAGAGGTCTGGATGGCTTCCAGCACGTTACGGCCTGCGAGGTCGATGGCGGCAGCGGCTTTGAAGTCCAACGGGATGTTGGCTTTCCCAGCGGAAACCAAGGCGTTAACCACCGGTTTTACATGTCCACCGGCCAAGTAGTGGGCTTCCAACTCATCACGGTTGATAGGGATGCCGGCTTTGGCACCCATAATCATCGCATTGACAATGACATTGGGAGAAACTTTCCTCCACCGCATCAAAACCAACTGAATCAAAGAAACATGGACGCCCGACACCAACGCGGTGAACCAGAGCCCAACAGGAACCATCCATAAAAAGATGATTAGCAATATGATAATACCAACAGCGATAATAATAGTGGAAGAATCATCCATCAATAAGGGTAAAACATTTAAAAGGTTCATGATAAAATTTATTTGGTTAATGAAACAATGATTTTATTTCCTTCAATTCTTTCTACGGTAACCGAATTGTTTTCGTCAATCAAGCCGAAAGCAGAAACGACTTCCACCGTTTCGCCATCGAAAATGGCCTTGCCAGACGGTGCCAGTCGGGAAAGGGTCTGGCCGACCGCGCCGACATGGACGCGCGTGCTATCAAATTCGTTGGCCTTTGCGTCGATATTCGTGTCCAAAGCGCATTTGCGCCAGGTTTTGCTGCGAAGAATCAACCACAAAACCAAGGTGGAAAAGACCAAGGTGCAAATCAAGGTGATGGTGCCCGCCAAAGGGCCATATCCAAGGTAGGAGGAAACGACACCGACAATCATTGCGCACACTCCACCGATAGCCACAATGCCGCCGGGAATGAACAAAAAGTCCAACACTACGGCTAACAAACCGAAAAAAATAAATGAAACGATGAAATACAAACTCATAATAAAATATTGGGATTAATGATTATCTTTAACAGCATGACCGACAGTCTGTCCCAGTTTGTACAAGCGTTCTGCATCTTCCTTGCGGCTGGGAGCGCCTTTAACTTCAACATTTTCAGAAACAAGCGTCACGCCCGCTCCCTCAGCCCACTTAGCAAGAGCCAGAAGTCCTCCACCGCTCCAGCTCATGCCGCCGAACAGTCCGAAAACTTTGTTTTGCGGTTTGAAGTGGCCGAGGTCATGCACCAGTCGAGACATATTGGGGAACATGTTTCCATAATGGGCGCAAGCACCAAGGATGACACCTTTATATTTCCATATATCGCTAATAATGAACGATGTTTCGGTGCGGGCTACATCATAAACGCGGATGGCGGAAATGCCGGCATCCGCGATGCCCTGTGCCACTATCTCTGCCATTCTGGCAGTATTTCCATACATTGAGCCGTAGGCAATCACCACGCCCTCTTCACCAACATGCTGCCCCCACTGCGAATATTTGCCAATCACCCAACCCGGATTCCCGCGCCACACAAGCCCGTGCGACGGAGCAATCATCTTGATGGGAAGTCCGCCCAATTTCTGAATGGCTTTCATGGCCGGATTGGCAACCTTACCGACAATGTTGGCGTAATAACGGCGCATGTCATCCTCATAAAAAGCGATATCCACCTGGTCGTCAAAAATGGCGCCATTCAGCGCTCCGAAACCGCCGAAAGCGTCATTGGAGAAAAGAATGCCCGTGCTTTGTTCAAAAGTAACCATGGACTCGGGCCAATGCACCATGGGGGCTAAAAAGAACTGAAGCGTGTGACGCCCCAAACAAAGCGTTTCACCGTCGGTCACAACATGTTGATTATCAATCGGTCCGTAAAAAGCTTCGAGAGGCGCGAAGGTTTTGGCATTGCCAACTATTTCCATGTGGGGAAACTCTTTGGCAAGCAGCGCCACTGAACCGCTGTGATCGGGCTCGTCGTGATTGACAATAAGGTAGTCGACAGAACGCCCTTGCAAAATCGCCTTTATCTTTGCGAGATATTCTCCGAAAAAACCCATTTCAACAGGGTCAATAAGTGCGACCTTTTCATCAACAATCAGGTAGGAATTATAAGAGACCCCGTTGGGCAACTCCATGTGATTTTCAAAAAGATCGGTGCGACGGTCGTTCACACCCACATAATAGATTTGGGAGTTCAATTCGATATCCTTCATAATCAGTAATTTAGAAAAAATAATTTTTTTTTATAATAACGGACAAAAGTACAATTTTTTACTCAAAAAAAGAACACTGAACACACGCATTTTCACTAAAAAAAATAAATGATTTTATAAAAAAAAGATGCAATAATATAAAGCTTCTTTCGTTAGAAAAGTTTGCATAAAATTGTAAAATGAAGAGAATAAGCATTGCTGTATTACTGTTACTATTTGTCTGTCAAGGATTTGCACAATATTCCGAATTAGGTGCGATGGCAGGAGCTTCCTTCTATTTGGGCGACTTGAATCCCCGAAAAGTTTTTGGCATGTCGCGGCCGGCGGGAGGAATCATGTACCGATATAACTTCACACCTCGCTGGGCCATCCGTGCCAACATCCTCTTCGCACAAGTGGAAGGTGACGACGCCATCACGAACAAGAATTACGAACGTAACCTGAGTTTCAAGTCACCCATCACAGAAATCGGGGTAATGGCGGAGCTGAACTTTTTCAAACTTTACCACGAAAGAGGAAAGAACTTTTTCTCCCCCTACCTTTTTGGCGGCATCGCGGTTTTCTCTTTCAATCCACAAGCGCAGGATGTTGATGGAACTTGGTACGCATTGCAGCATTTAGGCACTGAGGGACAAGGATTTGAAGGGCAAAAAGATTATTATTCCCTGTGCAATGTCGCCATTCCCTTCGGCCTCGGTTTCCGCTTTACCTTTGGCAAATATTTCTCGCTCGGAGCCGAGTGGGGAATGCGTTTCACTTTCACCGACTACTTGGATGATGTGAGTGGCAACTATTATGACAACCAGGCGCTGAAAGAAAATCGCGGCTCCGTCGTGGCCCGTTTGGCCGACAAATCAGAATTCACGCACACCGCCGGCACCGGCCGTGGCAACTCCACCAACAAGGATTTTTATTCCTTCGCAGGCGTTGTCTTCATGTTCAAATTCGGCGATATGGACAAGTCGTGCGACATTAGAACCAACGTGAAAAGAAAAGCCGTAAACGGGCACTAAATCATTATGAACGAACGACTTAATACCATCGACACCAGCCGACTGCCCCAACACATTGCCGTTATCATGGACGGCAACGGGCGCTGGGCGAAACAACGTGGCTTAGACCGCACCTTCGGGCACAAAGAGGGCGCCAACACCGTCAGACGCATTCTCAGAGAGTGCGGTCGGCTGGGCATTCCCTACCTCACCCTTTATGCTTTTTCCACCGAAAATTGGAACCGTCCCAAAGCAGAAGTCGACGCATTGATGTCACTGCTCGTGAGCGCCCTGCACGACGAGCTGCCACAATTGATGGAAAACCAGGTTCGTTTGAATGTCATCGGAAACCTGGAAGATTTGCCACTGCCGTGCCGCCAAGGCCTTGACGATGCCATCCGGCAGACCAGTGCCAACACCCGAATCACGCTCACCCTCGCACTCAGTTACAGCGGCCGAAGCGAACTCAAGAACTGCATGAAGAAGATTGCAGAAAAGATTGAGAATCAAGAACTTTCATCCAAAGAAATTTCCGATGAAATCATCTTGCAGAACCTCTATACACACGCCCTCCCCGACCCCGACATTCTGATCCGCACCGGCGGAGAACAACGTGTCAGCAACTTCCTTTTATGGCAAATCGCTTATGCCGAACTTTTCTTCTCCCCCATTCTCTGGCCAGACTTCAGTGAAGAACATCTACGCGACATCATCATTCAATACCAAAGCCGTGAACGCCGCTTCGGAAAAACCAGCGAACAAATTAATGCTTCAAAGCAATAAAAATAAGTTTTTTTTGTAAATTTGCGCCCTTAAATACAAACCGACCACATTGACGAGACTGCTTAGAATTTTCGTACTGAATATCATTTTACTTGCGTGTGTTTCAACCACTTACGCGCAAGTTGTCGTCTCTTCTGGTGATAGCGTTTCCTCTGTACAAATTGACTATGCCCATCCGCAAATTTACGAAATCGGGGGCATTACGACTTCGGGAACTGGAGGTTTGGACCGTCGTTTCCTCACTTTCCAAGTCGGTGAATCCGTAGAAATTCCGGGAGAAAAGATTTCAAAAACGCTGAAAAAACTCTGGTCCACAGGTTTGTATGAAGATATCCGCATCAATGTAACCAAAGTTGTAGGTAACACCGCATTCATCGACATTTATCTCGAAGACCGCAGCCGTTTGGCAGCTTTTGCCTTTG
>JAKSME010000121.1 GCA_024400785.1 Bacteroidales bacterium
ACAATCTGTCATATTCTCCTTCATGTCTTGCTTTGTCGTCAAAAAACAAAGCGTTTACTGCCTGATCAAGACTCATTCCCTTATCCACATATTTCATATAGTATGGGATTCCGCCCATCACCATATAGCTTTGTACAATGTCATACTTCGACCATTTAATGCCACGGCTTTTGTAGAATTGTTCACACTCGCCCAGCGTGAATGGGGCCAAACGTATCTCACGCGTTGTCCTTCCATACAAACCGCCGTGATTATTAATGAAATTATCCTGTATCCAACTCGTTGCCGATCCACACACAACCACCATCATAGTGCTCCTATGACAAGCCCAGGGATGCCAAAATCCCGCAAAAGCCATCATAAAGTTAGAGCGCGGGGTGTCCATCCAAGGAAGCTCATCCAAAAACACCAATTGCCGTTTTCCTGCCTTATCCTTCAACTCAAGCAATTCCTCAAGCATATAGAAAGCCTCAAACCAGGATTCCGGCTGATGCGACTTGCGCAGGCCCTGTTTCAGAAGAGACATATAAAAATGTTTCAGCTGAAGCTTTAGAACATTTACTCTTTTGGCACCATTGTTTTTTTCCTGTTCTGTTTCAATGGGTGACAAACCCGCATGACGAAAAGAAAATTTTCCCTCCAAAGATTGATCAATCAGATATGTCTTTCCGACACGTCTTCGGCCATAGACCGCCACTAACTCGGCTTCCCCACTGTTGTACAGTTCCTTGAGTTCGCGTATTTCTTTCTTCCTACCAATTATTGCCATATTGAAAACCGTGTTTTATTTATCTCCAAAAGTGATTTTATACATTACTCCAGACAATTAAAGCAGTATTTGTATTTTATTAAATATTTCTATTTCAATAAGATAATATATTTATTACATTATGGATTTGCGATGCAAAAATACAATTATTTTGATAAGAATTTGCTTGGAGAAATAGTATTTATTACGACATTTTCAACTCATTCGTACGTTATCGGTTTTCCGTTGAAGGTCTCGGTGCCGTTGTAGTATTCCCCCTGGGGGGCAGGTATATAATTGGGGTCCACATATTGCAACAGGTGGTTTTCATCCACGTAGAGGGTGGAGAAATAACGGTCCTCACCGGAACGGAAACAAGGCCAGTATTGCGGTAGAGACGTTGCGCGCAACGTCTCGACATCAGGTGTGTACACCGACTCCACATCAGAATCGCACAATATTTCCTCCCAAGTATTTTTCGGCGGGCTGGAATATTCGTTAAACGGCACAATCAGTCCGTTGCGTCCCACATTGACCACCATAATGAGGACGGGGTCGATAATATTGAGGCGTTCTTGGCATTCTTTCCACACCTCATCCCAGTGGCAGCCCACCTTTTTGAGCAGGAATTGAAACAGCGGCGCGTAGTCGTACATGCTCATCTCACTTTTCCAGTTGTTCTGGCTACCCATGCTTTTGCGCTGTCCGGCTTTGGTGTGCCGGTCGTGCTTGGCACGTTTCTTTGGTCCGAACATTTCCGTGCGTCTGGTGACAGCCTTGTTGATTTTGCGGTATAATGGTTTGGATGGCATAGAGGAGGGTGATTAGTGAGTTATTATATCCAATTCTTTCATTCTTCACGCACGGAATAGGTCTTCCCCACCTGCCGCGCACCATTCACGATAAGTGGTTTTCTGTCTTTTTGGGCCTTCCATTCTTGTAAATACTTGATAATCTTTCGTCTCATAAATATTTACACATTTTATGAAGAAAATTTTCTGCAAAATTACACATTTTATGAAGAAAATTATTTTGTGTCCGATTTTTTATGTAGAGACGTGACGCGCAGCGTCTCTCCACTTTTGGGACGGTTCTTAATCCAATTCCCGTTCTTGTTGCTGCCTTCGCGACGGATGATACCCTTTTGTTATTATGACATTTATTACGACATAGGTGGGACTTATTATGACATTTGTCTCAACTCGCCTTTTCAGTTTTCAGTTCTCCAGCTTCCGCCTTTACGGCCGCCAACACGTTCAAGGATGCCGGACTGCTTCAATTGGCGGATGATTTTTTTGATTCCGCTTTCCGACAACCCCGTCTGTTTTTTCAGCTCATCAATCGTAATCGTCGGATTGCTTCGGATGGCCGCCAATATTTTTTGGTCACTTTTATGGCTACTTTCTTGGTTACTTTTTTGCATCACCGTTAGGGCTTTCAAAAGACAGTTCAGCATAAAAACGATGAAGGGCGCGCTATTGGCCGTGCTATCGGAAAGATGGATTGCTTCGTAATATTTTTGTTGGTTTTCTTTGAGGATGGTTTCTACGGGAAGCCAGGCGAACAGCGGTTTCCAGCGCATCAGAAGCAGTGTTTGCCAGAGGCGTCCCATTCGTCCGTTGCCGTCGGCGAAAGGATGTATGCACTCCAATTCGTAGTGAAAAACGCAACTGTTGATTAATGGGTGCGCCTTGCTTTGTTGCACCCATTCAAACAAGTCGTGCATCAGTTTCGGGACCCGATTTGCGGGCGGTGCCAGATGCACGCAGCCCTTTTCACTAAAAACGCCAACTCCCCCGCTCCGGTATCGTCCAAATTCGTTCACCAATCCATTCATCATTATTCGGTGTGCTTTTAGCAAACTGCTTTCTTCCAATGGATTGAGTTGAAAAAGAATTTCATAAACCTGGTTGGCATTGGTGACTTCCTGAATCTCGGCAGGATTCCCGATGATGTGTTTTCCCTCCAAAATTGCCGTCACCTGGTCAATACTCAGACTGTTGTTTTCGATGGCCAAGGAGGCCTGAATGGTTTTGATCCGATTCGCTTTCCGCAATTGTGGATGCGGGACCTGATTGCTGAGGACATCCAACCTGCCGACGATTTCGGCAATGGCAGCCGCAAGGTTGTTGATTTCCTCGGTTATCGTGAATGGAGGGGAATACATAGGTGTTTTCGCATTGATTTTCAAGCGGCAAAGATACTATAAAAATTTCTTTTGGCTACTTTTTTGGTCACTTTTTTGAACATCTTTCGTAAAGCGAACATATTTAGAATGGTGCGTGATGCCCATCGGGTCGCACTCATAGTATCTGATTTTGTGAAGGATGAAGGGAGTATAATACTCTATTTTTTATTACAGATCCAGCGTCACGCCATAATCGTGCAGCCAATCTTCGCATTCCTTGTAGTTGGGCATCACGCTGAAAACGGCATCCCAGAACTGTCGGGTGTGCTGGGGATATTTCAAATGAGTGAGCTCATGGACAATCAGATAGTCGATGATTTTTGGCGGAGCCATAATACACTTCCAGTGGAAGTTGATTTTCTGTTGTGGCGTGCAACTCGCCCAGTGCGCCCCTAATTCTCTGATGGAAATGGCAGACGGCGTGTGTCCTACCATTTCGACGAAATGTGCCACGCGTTTCTCAACGTATGGTCGTCCAGATGTCTTGTAAAATTTGATGAAGGTTTCTCGTGCCTTGGGCAGCTGTTTTTCGTCCAGAATAAATTTGTCGTCGTTGATATGCAGGGAGATTGGACGGCGTTTATTTGCAGTTTCCACAATTTCCAAATTATATGATTCCCCCATATACAAAAAAGACTGTCCGTTTACGAATTGGCGGTTGATCTGCGCCTTGTTCACGGCTTTGCGGTTGGCGACGTGCTTGCAGATGGTGTATTCGCGGGCGAGCAGTTCCTTGTAAATGGTCTCGTCGGAACAGCCGGCGGGAACCACGGCATTCACGCTGCCATCGCGCTCAACATTGACCGTAATGGTTTTCTTGCGCGCCGAACGACGGATTTCTATGTCCAAACTACCGATTTTCATATTGCTAATCATTTTCAATTATCCAACTTCCACTCTTGTTGCTGCCTTCGTGACAGATTACGCCTTTTTGTTTCAATGAGGCCAGAATTCGTTGTGCTTGCCGTGAACTCATTGATAGACGTTCGGCCAGTTTTGCGGCGGAAACGGATTCTTCGTTTCTCAGGATTTCCAAGACTTGTGCCTCGCGCTCATTTATTACGACATTGGCATTGAACTGCCGACGGTTTATTACGACATCGCCGTCAATTGATTTTTTGTAATTCTCAATTTCTGCCTTTACATTGGAGATGTGTTCCTCCGACATGAATTGGCAGAAAATGTTTATGTCATCGTTCTCTCTTGATTCTTGTAAAGATTTGATATAATTGATTTTATGTTCTTTCAGAACTTTGGAAGGCAGCACGCCGAATTCCATTTGTATCTGGTTCATTACCAAGCGGGCCATTCGCCCATTTCCGTCCACCCAGGGATGGATGGAAACAAGGTGGTAATGGGCTTCGAAACTCAGTTGATAGATGTTGTCAACAGCACCGGCGGGGAGACGATGCCGCTGCTCATTGAGCCAAGTACAGAATTCTGCGAGGCGAGTTGGAACCTTTTGGTAAGATAGATACGACGGCCCGCCAATGCCAGCAGAAACGTTCAGCAAACGCAGTTCGCCTTTGCTGGAATCGAAATCGCCCAAGGCGGTATGATAGATGCTGCCCGTATTTTTCATCACCAGGGCAGACAACCGTTGCAGCACTGCAATATCAAAATCAGTGTGCGCTTGGGCTAAACGGAAACTCTCCTCATACGCCGCTTTGAGGTCCATATTCATCAATTGCTCCGCCATCGGACGGTTGGGTGCGGCAATTCCTTCATCGAAAAGCAACTGGTTTTCCAGCTCCGTCACCGTGGAACCTTCAATAGCCGTGGAGTGGGTAATCAGCGAATACAGATAGAATTTGGAATAATCCACCTGATCTGCAATACCTATCAAATTATATTCTTCCAGTAAATCAACAAGTTGCGAATAGTTTTTCATCGTAATGAAATTTTTGCAAAGATACAAATATTACGACATTTATTACGACACTACAGAATATTTATTACGACATTATGCAATTTTCTTACGCCCCCCTCCTTAGCACGCTCTCGTTGCTCTTCGCCAACTTGACGAGCTCGCTCACAATGGTCTCGCTGTTCTGTTTCAGCTCCAGAATGCCCGAGAATCGCAGCGTAGTGCCGAGATTGCCGCGCAAGGCTTCCACGTCCGTCGGCTTGGTCCACAGGTTCGGGATGCTCATCGCATCCAGAATGATGCGCATCACGGTGTCGGTAAGGGCTACGATGTGGTCGTGTTGCTCCTCGAAATCCACGCCCGCCCACTGGCACAGCTTGTCGTAGAACGGCTCTTTCTCTTCGCTCACTACCGACGGCTTCGGGTGGGCCATCTCCTGCCGCAAATGCTCCAACTCCACAATCATCGCATCCCAGTTGTCGGCGTAGATGGAGAGGATGTTGTCCATCCGGTCTGGTACAGCGCGGTGTTGCGTCCTTCGCCCAGTTTGATGATGATGCGGTCGCGGATCTGGTGCGCCATCGCGGAGGCGATAGTCTGCGGGTTCTTATACATCTTGTTGATGATTTTCGGGAAGTCATCGGAGAAGATATCCACTTCGGGAACGGTTTCCCGCACACCCTCCGATTTCAGGTATTTGTCCAAAAGACGGTGCACTTTCTCGCTCGCCCATTTCAGGTCGAGCGTTTCATCTTTGTAGTTCCAGCGGATGAGCGCCACTAAATAGGCCAAGCGCCTGGCCGGCACGTAGTAGTTGCCGCGCGTCGTGGGCTCGTTGAACAGCAGGTCGAAGATGTCGAAGAATAGTCGCAGCAGCGCGTCGAACTCGGAGCGGAATTTCACGCTCTCGGCCACTTTCACAATCCGCTCGCAGATGTCCTTCTCCTGTTCGCGGTTCATCTTCTGTTCTAAGAAGTCCTGAATGTCGGCGATACCCTCCTCTTCAAAGCGTTGGAGGATTTTGTTGTAGCGCATCTCCAGCTCGGGAATCTCCTTCTCGATGGCCTTGAAGTAGGTCTCATACTCCCGCAGGTTGTCGGCAGCAGTCTTTTCATCGTCGGCGTTGTAGATGCCGAGCTCTTTGTTCAGGTTTTTGGTCACGTCGAA
>JAKSME010000122.1 GCA_024400785.1 Bacteroidales bacterium
TTGATATCGCTGCCCGCGATTGCATTTTGCAGGGCCTTGTTTTCAGGACTTGATTGGTAGGACTTTTGAATTTTTCCTAACATCTCTGGAGTGATACCTTGAGCATAAATAACTGTGCTACAGATGATTGCAACGCAAAACATCAAAGCAACATGGAGTACGTTTCTTATCATCATAATTTTATTTAAAATTCGTGCAAAAATACGTTTTTTTTAAGAAACATACAATATTAATAAGAAGTTTTTGTTTACTTAATGTAAATTTGTGAATGCAGCTTCTTTTACTTTTTTTGTACCTTTGCAAACTTTTGAATTACGACCATATTTCTATTCTACACTTTATCAATCAACAAGATACATGCATAATTTTGCGTTAATTGGTGCAGCTGGCTACATTGCCCCGCGCCACATGCAGGCCATCAAAGATACCGGGAACCAGTTAGTTGCCATGCTCGACAAGTCAGACAGCGTGGGGATTATTGACCGTTATTTCCCCGATGCCGCCCTTTTTCTGGAGACCGAACGCTTCGACCGACATCTATACAGATTGTCGAAAAAGGGTGATGGTCAGCAAGTTGACTACGTTTCCATTTGTTCACCGAACTACCTCCACGATGCGCACATACGTTTGGCTTTGCGCAACGGGGCCGATGCCATCTGCGAGAAACCGTTGGTACTGAACACTTGGAACCTTGATGGATTGGAAGATATAGAACAGGATACAGGCAAAAAAATCTACCACATTCTGCAACTGCGTCTTCACCCTTCGGTAATTAAATTGAAGGAAAAAATCGACAATGGGCCGAAGGACAAAGTGTATGACATTGATTTAACGTACATTACGGGACGCGGGTGCTGGTATTACTATTCCTGGAAAGCTGACATGGCCAAATCAGGCGGAATCACCACCAACATCGGAGTTCACTTTTTCGATATGTTGACATACATCTTCGGCACCGTAAAAGAGAATATCGTGCATTACAAATCCGCCTCTGTTGCAGCAGGTTACCTTCAGTTACAACGAGCTCGCGTGCGCTGGTTCCTAAGCCTTGACGCCAACTTCGTGCCAAGCGAAGTCCGTGCTGCCGGCAAATCTACCTACCGCTCCATCCTCATCGACAACGAGGTCTTCGAGTTCAGCGACGGTTTCACCGACTTACACACCGAAGCCTACCGCAAAATCCTTGGCGGAGAAGGATTCGGGCTCCAAGATGCGCGGAACTACGTCGAAATCTGCCAAAACATCCGAAACACCAATGCAGTTGGCCTCGTTGGCGAATATCATCCCTTATTGAAAAACATTAGTTTATAACACATTATCAACCAATTCTTTATGAAAAAAATCATCTTTTCCGCGACCGTAATTTTCGCACTTCTGTTTTGCGTAAGCTGCAAAAAAAACGACCCCGAGGGGGTAGCCAAGTCATTTCTCTCTTCCCTTCAAAAAGAAAATTACTATAAGGCAGCCGACTGCTGCTACTATGATTGCAAACCCGAAGAATTGGAAGGCCGCCACAATGCCGTACAACTTTATTGCGAAATCTATGGAAGAAACATCCAAAAAAATGGAGGAATCAAGTCTTTCACCATCGACAAAGTGGAGGAAAACGGGGATAACGCGGTTGTAACCGCCACCATTTCTTTCGGCAACGGCAAAACCATCACCCAAAAGACAAAAACCAAGAAGATTGACGGAAAATGGTATTTGCAGATGTAAAAGTCCTGAATTATTGAAATCGCTGTGATTGAACCATATAAGAAAAAGCCCCGCATTGGAGCGAGGCAGGAAGGTAATAAATCGCAAGCATTCTATTGTCCAATATCTTCAACGGGCTCTGGTTTGATGGCTTCAATTTCAGCCGTACCATTCGTGGGACGTTTTGCATAAACTTTGATGGTTTGCATAGAAAATATGCCACCGGTAATGCCGCTAATGAGGGCATCCCAAAAATTGAATGAGGTTCTGACCTGGCAAGGTTGCTCCTGAGGGGTTGCTGCACTGGTTCTTCCCAGAGGGATAAGCCCCCAAAAAAGATAACATTGTTTCGCCTTGGAATAACGGTAGATCTCACCATTCGATTCCGTAAAATTTCCCACAGCGGTACGCGTGGTCATACAGGATGTACCACAAAAGGCCAGTACCAACAAGGTCAAAAGAAGGTAAATTGTTCTTTTCATTGAAAAAATTGCCAGTTATCACATTGGCTCGTCGGTTTATAATTAAAAAAATGCTACTAAGTCAAAAAAACGCGCAAAGATAGAGCTTTTTTCGTCTCCTTATTTCCTAAAAATGAAATAAACCGCCAAAATCAAGAATCCAAAACCAATGAGGTGGTTGTAGGTAAAGTGTTCTTTTTTGAAAAGGATAACAGTAAATAACGTAAAGACTATCAGCGTGATAGCTTCTTGAATAACTTTTAGCTGCCAGAGGTTGAATGGGCCTCCATACTCAGTGTAACCGATTCGGTTGGCCGGTACTTGAAAGCAGTACTCAATGAGGGCGATTCCCCAACTGATTAAAATGATTAATGGCAAAGCCAAATTGCCAGTGTTAAATTTCAAATGACCATACCAAGCAAACGTCATAAATATGTTTGCTATAACTAATAATAATATAGTATAGATGTACTTCATGTTTCTTTAGAAAATTCCTTCTTTGATAATGTCGTGGATGTGGATGACACCCAGGTACTTACCATCATCAACCACGAATAGGTTTGTAATTTGTTTTTTCTTCATCACGTCCAGTGCTTCTACAACGAGCGTGTGTGAGGCGATGGTTTTAGGATTTCGCGTCATGATATCGGAGGCGACAAGTTGCGACAAGTCGGCATTTTTTTGCAACATACGGCGCAAGTCCCCATCCGTGATGGCCCCGACAACGGTGTCATTTTCAACAACGGCCGTTACACCGAGGCACTTTCCGGAGATTCCCAATCTTACTTTCTGCATGTCATCAGTGGCTGCGCCCTGCGGTTTCTCATTGAACTTATACAGGTCTTCCACCTTAACATACAAGCGTTTACCCAAAATCCCGCCTGGATGATACTTGGCAAAATCTTGTGAGGTAAAACCGCGCAAGGCAATGAGGCAACTTGCCAGGGCATCGCCCATCGCCAACTGTGCCGTGGCACTGCATGTGGGAGCGAGGTTGTTGGGGCAGGCCTCCTGCCGGACTGTGCTATTCAGCACATAATCAGCCTCTTGTGCCAAAAAAGAGGTGGTATTTCCCACCAAGGCAATGAGTTTGTTGCCATTCATCTTCAAGAAGGGAATCAGCACTGAGATTTCCGGGGTATTGCCACTTTTGGAGATACAAAGAACAACGTCGTCGGGTTGGATGATGCCCAAATCACCGTGGATGGCATCCGCGGCATGCATGAAAACCGACGGTGTGCCTGTGGAATTCATTGTAGCCACAATCTTCTGCGCTATGATGGCACTTTTGCCAATCCCCGTCACCACCAAACGTCCTTTCATGTTCAAAATCGTTTGCACACAATCTTCAAACGATTGATCTACAAAGTTTTGCAGATTGCTAACTGCTTCTGCTTCCAATTGAAGCGTCTCTACTGCAATTTGATGTATGTTCATTTTCCTAACTTGTTTTTCAAAACTTGACCTGTAAAAGAAACTTGGCACTGCATAACCGTCTCTGGGGTGCCAGCGCAAACCACTTCCCCACCCTTGTCTCCACCATCGGGACCGAGGTCCACAATCCAGTCGGCGCACTTGATGATTTCGGGATTATGCTCGATGACAACGATAGTATTTCCCCGCTCAATTAACTGATTGAAAGCGCTATACAGCTTGTTAATGTCATGAAAATGCAAGCCCGTTGTCGGTTCATCGAAGATGAATAGCACATTCTGTTTTTTGTCGCCTTGGGAGAGGTAAAGCGCCAATTTCACGCGCTGGGATTCTCCGCCAGAGAGCGTCTGCGACGACTGTCCCATCTTCAAATAACCAAGACCGACATCCTGCAAATAACGCAATTTGGTGGCGATGGAACCCGCAATTCTGTATTTGCCAACTATGGATTCAAAGAACTCAACCGCCTGGTTAATAGTCATTTCCAAAATGTCATTCACATCTTTCCCTTCGATTTTAACCTCTAAGATCTCATCTTTGAAACGCTTGCCATGGCATTCCGAGCATAGGATGTCCACATCGGCCATGAACTGCATTCCGACATGAATCACGCCCTCGCCCTCGCATTCTTCACAACGGCCGCCGGGACTGTTGAAGGAGAAGAAACCTGTTTTGTAATTCCGTTGTTTTGCCATCGGGTGCGAAGCGAAAAGCTCGCGAATCTCATCGTATGCTTTGATGTAAAGGGCCGGATTGGAACGAGAAGACTTGCCAATCGGGTTTTGGTCCACAATGACAACCTCCGAAATATGATTCATATCGGCATTGATGGATTTATGTTTTCCAACGCGTATATTTCCTTCTTCCAGTAATTTACAAACACCCGGATAAAGAATGTCTTTAATCAGCGTGCTTTTCCCAGAACCGCTCACGCCCGTAATCACGGTGAGGACTTCCAACGGAATTTTCACATCTATACTCTTGAGATTGTGCTCTTTAGCACCAATAATCTCCACATAGTTGCGCCATTTTCTGCGGACGGAAGGAACGGGGATCTGAAGAGTATCGGACGCGCCTGGATTTTCCATCCCCCGGATATAAGCAGCGGTAAGGTTTTTGGAATCGGAGATGAGCTTGTCGTAGGTCCCGGCAAACACAATTTCACCGCCCAAACGCCCGGCCTGCGGACCCATGTCGATGACATAGTCAGCCGCACGGATGATTTCCTCATCGTGTTCCACCACAACCACCGTATTTCCGATGTCGCGCAGCTGCTTCAGTACCGAAATCAGCCGCTCAGTGTCGCGGGTGTGCAACCCGATGCTCGGTTCATCCAAAATATACATGGAACCGACCAAACTACTTCCCAAGGAAGCCGCAAGGTTGATGCGTTGCGATTCTCCACCGGAAAGCGTTCTGGCTGAACGATTTAAGGTTAAATAACCCAAACCGACATCCATCAAAAATGAAAGCCGGTTTTTCAATTCTACAAGAATGTGTTTGGCAATTTTTTCCTCATTGCGGTTGCTGAACTCGAACTTTTGAAAAAATTCATGTAGCTCCGAAATGGGCATGTCGACGAGTTGCAGAATCGATTTACCATTAATCAAGACATAACCGGCTTCTTTGCGCAAACGCAGTCCTCGGCAGTCCGGACAAACGGTTCTTCCTCTGTAGCGACTGGCCAAAACGCGATACTGAATCTTATATTTCTGACTTTCAACAAATTCGAAAAATTGTTTCACACCGTGGACGTGCCAAGCGTCATTGCCATTCCAAAGCAAATCATATTCTTCCGGCGTTAAATCCTCAATGGCGCGATGCGGTGGGAAGTCGTGCTTGACCGCATATTTCACAAAATAATCTTTCCATTCCGAAAGTTTTTCCCCATGCCAACAAGCGACAGCGCCTTCAAAGACAGAAAGCCCCGGATTTGGGATAACCAATTCAGGATCAATACCTTCAACCATGCCCGTACCGCCGCAAGAGGGGCAGGCGCCAAAGGGATTGTTGAAACTGAAAAGATTGACTGATGGCTCTTCGAACCTACTGCTGTCCATTTCCATCATGTCGTTGAAATTTTTCTGTTTCACTGTACCGTCATTTTCCACTTGGATGGTGCAACTGCCTTTTCCCTCATTGAATGCGCCTTCTACAGAAGCAGCAATACGCGCTTTCAAATCCATTTGCGAAGAGGCTTTGAAACGGTCGATGAGAATGAAGAGCCCGACGGACTTAGAGTGTTTACGCCCTTTCAAAAAGTCGTCGATGTCAACAATTTCTTTATTATAAACGAGACGGCTGTACCCCTGTTTTTGGAGAATCTGGAGTTGGTCGGCGAGTGTGCGGCCCGACAGAACGATAACGTCC
>JAKSME010000123.1 GCA_024400785.1 Bacteroidales bacterium
AGTTTGAAGAGGATGTTAAATGAGATTTTTACTAGTGACCCTCATTTATGCAATTATCCTGATTTACAATTAACAAAGTGATAAATATGATTAGAAGTATTTTTTTTGTTCTTGTCTGTTCCAATATGTTGTTTGCTCAATTATTGGAAAATCAGCATAGAGTTAAATCTAAATATGCGGATTTTCCGAATTTCATGCAATATAACGAAATAGTAAAAAAGGAAAAGAATAAGAACCTGTATCAAATAGCTCATGAGTCTTTTTTTGCTATGGATAGTGCCGTATCCTATACATTATCAGGAAGAGAACTTCGTGCCATCAATATGGCTGTTGCCGATGCTCCAAGTGTAATGCGTAGCAATGACCTTTACCTTGAATCGGTCTATATTTATAAAATTAATTCAGAAATTCTATACATTTGTATTGATTTGAATGAAAACGAGTATTTTTTTAAGAAAAATGGAAAATTTGACAATACATCCAAAAGCAAAATATCGGGCTCGCTACGTGGAGATGGTGGCGGAGAGTATTTGATAAACCTAAAAACAATGACCATTATTGAAAAGAAATGGTGAAACTGATCATAAAGAAATTCCAAGTCCCTCAAAATTTCCTATGATTGGAGAGGAATGCCGGTGGAGTTCAGGATGGAAAGCAAATCAGGAAATGTACTTGAGAATACGCGTAGTTGCAGTAGGGACAGCGTAAGGCTGCTGATGGCATACGACGGTTCCGGCAGACGTGTGTCCAAGACCCGTGAGCGCAAGGCCTGCCTATCCGAGACATTCACTGGTGCGACATCCGAGCGAACATACGCCGCTGACTGGGAACGGGAACTCGTGACCCACTACACAGGCATCGGCACCGAGGTCCGCGAAAACTACCGTAACAACGCCCTGGAAAAAACAAAGGTCGTGGTGAACATGCCCAATGGCCTCGGCCGCTATGGAGTTGAAGACGAGCATTCTGACGAATTCTACCTCAAAAACCACCTTGGTTCCACGATGCTCGTGTACGGCTTCCGCCTACAACGACCCGTTCAATTCAGGCTACAAGGGTGGCGTGAAGGCCGCCTACGACTACCGCGCCTTCGGCGAGCAGGTCTCCCTCGCGGAACCCACCGACAAGGTGACCGAGAACTTCACCGGCAAGGAATTAGATGACGAAACCGATCTGAACTACTTCGGCGCAAGATATCTGGATCCAATGCTCGGAATGTGGACAAGCGTGGATCCTGCAAGACAATTTGCAAGCCCGTATCTGTATGCAGGGAACGGCGTGAATCCGATTGGAGCGATTGACCCAGATGGGAATGAAACGCATATCTTTCTCGGCGAAGGCAATGAAATTACGGAAATGCAGTATAATTCTGAGGGGTCCGCTTTAGCTTATTTGAATTATTTTGATGGCCGTCAAGAAGTGTTTGCAGAACCCGCTCAAGGTAGTTATTTCTACGCAAAGAGTAATGGAATTGATTTTGATGTGGTGGGAGAATCTTTTGATTTCGGAATGAACTCTAATGCAAATGTAATGATGAATTCCTGGTTTAATGAAAATAAATGGACCGAATTCAGAGAATGGGGCTCAGGAGGATTATATGATTTTAAATCACAGTTCTATAAAGGCGCTGAAAATACCGTTGGAATTGTAAATGGTACGATAAGGACCGCTCGTGATGCCGGCAATGCTTTGTGGGGTGGTGTTGCATCGTATCAGTATGGTTTAACTTGGCTAGGAATGCATGTGGCTTCCGATGCAGCTGCTGGATGGGGCGCTTTGTCAAAGCAGGGAAGAAAAATGCAAATCTATGGGGCCATTGGATGTGGTGTCGGTAGAGGAACTTGTGAAGATTATACAAGTCGATCAATGCAGGATTGGGGCTATTCTCGTGATTTTGGAAAACCTCGCTAAAATAAGTGTTTTTTAAAGGATGAAAAATACCTTGTATAGTTCCCGTAGAGAGAAATTATAGTGAAAAAAATGTTTGAAAATTTTAGCAGCAATGTTTATTTATTTTGGGAAAATTTCACTAAATTAGGTGTGGTTTTATTTACGCTGGCAAATGTCCTTTTTTTAGGCATGTGTAGCAGACCTGAATATTCTGAGGGACAGCCTTATACTCTATTGAAATCTCAAAACGCTGATGGTCAACTTTCCTTTTGTGAAATCGAAGGGAGAAAAATATATCATTACAAAAAACCGAAAAAAATTGATGGCTTGCAATATTATTATCGCGGCGATCGAGATGTTAGGGATGAATGGGGGCTTGCGTATAAAGATAGGAATGGATATCATCCGTTAATATCTGTTCTGGTTCCCTTCCAACAATCGCCTGGTTTGGAGTTTTTCGTTTTCGATAAGCCCAATGAGTATACTGTCTTTTATTATTTGAACAATGAGGATGGTCGAATTGATAGTATTCGAGTTGATGAACAACCCTTTTCGAAAAAAGTTGTGTTCAAGAAATTAAATCGGTTTGATTTAAATGAATTGTACGTGAAGAATTCGGCTTGTTTTGTAGATAGGGGGCAAAAATGACATCAAAAATATTGTCAATCCTGTGTATTTTATCGCTGTGCGTCGAGGCTGTGATTGAAATTCAACATTTTTTTTTGGACGCTTCTTTTGATTGTTTTAGCTTGATTTGGGTAATACGTTGCTTTGTCATTCTGTTTTTGGTTGTTTCGGCTGTAGCCTTGTTTATTGAAACGATAAATGTGCATATTCGATATTTACCAAGAAAGTCGTGGCTGGTTCTTGTTTGGTTAATTGCGTTCATTGTTTGGTGTCAAATGTTGTGCTCGCCGAATTGATGTGATAATTGTAATTTTTAGCCGAAAAAAGTCTATGAGCAACTGAAAATTTCCTATGATTGGAGAAGTATGCCGGTCGAATTCCTACATGAAACAGGTGACAACTCCAAGGACTACAAGCTCCTGATGGCTTACGACGGCTCGGGCCGCCGCATCTCGAAGACTCGCTACGCCAAGGACGATCAGTTCGGCTACTGGTACCTTGACCATGTGACGCACTACACCGGCATCGGCACCGAGGTGCGCGAAGCCATGCGCCGTTCCGCATCCCCCGAAGTCAAGGTCGTCGTCAATTTGCCGCAGGGCCTGGGCCGCTACGGCGTGGAAGATGCCGAAAAGCCGTCTTCCGGCAACGCCACCTTCGAATGGTACCTCAAAAATCATCTGGGCGCCACCATGCTGGTGTATGGAACCCAGGGTTCCTCAAACGCAGACGTTGCAGACCTCGGTGAAGTGAAGAAAGCTTATGACTACCGCTCCTTCGGCGAACAGATCGATCTGATCGCAGACGCTGGCGACAAGGTGACCGAGAACTTCACCGGGATAAGGCTTCGAGGCGAGTGCTGCGAACATGCTTGCATGTTCATTGCCGAGCCGATGGGCCTTGGCGCGAAGCGCAAAGAACGCGACGACGAAACCGAGCTGAACTACTTCGGTGCAAGGTATCTCGACCCCATGCTCGGATTGTGGACAAGCGTGGACCCCAAGAGACAATTCGCAAGCCCGTATCTGTATGCGGGGAATGGAGTGAATCCGATTTCAAGTGTTGACAATGAGGGCAATTATATGGTAAGGCAACGAGGGGGATCTTATGAGATTCGTCCAATGAGCTATAGCGAAGCTACTGTCGGATGGGTGATAAGAGACGTTGCTGTTGCTGCAGCTTCCATTGTTGGTGCATATCTTTTGACAACAGGTACGGCAGCAGCTGCTTTTGTTGGAGGATCGACTGCTTTATATGGCGCTACAAAAGGATTTGTTACAGGGGGAACAAATCGACTTGGTGGAGCTTCTATTGGAATAGGAGAAGCCGGAGCTCAGCATGTTACGGAAAGAATTATTATTGAAGGATCAGCAGCTGTTGGAAAGACAATGGCCGTCGGCTTAAATGCTTTTGAGGCCTTGCTTGGTGCTTCAGATTTGTATTCAAAAGTCGATGATGAAGCTTTTATTGAAGATTTTAACAACAGCTTCGCAAATTGTAACAATGGAGGAGATTGTAATTCATTCCCGACACAACGTGCTGCAGAAGAGTTTGCGGAAGGTCTTGGCGGTGGTAGGGTTGATGTTGGTGACATTATAGTTGAAAAAGAGTGATTTGATATGAAAAGGTGTATCTTATATATTTTGGCATATGTCTTTTTTTCGGTAACGTACATTCTCATCTTTGATCCATGTCCAAAGATTTGTGTTTGGTCTTTTGTTCCTCCGTTTTTCTTTTGGTTGATATTTGTGTTGATGCATTCTCATGGTTGGAAAACAAATGCAGATGTTGTATCGGCACAAATGAAAAGTGGAACATTATTTGATTACGAACATGATGATGAGTTTGACAGAGCTTTGATGAATAAACCTCGTGATGAGAAATTCATTTTAATGGATAAGTATTTAAATCATGATTTTATTCATAATCCTGAGGATGATTTGTTTGATGAAAATATGAAAAAATTAAAGGTGAATAAAAAAGATTCAGAAACAACAATGGTCAAGCGTAATACTCTTAAGGAAAAACCATAACTATCACTACAAACAAGGGCCGCGCCTTCAATGGTGCGGCCTTTTAAAATTACAAGAATGTCCTAGGGTTACAGTGCCTTGATTACAGCAGTTCCTGAACCCAATTGGGCAATATCTCGGCGTACTGCTTATACAAGGCTCCGTCAACCATTCTGCAAATCAGCTTAGGCAACTGATTGTCGACGGAATTGTCGTAGATGTAAGCTCTGTCAACTATGGAGATTGCGACGGCAGCATTCGCTAGTGACTTGTAGTAGCGGGTCACGATTTTAGAAATAGGGACTTCATGGCCGCCAGTAAGGAAACGGTTTGTTACACGAAGAACGTTAATTGACGGCTTTTCTGTGCATACAAAGAAAAATCGTATGAAGAATCCTGCGTCTTTTGCCTTGCGTATGAATTCAAGCTTCTCGTCTGAGGAAAAAACGGTCTCAAAGACGAAGTTTTTCTTTTCTTCAAGGCATTTGTAGCGAAGTTCGGTAGAATGCTGAGCTGCTTTTAGCACTGCTTCGGGGGAATTCCAGTTTCCGAACATTTCTTGGGCGATGTTGTCCGGGTTGATATAGACGCTATCGGCGGCCCATTCATTTTCAAGCAACTGAATGGTCGTAGTAGTCTTTCCGGAACCGTTTGGACCGGCAACAATGCATAGTGTCGGTTTCTTTTCGCTCATAGCAAACCAAGACGTAATTTTTTCTGGGCGATATTTGAAGCGACTTCTGCACGCATACGATCCATAGCCTCTTCTGCCTTGCGGGAGGATTCACGTGCTGCTGCACCGACTTTTTCCATAAGGGCTTCCAGCATTTCGTCGGAAGGCTCCTCCATGGATGATAGCCTGTATTTTTTCAGTTCTTCATCTGCCATATCTGTAAATATATGAAAAAATGTGATGAGTTAATACACCGTTTTGTCCAAGAACCTGAAAATTTCCTATGATTGGAGAGGTGTGCCGGTGGAGTTCAGGATGGAAACTAGATCAGGAAACGTACTTGAGAATACGCATGGTTGCAGTAAAAAACAGGGCCGTACCTTCAATGGTGCGGCCTTTTGTATTGATGGATTTTAGACTTCGTAAATCCCAGGTTCTTTCCAGTTTTCGTCGCGGTTGCTGTTGAAGCTTTTGTCCGAGACGCTTTCGGCGGGGTGGGCGGGCCAGGGCGATTCCACTTCTTCCTTGATCTGGGCGGCAGCGGCCTCGCGCTTCTTGTGCCAGGCGGACAGTTGTTCCTTGAAGGCGGTGCGCAGCAGTTCCATGCCGATGTTTTCCTTGGCGCTGACCTGAATGGCTTCGGGATAGTTTTCCTGCAGTTCGGTACGGCGGGCTTCGTCGCAGGTTTCCACCTTGTTGAACACGCGGAGGCGGGGCGTCTCGGGGCTGATAATGCCCTGCAGCGTCTTGTGGGTCA
>JAKSME010000124.1 GCA_024400785.1 Bacteroidales bacterium
CCCGACCCAGCAAACGCGCTTTCCGACGGAGCTAACATGTTACCACTCAGTCAATTGGATGACCTACTCACCAAGTTGGTCCGTATCCGCAAAGCCATCATCGGCTAAAGCAAGCGTACTCCCCGCAGGCTCACTGCGCGCGAAAAGCCAACACAAATCACAGCCCTCCCGCATTATTTTCAAAAAAGTTGTATTTTTGCAACCCGATTTGTATTTTGTCTCTATAGAGATTATACTTTGACTATCAACTTATTACTAATCTAAAAACACACGGAATTATGATGAAAATCGGATTTGACAACGAAAAGTATCTAAAAATTCAATCGGAACACATCAAGGAACGCATTGCGCAATTCGGTGACAAGCTGTACCTTGAATTCGGAGGGAAATTATTTGACGACTACCATGCAAGTCGCGTGTTGCCCGGCTTCCAGCCCGACAGCAAGTTGCGTATGCTCATGCAGTTGAAAGATGATGCTGAAATCATCATCGTCATCAGTGCAGTAGACATCGAGACCAACAAAATCCGCGGCGACCTTGGCATCACCTACGATGAAGATGTCCTCCGTTTGCACGACGTTTTTACAAGTCGCGGGTTGTTTTGTCCGTCTGTCGTCATAACCCACTACAATGGCCAGGCCAGTGCCAAGGCATATCGAGAGCGTTTGGAGCGTTTGGGCATACATGTTTATTATCATTATACAATTGAAGGCTATCCCAACAATGTCAATCTGATTGATTCGGAAGACGGTTTTGGGCGAAATGATTACGTGCAGACCACCCGACCGTTGGTTGTGGTTACCGCGCCCGGTCCGGGCAGCGGGAAAATGGCCGTTTGTTTAAGCCAACTTTACCAAGAAAACCGCCGTGGGGTGAAAGCGGGCTATGCCAAGTTCGAGACCTTCCCGATTTGGAGTATTCCGTTGAAACATCCCGTCAACGTGGCCTACGAAGCGGCCACTGCCGACCTCAACGATGTGAATATGATTGACCCGTTCCACTTGGAAGCATACGGGAAAACAGCCATCAACTACAATCGCGACATTGAGATTTTTCCGGTATTAAATGCGATTTTCGAAGGAATTTATGGAGAAAATCCGTACAAATCACCTACAGACATGGGTGTCAACATGGCGGGATTCTGCATTAGCGATGACGCCGCATGCTGCGAAGCCTCGCATGCCGAAATCATCCGCCGTTACTTCACTGCACTCTGCAATGTGGTGGACGGCAAAACCACAGAGAACGAGGTCAACAAAATTTCATTGTTGATGAAGATGTCGAAAATCGTTCCTGAAGACCGCCGCGTAGTCGGTGCTGCGCGCGAGCGCAAAGAGTTAACTGGTGTTACTTCATCGGCCATCGAGCTGCAAGACGGCACCATCATCACCGCTAAAACCAGCTCTCTCCTCGGGCCAAGTGCCGCACTGCTGCTAAATGCGACCAAACACCTCGCAGGCATCGACCACAGCGTGGAACTCATTCCCCAAGAGATGATAGAACCCATCCAAAAGATGAAAGTTTCCATGCTCCACGGAAAGAATCCGCGGCTTCATACCGATGAAGTCCTCGTCGCCCTCTCCATGTTGAGTCTGCACGACGAGAACTGCAGCAAAGCCCTCGCCTGTCTACCGCTTCTTGATGGCTGTCAGGTGCATACCACGGCCATGTTGAGCGAGGTTGACCACAAAATCTTCAAAAAACTCGGCATTGGCCTGACCTGCGACCCTGTAAGGAAAAAGAAATAATTCTGCCATCTTTCTTAGTGCTTGACATTTTTTACAAAGAAGTCATTCGGTGTGTCGGATAATTGTTTAATTTTGCACACTTAATTGGTATTTATAAAAGAAAAACAATATAGTTTTTTTTATTTATATATCATTGGATATCAATTCTTTTTTTAAAAAAAATAAACAAAAAAGACAATGTCACCAGCAAAATTTATTGACAACTATCATTGTAGCGCAATAAATTTGACTGGGATTTTACTTTTTGTCCTGGACTAAAAATTTTGACGATCAAAAATTTAATCAATATTTACATTATGAAAAAGATGATTTTTCCCAAAGCAAAGTACCTTTGGACAATGTTGTTTTGCCTACTGACCTTAGGTGCGAATGCACAGACGTGGGAGCAGGTTTCCATTGAAGAATTGACAGCTACGGATGTATTTGTCATTGTGGACATCACCAGCGGGCGAGCCATGAGTAACGATGGGGGGACGACGAGTGCTCCGCGAGCAGTTTCCATCACGCTCAGTGCCGACAACATGCAGTTGACTGGAGATGTCCCCAACAATCTGAAATGGAACATCACTGGGAATGCGGTTGATGGGTACAGTTTTCACCCGAACGGAGCCACCACGTGGCTTTACAGCACCAGCAGCAACAATGGCCTCCGGGTAGGGACCACCACATCATCTTCCACCACAACGAACCTGTTCACCATGAACAGCGGTTACATTTACGCGATGGGCCTCAACCGCTACGTGGGAATGTACAACCACAACAGCGATTGGCGTTCCTACACAAGCATTCACAACAATATCATCAACACTCAGACACGCTTTTTCAAGTTTGTCGAGGTGGAAGCGGCCGTGGCCACTCCCACCTTTTCTGTGGCCAGCGGAACCTATTATTACCCGCAGCAGGTTTTCATCAGTTGCGCCGATGAAAATGCGGTCATTTATTATACCGTTGATGGAACGACACCCGATGAAAACGCCAACGTGTACGACGCGCCAATAACGGTGAGCGAGAGCATGACCATCAAAGCCATCGCCGTGGTCGGAACAGAAGCCAGCAACGTAGGAACAGCCGTTTACACACTGCCCGTTAACGTTGAGGACATCGCCGCACTGCGCACCGCTACCGCCGACAACACCACATTGTACCGACTGAACAGCGATGCTGTCGTGACCTACACCGGGGCATCGCGCAATCAGAAATTCATCCAGGACGCCACCGCCGGCATTCTCATTGACGATGCCGCTGGAACCATCACTTCATCCTACGTGCAAGGTGACGTTATGAGCGGCCTTGTCGGCCAGTTGACCACATACAGTCAGATGCTGGAATTTGTCCCCGTGGCTGACCCCGGCGCTCCCACCATCCACGACAGCATCATCGCGCCGGCAGTTGTCACAATTGACGCTATTGACACCGACTATGAAGCCCAGCTGGTGCAAGTCAGAAACGTAACTTTTGCCTCTACGGGGGAATTTGCAGCCAGCACCGATTATGCGCTCAATGAGAGTGAGCGCGTGAATGTCCGCCTCCGTTATGCGGAAAGCGACCTCGTTGGGACACAGATTCCCACCACTGCGCAAGATATTACCGCTGTGGTTTATCGTTTCAACAACACTTTCAACCTCGTTCCGCGCAATGTCAACGATCTCGCGGAGGCGAGTGAGGCTTTGGAATGCACAGAAGCGCCCACGATGAATGCCTGTACAACGGAGCTGAACGCCGTTCACAACACGGTCATCACCTCGTCAGTTGCCTCTGTCGGCAATGAGGGATGTAGTATCCGTCATTACGGTTTTATCGCAGGAGCCGGCCCTGACATTCTCTTGAACAACGATTCAGAAAGCATTGAAATAGGCACATCAATTGATGCCGGCGAGGATTTCTCTTTCGAGATCGATTATAGAGGAAGCGAAACCATTTACGTCCGTTCTTATGCCATCAACGACATCGACACGGCCTACAGCGACGTGACGACTTTCCGCCCTGCTGAACCGGCCATTTACACCGTCACTTTCAACATTGGCGGTAACGAAGAAGAAATCGAACCCATCATATTCAACGAAGGCGACAGACCTATCGAACTTCCATACGGATACGATTGCAAAGACATTCAGTTCGTTGGGTGGGCACTCGACTCCATTACCGGCACCACAACCAACAAACCGACATTGTATCAGGAATTCACCCCCACATCCGATACTACCTTCTATGCCATCTTCTGTAATTCGCGAAGTCAGTCGCATCCTTTCGACTACTTCAACATCACCCGCAGCAGTTTCGCAGAAACCGTTACCGCTTACGGAACTGAAGACGAATGGACTGCCATCACCGGCAACTGGAACGACACCATACACGGTTACTGCGACCTATTCAATGCCTCTGGCGATTTCATGCAAATGAATGCCAGTCGCGGCGGCATGCGCAACACCACTCCCCTCCCCGGTGGGATTTCATACTTATACATTGAAGCAAACGCAGAAATGACTCCGAGAGATTTCACTCCATACTTCAGTGACATTCCCCTAACAAAAGACAACTACCTGACCGCCGGCACTCCCGGTGAAACCTACACCATCGGACCTGGAACTTATGATTATTGGTATTGGAGTCCCACAGAAGGCCATCCTTACTTCTACCTCGCCTTCACCGGCGGTGCTGCCTTCATCAACTTCATCGGCATCGACTACCACGCAGACCTTCTTGAATATCAATCCACAACCACCGACACCATCATTCTTTATGAAAAGTTCTGTACAGATAATGGTTATGAGGCATATAGTGATTTTGGATTCTATATTGAAAATCCGACTTCCGGCACCTATTACAACACCTTAGAACAAGGCCTCTGCACAACCTTTTACGAGCTTCACCTTACCGTTGAAGAGACCGACACCACTCACAGATATTTGACCAGCTGTCAACCGCTCACTTTGGATATTCCAGGACTCTACGAGCCATATACATTCTATGAATCAGGCGATTACTCGTACATTGACTATAGCGAATATGAAGGCAGTTATGCTTGTGAAAACTGGATTACCTACCATGTCACCATCTCCAATGAAACTCACAATGAAGAAATCAACATTTGCCGAAGCAGCTTGCCGTATACGTACAACGACACCGTTTTCGAAATCGGCAGTGAATCTGGCGAATACACATTTACGTACCCGACGGACCTCGGATGCGAAAACACCGTCATTCTTACGCTCAACATCCAAGATGGCTACAACACGGTAGACGAGGTGACTATATGTGGAGAGGAATATTCGTGGGAAGGTTTTGGCGATATGCAAACACTGACAACCTCTGGCACCTACTATGACTATCGTGAAAACGAATGGGGTTGTACGGACACCTTGACGCTTGTTTTGACCTTGAATCATGAAGACATCGACACCATCAACGCGCAGATTTGCGAAGGTGGGGTTTATGATCTGAATGGCTTTTTGGAAACTGAACCCGGGGAATATTGGAATTACTACACCAATGCCGGCGGTTGCGACTCCATCGTAGTGCTGCTGCTATCTCAAGGCGAATCTTTCATCAACGAGTTGAACGCCGAGATTTGCAGTAATGGAAGATACGTAGAAAATGGTTTCGAAATCAGCGGGTTAGAAGCCGGCGAGTACGAGTTTTTTGACACCATCGCCCGCGAAGGAACCTGCGACAGCATTGTCAAACTCTACCTCACTGTCCACGATGTTGCCGAGACCGTTGATGAAGTCACCGTTTGTGCCAACATTCTGGACACCTTCACCTGGAACGGTTATACCCACGAAGAACTGACGGCTATGACCGCGCCGGTGGTTATCCTTTCCGCGCAAAACGGTTGCGACAGCATCGTCACGCTCAGTCTCACCATCTTGGAAAGTGCGTCCTCGGAGTTGACAGAAGAAACCTGCGGTTCATACACTTGGAATAACGAAATACTCACTCAGTCGGGCGAGTACACGCAGACTTTCACGGCGGCCAACGGCTGCGACAGCGTGGTTACGCTGCACCTGACCATCCTTACTACGGATTACGCTGATTTCGCTGAGCATGCCTGCGGAAGTTACACTTGGAATAATGAAGTTTACACCGAATCGGGCGATTACACACAGACGTTCACTACGGAAAACGGCTGCGA
>JAKSME010000125.1 GCA_024400785.1 Bacteroidales bacterium
CCTACATTCTGGCATCGTTGGCCGACAAAAGTTCGTCGGTCGATGTTGAGCAGATTCTCGGTCGCGTTTTGCGAATGCCGTGGGTGCGCCGAAACGCCAATCCGATGCTGAATATGAATTATGTGCTTACAGCGTCGCCAAAATTCTTAGACACGCTCGACAATATTGTGAAAGGCCTGAACCGTGCGGGTTTCAGCGACAACGACTACAAAATTGCCGAACCCGAGAAACCGAAAGAACCACAAGTGGTTGTGCCGTCAACCGAGCAGGGCGATTTGTTTGCGCCGCAAAAACCGGAAAACGACAACGCAACGGAAGTTGACGATTTGGATTCTTCAAAAATAACATTCTTAATTACCGATAATCAGCAAAATGCGAATGCGGAAATTCAAGAAGGAAATCAGGATTCGGTGGAAGAAACATCGAACACCGATGTTGACGAAATAGTGAAAAAAGTTGAAGCCGAAGCCGAAAAAGAAGCGTCAGCAAAAAATCAGAACAATAAACCTCAAATTCCAACCGAACTGGAAAATCAAGTGAAGACCTACAAGATGAAAGACGTTTTCAAGGAATCAGCAAAATCCTTGAAAATACCGCAGTTTTTGAGCAATGATACATCGCAAGAACTGACCAATGAATTGTTTACAGAATTGCAATCGCATAAACTTTTCGAATCCGAAGAATTGTTGCGCGACTTCAAATTGGGCAACGAAGATTCGAACATTGATTTCAATAGCGTGGAAACTTCAATGTATCGTGTTGATATTGACGAAAATAACAAATATGCGCCGACGTATTTAAAGGTGGAAGGCTCTGTTCACGAAAGAATCGTGGAATACATTTTGGATCCAAGCAAGAAAGGCAAGCGAATAGAGAATTGCACCTATCGGCTCAAAAACATCATCGGCAAGATGTATCCCATTCCCGACAAGGAAATCGAGATATTCATTTCCCACGTTTTGGAACGATTCACCGATGAACAGTTTTCCGATTTGCTAAACCACGAATATTCGTATGCTGACAAAATTAAACAGAAAATCAAGGAATTAAGCAATAATTACAAAGAGAAGCAATTCCTCAATATGGTTGACAAGGATTTGATTTTCACCGAAGAAACCTATCTTTTGCCCGCCGAAATCATTCCATCAAAATCAATCAGCGGACTGCCCAAATCGCTTTACGAAAAAGAGGGCGAAATTGACGGATTCGAGAGGGAAGTCATCAACGATGTCGCAAATCTTGAAAACGTCGAGTTTTGGACACGAAATTTAGAACGTTCAAAAGGTTTCTGTATCAACGGTTTCATCAATCATTACCCGGATTTCATCATCAAGACGAAAAAAGGCAAAATCGTGTTGTTGGAAACCAAAGGCGACCATTTGGATGCCGAGAAGAAAATCAAGTTAGGCAATCTTTGGGCGAGCAAGGCAGGAAACAACTACAAATATTGCTTGGTTTACAAAGAAAGAAAAGTAGATGGCGCTTACACCAAAAGCGAGTTTATGGATTTGGTGAAGGCGTGGTAATTACGATTTGACATGCCTCCTCGCCCCACCCGCGAGGGGATTTTTTTAAGGTAACTATATTAAAGTTGTCCTAAGAACTATTCCTACCGCTATGTTGAGGATGCCTTTTGGTGCCCGCGCTCACCTGGGGTTGCAGCGCGCGGCAGCCCCAGCGCGGCACGCGGAAATCCATCCACGACGCAGATGGAAACTTGCCGCGCAACCGAAATCGGATAAAATCGAATAGGACAACTGCTATAGACTCGCTCTTTTTTATTGGAGGCGATTCCGTTTCGGGAGCCGCGGATTCCGCCTTTCGCATTGCCGAGAAATTTACGAGAAAATGTGGGGAAACCCGAGACCGACTTGTGACTTTCCGCTACTTCACTCCTTACCAAGGGAAACGGTAAAGTTCTCTTTGTCGCTCTTCCTCCTCGCGCACCCGCTCCTGCTCGGCCGAATACTCCGCCTGCCCGTCGTAATAGCCGTCCTGGTACCCCTCGTCGTAACATTCGCGGTACTTGGCCACCGCCGCCGGGTCCGTATTCGAGCCGTCGCCGTAGTAATAGCCGTGGTCGTAGTAGTGTCCGCGCTGCCCGGAGGCATAACCGTTCTCATAGCCGTCGGCGTAGCCTTCCTCGCACGAGGCCTCCAAGGGGGAGAATTGCGAACGGTTTTCCGCAGCGGGCGTCTTCGGAGTGGAAACTTTCAGCGTGTCGCTCAATGAGGTGTTGGGCGGCGGTGCTGGCTCCGTTGGCGAGGCGGCTGGAGCGGGCGCGACCTCTTTCTCCTCGGCATTGTGCGAACAGTTGCGCCCAATCAGGAAAAGCGCCACCAACAGCACCAGCAGCGCCAAACAGCCCTTTTTCGCCGCTTCGGGCGGCCGATTTCCAGTGTTCGGTTCCTCAGTCATAAGTGGAGAGATTTCGGTCGCAAAGATACATCTTTTTACATCACTAATGGTTTTTTTGTTGAAATAAAGTGCTATTTTTGCGCCCGAAAATCGGGATTTGCAAATGAAGCGAACAGGGTTCGTTTTTTTATGATAAATTTTTCTGTTTCTTATCGCTTTCACTTCGTTTTGCAGCTGGGGCAGCGGACTGTTGATTGAGAAATACCGGCATCGCCCTGCCGCCAAGGTCGTACACATATCAAATATCTGCCTCAATCTGGCCATTTTGGGTGTTTTCAAGTATTACGACTTTTTCGTCACCTCGTTTGCCAACCTGTTTTTGGGCGGCAACACCGACGGGCTTCTGCTGAAAATCATCCTGCCCGTCGGTATCAGTTTTTACACTTTTCAGGCCCTGAGTTACAGTATTGACGTTTATCGGGAAAAGCTGCCGGCCGTGCGCGACATTGTGCAGTTTTTTGCCTTTGTGAGCTTCTTCCCGCAGTTGGTCGCCGGCCCTATCGAACGAGCCGCAAACCTCCTTCCTCAGTTCGCCGCGCCGCGCCGATTCGACTGCGACACCGCCGTTGACGGCATGCGGCAAATACTGTGGGGGCTCTTCAAAAAAATAGCCATCGCCGACAATTGCGCCCGGATTGTGGATGCCACTTTCGGTTCCTATCAAACCCAAAGCGGAAGCACCCTCGCCCTCGCCGCCGTCCTCTTCTCTGTCCAAATCTATTGCGACTTTTCCGGTTATTCCGACATCGCCATCGGAACGGCCAAACTGTTCGGCATCCGGCTGATGCGCAACTTCAACTGCCCGTATTTCAGCCGCGACATCGCCGAGTTCTGGCGCCGTTGGCACATCTCACTCACTACTTGGTTCCGCGACTATGTATACATCCCGCTGGGTGGCAGCCGCGTTTCAAAGTCGAAAATCGTGCGCAACACCTTTGTCATTTTTCTGCTCAGTGGCTTCTGGCATGGCGCCAACTGGACTTTTCTGGCGTGGGGCGCGTATCATGCGCTGCTTTTCCTTCCACTGATTCTGTTAGGAAAAAATCGTAAATACACAGGTGCGGTGGCCGAAAACCGCCGGCTGCCTTCCTTGCGCGAGGTCGGACAAATGCTGCTTACCTTCGTTCTGGCCGTTGTCGGCTGGATTCTTTTCCGCGCCGAAACCATCACCCAGGCCGCCGATTACTTTCGCCACCTCGTCACCGCTCCGTGGGACAATCCGATCCGCGATGATATATGGCCCACAATCCTCTGCATTCTTGCGCTTCTGGTGGTGGAATGGGTGCAGCGCTACAAACCCCACGCCCTCGAGCTGAGCGGCATCCGATCCCACATCCTCAAATTCTCCATCTATTACGCCCTGATCCTGGTCATCTTCCTCTGCTACATCACCTCTGAAACCTTTATCTATTTCCAATTTTAGCCATGAAGAAATTCCTGAAACTAACCGTCTTGTTTTTTGCTGTGCTCTTCCTTCTGGCACTGTCGCTTGATGTGTTCATCACACACCGGCTGCATCAGCTGAAAAGCTCGCCTTTTGCTAATTGGAACGATATATATCAAACTGATATTCAAAGCGATGCGGTCATTTTGGGCTCGTCGCGCGCTTACGTGCAGTTCAGCCCGAGGATTTTGGACTCCCTCCTCCAGATCAACAGTTACAACCTCGGGGCCAATGGACGCTCCGTTGAAACGCAAATCACTAAATACAAGGTGTTCCGCCAACATCAGCAAAAACCAAAACTCATTTTGTATGAAGTTCATGCCGGCACCATGAAACCAAGCAATAATTACGACAGAATACAGTTTACCCCCTATCTGTACGACTCATACCTGTGGAACTTGGTGCATGAAAAAGAGGGTTTCACCTGGGCGGACAGGTTCGTTCCTTGCTGGCGTTACCTCGATTATCAACAAACCATTCAAACAATCCTAAGGCGAAAATCCTACTACGATAATCCAGAACAATTTGTGTATAAGGGATTTGTAAGTTATGATAAAAAGTGGGATGGAACGGAATTAGCAAAAAGGGAAAGTATCACTTGGGACCGCGACACCGCCTGCATTCGTATGTTTGATGAATTTTTGGCGCAATGCAAAGCCGAAAACGTGCAGGTGGTCCTGGTTTTGGCTCCCTACTATATCGGGGCGACCGAAAAGGTGAAAGGAATGCGTGAAATGCGAAAAATGTATGAAAAACTCGGACAGAAATACGGTTTCCCGCTATTGGATTACACCTACGACGAACTCAGTCAAGATACCATGTATTTTTATAATGCCAACCATCTCAATCGCAAAGGGGTGACACTGTTTTGCAGCAAGTTGGCACGTGATTTGGACTCGCTCGGTGTGTGCGCCTTACGAGTAAATCATGAGTGAATCTCAATTGTTTTTCCTTGATTTGTTATTTTAGCAATATATAAATTATTAATTTACAAATATTTACAATCTGTCACACATAATGTTTGAAAATATGAAAACCGTCTTCATTACTGGCGGCTCGATGGGAATCGGAGCGGCCGCAGTCAGAAAATTCATCCGCGAGGGCTGGAATGTCGGCTTTATGGACATCAACGCTGAGGAAGCCCAGAAGGTTATCACGCAGATCAACAATCCTGAGCACCTGCTGTTTACAGAGGGCAACACCCGCGAGAGAGCGAACATTCACCGTGCCGTAATGGCCACCGTGGAGCGTTTTGGCCAGCTGAACAGCGTGGTCGCCAACGCGGGCATTCACCGCTGCAACACGCTTCTCGACATTGCCGATGAAGAACTCGACCTGATGATTCAGACCAACATCTACGGCACCGTCAACACTTTGCGCGAAGCGGTTCCCCACATCATTGAGGCCGGCGGCGGATCGGTTGTCATCAACGCTTCCGACCAATGGTTCGTGGGAAAGCCCAACAGCTTCGCCTACGGACTTACCAAAGGCGCCTTGGGACAGATTACAAGAAGCCTCTCCATCGACCTGGGTGCCAAGGGAATACGCGTGAACGCCGTTTGCGCGGGTACCATTCACACACCGCTGGTTGACAATCTGTTCAAGAATTTCGCACAGGTCAACAATTGCAGCATCGACGACTACTGGAAGGCCGAAAACGAACTGTATGCAAGGGGCAGCGCTGGAAAACCCGAAGAGGCCGCCGAAGTTATCTACTTCCTCGCCTCCGACGCTTCCAGTTTCTGCACCGGCGGACATTATCTCGTGGACGGCGGACTGGTCGCAAGATAAAACGGCGTCCCCAAAAGTTAACCGTTTCCACGTTTAACCGTTTCCACCTTATCAGGAACATTTCGTTCCAATCTTTGCGTCATTTACAAGATGAAGGCATAATTCTGAAAAAAAATCAACCTATGCCCATAAAAGGCATACGTACTCGCTATTTTTGCAGCCGATAAGGAAACAAAAATGGAAACGAGGAAT
>JAKSME010000126.1 GCA_024400785.1 Bacteroidales bacterium
CTATAATTATGCAAATGAGAACTGTTTTGGTGAAGAATTAGAAAATGCCTTGCGTGAGTAACAAGATAATTTTTCTTTCTCCTCACCCTCATCTGCACCCAACCTTGAATTTACCGACCTCATAACGCACCACGGTTTTCCAATGAAGCAAGGCGGTCAAGA
Organism: Bacteroidales bacterium; assembly: GCA_024400785.1. Classification (GTDB taxonomy): domain Bacteria; phylum Bacteroidota; class Bacteroidia; order Bacteroidales; family WCHB1-69; genus UBA1756. The sequence goes on from JAKSME010000126.1 coordinate 163, forward strand.
GAAGGCCGTCACCAACGGAACGGAACAACCATGGGACGAATTTTGGAGCAAATTGTGTCGGAATCCTCAATCATTTACCGAATAACGAAAACATTTCTCTCCCCTCTCCCACCCGTGAGGGGATTTTTTTGCCATCTAATTCTTGGAAAAGTGGAGATTTCCATCAAAATTGTCTTGGAAAAGTGGAAATTTTTAGTATTTTTGCCGTGGAAAAACGGAAATATCTAAACAGACAATTTTGATAAATTATCCTTTATGCTTAAAAGACAGATAGATACATTTATTGCAGACTTCTACAAATCTTCAAAAAATGCTTTGCTGATAACAGGTGCCCGGCAAATTGGAAAAACCTTTTCAATCAGAGAATTTGGGAAACGGTGGAAATGTTTCGTTGAAATCAATTTCATAGAGAATAAGGAGGCCGCCGACTTGTTGAAAAACGCCAATGGCACAGACGACCTGCTGCTGCGACTGTCGGCCTTAACCAACCAGCGATTGGAAAAAGGAAACACGCTCATCTTCTTCGATGAGGTTCAGGCCTGCCCAGAAATCGTTACAGCCATCAAGTTTCTTGTGGAAGAGGGCTCTTACCGATACATTATGAGCGGCTCACTGCTGGGCGTGGAATTAAAAGACCTCCGCTCCGAACCGGTTGGTTATATGTCTGTTAAAGAGATGTTTCCGCTGAATATTGAGGAATTTGTAAGAGCCGTTGGTCTGAACGATACAGTAATAAACCATCTGAGGGAATGCTGGACAGAACGCAAACCGGTAGATGAATTTGTCCATACCAAAATAATGGAGTTGTTCCGTCTCTACCTTATAGTTGGCGGAATGCCCGCAGCCGTATGCAAATATCTGGAAACCAACAATCTGCAAGAGGTGATAGGCATTCAGCAGGACATTATCCAAATGTACAAAAGAGACATCGCCCAATATGATCCTAAAAACAAACTGGCAATCAACGAGATCTTCGACCTGATTCCACCGGAATTGAATTCAAAAAATAAGCGATTCATCTTGAAGAACCTGAACGAGAATGCGAAATACGAACGTTATCACAATGATTTCCTCTGGCTCAAGAATGCAGGCGTGGCTATTCCCGTTTACAATGTGGAAGAGCCCAAAACGCCATTGCTGCTTGCCCGCTCCCGAAATCTGCTTAAACTTTTCCTTTGCGATGTGGGACTGCTGGCAGCAATGTATGCAGATGGAATTCAGGTGCGTATCCTGCGCGGTGACAAAGACATCAACTGCGGTTCCGTTTTTGAAAATGCGGTGGCTCAGGAACTGGCAGCACACAATATGGATCTTTTCTATTATAACAATAAGAAAAGAGGCGAAATCGACTTCGTAGTGACGCTCGCTGGAAACGTGCTTCCCATCGAGGTCAAATCGGGGAAGGATTACAATCAGCACCGTGCGTTGGCCAACATTATGGACTGCGAAGAATACACGCTGCCAGAAGCCATTGTTTTGTGCAACGACAACCTGAGTTGTGATGGAAAAGTTGTATATGCCCCCGTGTATATGGCTATGTTTATCCGCAACGAAACGCCAATACCTCTGGAATACAAAGTCGATTTGAGCGGACTTGTTTAGCATTGCAACAAAATCACGAAATATCCACTCCTGTTGTTGAAAACGCTTTCTCCCCTCGCCACCCGCGAGGGGATTTTTTTTGCTGCTACCACCTTGCAGAATTTCAAGCACTGTATCTTTTCACCGCCGTAATCCGCTATTAGCAAAAATGGTCGGTAATGGAAGTGAATAGTACTTTTGCGCGATGGAAATTTTCTTACCTTTGCCTATTCATTAAAAAAAATACAACGCTCAATGAGTCAGGCTTTTGAAGAAAAAATCCGTCAGGATTTGCGCGGTTATTTGCTGCTGAAAAACGAAATTGGTGTCCGTTTCCCACAGGCTGTCGATATTGAAGAGAAATGGCTTCCCATCGCACAGTCGTACATTCCCGACGGCGCACGTGAATTTAGAAACTATCCTTCCGCCTCGCTCGCCTGGATGATGTATATAGGTATGGCTGTGGCCCAGCTTTGGGAGGACGATTGGGAAGTGTATGGACATTTGGATGACATCTACCTCTATCTCCGCGACAAGGAGGGCTACGACACGATGGACGAATACATCCGCCGCACCGTGCTCCGACTGAAAGAGCCGGCCTTCAGCGCCACCGAGACTTTGGTGCAAGAGTGCGCCGAAAGAACCTACTCCGCGCTGTGCCGCGAAAATATTGAACCCGGCACCCAAGAGGCCTTCGCCGCTTATGTGAGCTGCCTGCACCAACTCTACCTCATGGGAATGGCCGTGCAGTTGAAACGAATGGGGTACAAGTCGGTGAAAGGGCGAAAGGGTGGAATGGTGGAATGGTGGAACGGTGGAATGGTGGAATGGTGGAATGGTGAAATGGTGGAATGGTGGAATGGTGGAATGGTGAAATGGTGGAATGGTGGAATGGTGGAATGGTGAAATGGTGGAATCGTGGAATCGTGGAATCGTGGAAGAGTTTAGATTCCCAGATTTTCAATGGTTTCTCCGCTGTGGAGCCAATGGGTTTGCAGTCCTACCGAGGCAGCTCCGAGGCAGTGTTTCTCGCAGTCGTCAACGAACAGTGTTTCTGAGGCGTGGAGGTGGTGCCGCTCCAGCACCTTCTGGAAAATCTCGGGCGATGGCTTGCGACAACCGAACTGGCAGGAAAACATCACTTCGTTGAAGCAGCTGCCGGCAAAGTCGAAACCGGCGCGGCGGTTGAGGTCGTCACGGAAAAATTCAGCATTTACCACGTCGCTGTTGCTGAGGATGTAGGTGCGAAACCCACGGTCGCGTAATCGGCGGACGGTTTCAACGTGTGTGGGTTCGTACTTCACCACGAGCGAGTTCCACGCCTCCCAAAGCTGTTCGTTGGTGAAATCGGCGGCAAGGGTGCGCCGAGCGGCATCGGCAAATGCCGCCGGAGTGAGCTGCGCCGCCTCAAACTGCTTCGTCAAACCCGCACGATATAATTCCAAATAGGGCTGCTCGTACTTTACTCCGTACGATTGCAACTTTTTGTCTATCAGTGTTATGTCTATCTTGATGATGGGACCGCAAAGGTCGAAGATGATGTTCATGGTTCGGTTAAAGTCGGTTAAACGGTTAAAGTCGGTTAAACGGTTAAAGTCGGTTAAACGGTTAAACGGTTAAAGTCGGTTAAACGGTTAATATCGGTTAAACGGTTAATTGTTAATTATGCATTATGCATTGTGCATTATGCATTGTGCATTAAGCATTCTCAATCATCCTCTCCACCTTTCAACTATCTTCCCCTTCATCCATTTTGCGGAAAGATAGGCCGTTCGCACCAGCAGGTGGACGAAGTATCCGACATAAATGGCTTGCACGCCCCAGAAGCGGTAGCAGGCCAAGTAGCCAAGAATGAAGCCCAGCGCCGCCCATAGCATGCAGTTGCGAACCGCCGTGCCGGCCGTCGCCCCGATGTAAATGCCGTCCCACATGAAGGCCAGACAACTTACCAGCGGCATGGCGATGAGCCACGGCAAAAACGGCCGCGCCGCCGCAATCACGGCGGCATCATCGGTCATCAGCCGCACCGACCATTCTCCCGCCGCCGCGTAAACGACCGTGAACAATAAACCGATGCCGACGCTCCAACGGAAAAGTATCTTCACCGCACGGTGCAACTGCCGCTTGTCGTCCGCCCCGATGAAGCGGCCGGTGAGCGCCTCACCCGCATACGCAAATCCGTCTACAAAGTAGGAAAACAGCATGAACAGTTTCATCATGATGGCGCTGACAGCCAGCTGCTCATCCCCATATTTGGATGCCAACGCGGTGAAGCCCACGTAAATGGCCATGAAGCCGAGCGAACGGATGAAAAGGTTCCCCGACAACTTGAAACCTCTGCCTAACCCATTGAAAATTCGTATTTTGCTGAAATTTTCCCGAATCAGATGCCCATATTTGAACCCCAGAAAAACAAACGCGGTGACGAGCCCGACATACTGCGCGATGACGGTGCCGTGCGCCACTCCCAACAGTCCCAACGGAGTATGAACGGCCAACAGGTAACTTGCGGCCATGTTGACGACGTTCACCACGATGTCGCACACCATGGGTGCGACGGTGTTCTGCATACCGATAAACCACCCTTTGAAAACCATCAGGGCGAGGGTGGCGGGCGCCGCCCAGATGCGGATGAAAAAGTAGTGCCGCGCAAATTCGGCCACACCGGGAGCTCAGGGAATGAAGCTCAGCGCGCCCGTGAGAAACAGCTACTGGATGGCCCAGACCAGTAGCGCGGAGAGAAAGGACAGAGTGAGGGTCTGCGAGAAAATCTCAACCACTTCGCGGTGACTGTTGCGGCCAAAAGCCTGTGCCGTGAGCCCGCTCGTGCCTACCCGCAGAAAACCGAAATTCCAGTACAACAGGTCGAAAAGCAGGGTGCCGATAGCTATGCCGCCGATGGCCGTGGCATTGGAGATGTGCCCGATGATGGCCACGTCGACCATGCCGACGAGAGGAATGGTTATGTTGGCTAAAATGCTCGGAATAGCGAGCCGCAAAATCTCAGTATTGAGTCGCTTCATGGATGCTTTCTCCTTTTGTATCAGTGATTTGTGCTGAAGATGCCCTCCAACTTTTGGACATGCAAAATTACACTTAAATTTTGGTACTGTTGCAATATTTATTTTGAAGATAAAAAATCCAGCGTCAGAATGAATTCCCCTCCTTTTTAAGGAGGGGATAAAGGGTCAGAATGAATTCCCCTCCTTTTTAAGAGGGGATAAAGGGTCAGAATGAATTCCCCTCCTTTTAAGGAGGGGATAAAGGGGTGGTAATATAGAAATAATATTCAAATCAAAAAATTAAAGAACACTTGTATCTTATATTATGTCACATAACTTATGTGATTTTTTTAAATTTTATCGCATCAGTAGTACTTAAATTTCGTAAGTTTGCACCTCCAAAATCAATCTTCTATTATGAAAAAAGTGAAAATCACAGTCGTTAGAAAGGTGGCACATACCGACCTGTCGGAGCAGTATGAAAATCCTATCGAACACGCTTGCGACATGCGGGAAGGCCAGGTCTTTATTTCTGAAGATTGGCAATGCCCGGAGGGATTTTGCGACAGCGCGTGGCAGACTTTGTCGCCTTTTGTGCTGGCCCTTTCCAGTGGCGGCGGCAACTTCTACGATGGCTGGATGAAAAACCCGCATTCCGCCATGCTCTCCTGCAACGACGGCTTCCGCCCGGTAAGCTTCCTGCTGGAAACGGTTGAGTGATAATGCACAATGCATAATTCACAATTCACAATTCATAATTCATAATGCATAATTCACAATTCATAATTCATAATTCATAATGCATAATTAGCATTGTTGTGATATTTATTTTGAGGGAAAAATCATGTTTTAGCACTGATTTCCCCTTACAGCGGAAGGAAAAATCACAGAGGGCAGGGAAGGAGCTCGG
>JAKSME010000127.1 GCA_024400785.1 Bacteroidales bacterium
GGTTTCGCAGAGTTGTCTTTTTCTATCGCGGAGAAAATATTGTGCATTAAGCATTAAACATTAAGCATTTAATATTGAGCATTAAGCATTGAGCATTGTGCATTGTGCATTGTGCATTGTGCATTGTGCATTTAATGTACGTGTCCGGCATGTGGGTCGAGGGCTCCGGAGGCTTTGGCGAGTTTCACCATGACTGCGCCCCGCGTTACGATGTTGTCGTCGGAGCTGACTCCCGATACGATTTCAACAAACTTGCCATCGCTCGCTCCAATAGTAACTGGTTGTTTTTCAAATAGTTCTGTTGATATTTGCTTGAAAACGAAATAGTTGCCTTGTTCTTCCAACAGTGCGGTTTTGGGAACTGCCACCACCGATTGACTGCCTTGTGTGTTGAGCCACACTTTAACGAAACTCCCCGTGGTGAAGCTGCCTGAATTGCTGATTTCCAATGTTACAGGTAGCATGTGACTTTCTGCAGAAGTGCTTTTCCCGTATGAAAGTATCCTGCCATTCATTTCTTTGAGCGAACATACTTCATGGGTGAGCGGGTTCTCGATGTTGGCATCGGTGAGGGAGGGGAGAAGGTGCGCATAGCGCTGGGAAACGTCGGCCTTTAGCACGATGCTGCGATTTTGCGAAATTACCATGAGTGGCTGTCCTACAGTTACATACGCTCCGTTTGGTACCAGCAGCTGCGTGATGTATCCGCTCATCGGTGCCGTTACTTTGCTGCCGTTGCCACTGACGTTTTTTTGCAGGTTCTCATAAGCAATTTTTGCATTTTTATAGATGTTTTGTATTTCTGAAAATTCTTTCTGTGAAACAATCTTGCTGTCCACCAACGTCTTAGCGCGCTCGTAGTTCTGCTTCGCGGTTTCAAAGTTGTTTTGGGCTTCTTGAAGGCGCACGGTGAGGTTGTCATCCACGAGGCCGTCGGCGGCTATGTTGAAGAGGGCGGCGCCGCTGCTCACGGTTTGCCCTTCCAAAATGCTGGCCGTGGTGAAGTTTACGATGCCGTTCGATTTTGCCACCACGGTCATTTGGTCGCCTACGGCCGACTGCACCTGCGCCGTGGTGGGAATGGTTTGTCCTATCGGGCGCAGTTCTGGCTGCGCAACGGCAAAGTCCACCTGCTTCGCTTGTTCCTGCGTGAAAGTGATGGCATTGGGGTGAGCTTCAAGCAGTTCGTGGTTATGACAGTGTTCATGTTCGTGTTCGTGTCCTTCGTGTTCGTGCTCGTGTTCGTCATGGTGGTGCGAGCAGGCCGCTACGGCAACCATCAGGCATGCCGATAGCAAAAAATATAATGTTTTGTGCATTTCTTTTCTTTTTTTTGCGCCGCAAGCGACGTGATATGAAAGTAAATTACCATGAATTGTGAGTAAATTTTAGAGTAAATTTATTCTAAATTTTTGAATAATAATAAATTAAAGTAAAAAATTACTTGTAATTCACTCTAAATTTACTGTCGATTTCCTCTGAATTTTTTGATTAGCATGCGGGAGGGCCTCGCAGCAGAAAACAGTTATCCCATGAACTGTCGGGCTGTCCTTCGTCGGGAACGAAGGAGGCGAGTTTAACCGTTTCAGCAGGAATGGGAACCTCTACGTCAGTCGGGATATTAAACGTAATATATTGATGATGAGAAGAATAATCGCAATTGAGCAATGCTCCAAAGTCGGTGTTGTCGGGAACGATGTAGGGCATTAAAAGCACGCAGTTGTCTTCGTCGTGCTGGTGCGACGGGTGCGAATGGCAGTCGCAATTGCAGTTTTCGTCCTTGTTGGCATGGTGATGGTGGCAAGTGCATTCTTGCTGGCACGTCACACTGAAGCAAATCATATTGCCGTGGTGATGGTGTGGCACGGCAAGATGAACGAACATGAGCAAAAATGCAAATGTGATGAGAAACCCAGAAAATTTTCGATGAATTGACATCAAATGGCTATCATTTTTTTTCGCTGCAAAAATACTACATTTTTGTAAAAGCGCCACGAATTTGTAGCTTTGAATTGTATGACTTTCGCTGCGTAGCGTGATGGAAGTAGAAGATTCCTTCTTTTATTCTTGATTTTCAGCTCAAATAGATTTTTCGCAGCACGCTCTCTTCTTTCTCCCAACAAAATTCTGCTGCTGCCGCCGCCGTATTTTTTTTGCACGTTTCATACAACTCGCTGTCATTCAATAGATTGTTTATCGCCTCAGCAATCGCTTTCGGCGTATGTTCTTTCACCACGCAGCCGATGCGACTGCCGTTGACGATACGGGCCATTTCAGGTAAATCGCTCACCACGCACGGAATTCCCGCCTTGATGTAGTCGAACAGTTTGTTGGGCAGGCAGAATCGGTAATTGATGTTGGTGTCTTTTTCCAATGAGCAACCGATGTCGCAAAGCGCCGTATAATTGGCTAATTCTGCTGGTGAAATTCGTGGGATGAAACGGACTTTTTCATTCAGCAACTCACTTTCTACCAGTGCTTTAAGTCGCGGTATCACATCTCCGCTGCCGATAATCAGCAGTAGTGAGTCGGGAATCTGTTTCATTGCCAGGATGAGTTCTTCGGCACCTCGGTCTTGGTTGATGGCTCCTTGCATCACAATGAGCCGTTTGTCGGTGGGGAGGCCGAGTTCCGCTCTCGTGCGCGTTACGGCGAAGTTGAGGCGGGACGGCACGTTGCGTACCACATTCACCTTGTTGGCGCGGGGGTACTCACGGTCGTACATGTCGGCGATGGACTGGCAAACCGTGATGACGTCTGTAAGATGGGGGAAGCAACGCTGCTCGATGCTGTGCCAAAACTTTTGCACCCGAGGCCGCCCGTTCAATTCCGGCAACCCGCAAAAATATTCGTGACTGTCGTAAACGATGCGTTTCCGTTTGATGCGACTGACCAGAAAGTTGGGATAGAGCGTGTCAAGGTCGTTGGCGACGAGGATGTCACAGCGATGAAAAAGCAAAAAGAAAAAAAGGCGGAGGTTGAACTCCGCGTAAAATTTGAAACCTTTTCGAAAAAGAAGTCGCAGTCGTCGGGTTTGGTAACTGCGTTGGGGAAGGGCGGGAGAGTCGCTATAGCAACGTCCTACCAACAATACTTTGAAGCCCATCATTGTCAATGAGTTACATACTTTGTCGACACGTTGGTCGCTAAAGAGGTCGTTGGTAACGGAAACGATGACGCGTTTCAAGGCTTACAGCTTACTTGTTGAGGCGGCGTGCCAATTCCTGAGCTACGTAGGATGCGACGTCGTCGGCGTAGGAACCGCTGCCGAAACCGGCATCATAACCGAGTTCCTGTGCCAATTCGTGTGAAATACGCGGACCGCCACAAACGAGGATGACCTTATCGCGAAGGCCTTCGGCTTCCAGCATTTCTACCAATTCAGTGAGGTTCTTGATGTGAACGTCCTTTTGGGTAACGGTTTGCGAAACCAACAGAACGTCGGCCTTCATTTCGATGGCTTTGGCAATGAACTCTTCGTTGGAAACCTGGCTGCCCATGTTGAGCGCTTCGAACATTTCGTAACGTTCAATACCGTAATGACCGGCATAACCTTTCATGTTCATGATGGCATCGATGCCGACAGTATGCGCGTCAGTACCGGTACTTGCACCGATGGCAACGATTTTGCGGCCGATGTGCTCGCGGATGAACTCGTCAGTGGCGTGCATGTCCATCACGGTGGATTCTACTTTCGGAACATGGATGGAAGAAAAGTCAACGGTATGCGTTGTCGAACCGTAGCAGTTGAAGAAAGTGAAACCCTTGGTGAGTTCTTTGTGGAAAACAACCAGCGGATTTTCAAATCCCATTTTTTTCATCATCTGTTTTGCGGCTTCAACAGCTTCATCTCCGCAAGGTACTGGAAGTGTGAAACTTACCTGTACTTTGCCGTCGTTCATTGTGTCACCGTAAGGTTTTACTTTGGTTAAATCTAAGGTTTGGTCAAAATCTTTTTGATCCATGGAATAAAGTCCACCGCTCATATTGATAAGTTTTAATTGTTATTCAAAATTGGGGTGCAAAAATACGAAAAAGTTCGCATAGTCGAGCTATTCCGCAAGTTGGATTTTTACATCATTCAATACATTCATATAATTGATGAATGCTTGATAAGGTGAAGGATAGACGTCGAAATTCCTTTTGACGGATTTTTTACTCAACCATTTGCTGCTCATAAAGTTGAAATGGTCGGCTCCTTGCAGGCGGAGCCAATTGAGCTTGGCGGTTTCGTTTTTTGAAACCAAATAGAGGGGTTCCAGTTTGAACAGTTGGTCGAAGGCCTCCTGTTGCAATTCGTTACCGAGCCAGTCTTCGGTGTCTTTTTCCTCTCCCATGCCAGAAATGGCCCACGGAATATTCAAAGTGGTATATTTTTCTGTAGAATATTCAACGGATTTCGGCATTACCATTTGGTATTCGTCCATTTCGGCAAAATGGGTGAAGAGAGAACGGAAAAATTCGAAAATTCCGGTTTCCTTGGTGTAATATTCCCCGATGGTTTCGTAATCGAAAGCGAAGTTGATGTGCGGGACCTCGGGAGGAACGGCCTTGAGAAAACCGAGATATTTTTCTGCCGTTAGCGGGTACATGTCCCAACTTTTGTCATTGAATCTCAACGTGATGTCATCGCAAAGGTTGTAGTTGCGAAGCATCAGTTTCAAATCGGTTTGGAAGGGATTGCAGTAAAGATAGCCGGGATCTTTCCAGGCGAGGATGTGTTTCGCTCCTTCCGTCAGTACGGTTTGATAACCCATTTCCGCCAGCCACTCACCGATTTCGTCGGAGTAAATCATCTCGGTGTTGCAGAAAGTGGTGGGTTTGATGCCGAAAACCTCAAACAACAAGTTCTCTTGCAACCTCACCTGCTCCATGAAAGTGGTTTTTCCATGTAATGAAGCGATGCTGTGGGTAAAGGTGCTGCCGGTGATTTCCACGCACCCAGTTGCCAGCAATTGCTTGAAACTTACAATCACTTCCGGACAATATTCCTGAAAAAGTTTGATGGAACTTCCTGAAATGCTGTAACTTATGGCGATTTTGCCGGGATGTTCGCGGATGAGGTCCAATATCAGTTGGTTGGCGGGAAGATAGCATCGCTCAGCCAAACGGTTGGCGAGATAACTGTCTTGAAACTCGTCGAAATAGTCGTGATGCACGTTGATGTCGAAGAAACGGTACGTGCGCAAACGGTACGGCTGGCTGATTTGAAAATGGAAACTGATTTTTTGCATGGGCAAGGGGTACTGGGGATTATTGTTTTTTACAAATCTTCGGGAATGACGGTGGGAAAGATGTGGTTGAACTCCATTCGATAGGGGGCACCGATGATGTTGGTGAGGAAGTCGTTGTATTTTTCGGTAAAACGGAAGTT
>JAKSME010000128.1 GCA_024400785.1 Bacteroidales bacterium
TGCCCTTGTACAATTGGTAGCTTTCGCAATCGGGGACCTGGTGATCTACAAAAATCTGACTGTCAACGTGTTGCTTTTTGTCAACTAAGTACAATCCGTACAGCCGGGCACTGGCAAAGGGTTCGGTAAGGAACACATTGATTTTGTTGCGAAGGTAGCCCGTGTTGAAAGTCATCGAGTTGGAGTAAAACTGGGAATGGCCCTTCTGTTGAACATCAACTTCGTTGAAAAGCATTGATTCCGGATTCTTGTTCTCCATTTTGTAATAGGAGAAGCGGGAGTCTTCTGCCAAAAAGATTTTGGTGACGTTATTGATGAAACTCTTTCTGAACTCGATGGAGTCATCGCATTGAATGAAAGAAAGTTCTGCGTTTTTGCCCAGTACAATGAGGTGACGGTTGTTGATCATCAATTCATCGTTGGAGTCGGTGAGGGAGATGAGTTGGATGGGACGTTCCACGGTCACGTTGTCGGGGATGTAGACGAAGAGGCCATCGTTAAAGCGTTGTCGGTTCAGTGCGGAGAAATCGTCTTCTTTGGGTGACGGCTCTGCATTGAGATAGGGGAGTACCTTGTCGGGAAATTGTTGTTGCGCTGCAATGAGCGAGCCCAGGATGATTCCTTCCGGGGTGACTGTAAGTGGCTGTTGGTTATGTACATACCAGCCGTTCAGAAAGATACACATTTGGGTGTCAAAGTCTTTGACTTTGCAGTGAAAGTATTCTTCCACTGGGCGGTAGGGGGAGGGTTGGTTTTGAACCTTCCATCTGGAAAGGTCGGCCAGACATTGGTCGAAAACCTGTTTGTCTTCTTGCGTCATGTTGTTATTTGTTAGCCGATTCGTATTCTTGTTTAATCCAGTCGTAGCCGCGGTGTTCGAGTTCGAGTGCCAGTTCTTTGGTGCCGCTTTTTACAATTTTTCCATCGAAAAGAACGTGGACATAGTCGGGAACGATGTAGTCGAGCAGTCTTTGGTAGTGGGTGATGACGACGGTGGAATTTTCGGGGGATTTGAGTTTGGTGACGCCGTTGGCGACGATGCGGAGGGCGTCGATGTCAAGGCCGGAGTCGGTTTCATCGAGGATGGAAAGTTGCGGTTCGAGCATGGCCATCTGGAAAATTTCGTTACGCTTTTTCTCGCCGCCGGAGAAACCTTCGTTCACAGAACGGTTGCTCAGCTTTTCGGTGAGTTCTACCACTTTGGCCTTCTCTTTCATCATTTTACGAAACTCCAATTCGGTGAGAGGCTCCAATCCGCGGTATCTGCGGATTTCCTCAATGGCGGTCTTCATGAAGTTGGTGATGCTGACACCGGGAATTTCCACTGGGTACTGAAAACCGATGAAGATGCCTTCGCGAGCGCGGTCCTCAATGGACATGTCCAACAGATTCTTACCGTTGTAAATGATTCTTCCTTCGGTAACGTCGAAAATCTCTTTGCCTGCGATGACGGAAGCCAACGTGCTTTTCCCGGTTCCGTTAGGCCCCATGATGGCATGGACTTCGCCTTTGTTGATTTCAAGGTTGACACCTTTCAAAATTTCCTTTCCTTTGATGGAAACGTGTAAGTTTTCTATTTTAAGCATTGCCATGGTAATACGTTGTATCGGCGTTTTTCAATAACGCCTTTGGTTTCAAAATGTTTTATCGGTTGAGTTTGGATGAAATTTCAGCGATGAGCGCTTCGGTTTTGTCGTGCAAAGATTTGCGATAGGGATTTTCAATCATCTTTCTTTTCAGTCTGATGGGTTTTTTACGCGCAAAGCATCTGCCGGTGATATTCAAATTGGGTGTGGTGGCGATGTGTATCATCGTGCTGGCACCTTTCGCCGGTTTGTAAATGATGGGACGGAAGAAGATGTCGCACAACTTGTCCACTACAATGTTTCCCTGACGGATGATGTTGGTGCTTACAATGCCGGGGTCGGCGCAATTGACGAGGATGTTTCGTTCTTTCAGCTCGTCTGCCAGGTCAAGGGTGAAGTACAAAAGTGCCAGTTTGGAGTCGGAATAGACAGTGAAGCGGTTGAAATGCTTTTGGCTTACCGGGGTGAAAATGTCATGGTCGATTTTGCCGTAGCGGATGGTGAGAGATACCATGTTCACAATGCGGGAGCCGTTGGGAATGAGGGGAAGCAGCAGGCGGGTGAGCAGATAGTGCCCGAGGTAGTTCACCCCGACCGTCATTTCAACACCGTCGGCGGTTTGTTCGGCGTGGTGCAACAGTGTGCCGGCATTGTTGAGCAGCAGGTCCACATGGTCGTACCGGTTCTTGATTTCGTCCACAAAATCATAGATGCTGGCAAATGACGACAAATCCAATTTGATGACTTGGATTTGCCCATTGTGTGTTTTGGCGATGAGCTCTTTGCACACAGGCCAGGCTTTCTGCGGGTTGCGGCAAGCCATAACTACTTCATAGCCAGCGGCTACTACGGCTTTCACATGTTCTTGTCCCATGCCTCCGTCGGCACCGGTGATGATGGCAATTTTTGACATACTAATGGGCTCTTGTGGTTTGAGAGTGTAGTAATGTAATGTGTTTTAATTCGAAAAAAAGATGTTTTAGCTTGATGTAAGATATTGATAGATAGTTAGTTAATGTGTACGCTTCAGTCTATTTTAAAGTTGGCAAATTTACCACTTTTTATGGAAAAAAAAGAAATAAAAGTGTAAAAGTTCTAAAGGGTGTGATGTATTTTTTTGTCTATTGCAATAAAAAAGAGAGGCGCGGTGAACCACGTCTCTCTTTCAGTAATGGTGCGAAGCACTTTGTTATTTTCTCGGTTTCAATCCCAGGATTTCGCGGGCTTCATCGGAAGTGGCTACTTCGCGGCCGAGTTCCTTGGCCAGACGCACCACCTTGGCCACGAGTTCGCCGTTTGACTTGGCGGGAACGCCTTTGGCAAGGTTGAGGTTGTCTTCGAAGCCGACGCGCACGTTGCCGCCCATGGCGATGGCTGCGGCAGCCATCGGGAAGGCGTGACGGCCAATACCGGTAACGGTCCAGGTGCTGCCTGCCGGGATGGCGTTCACCAACCAGCAGAGGTTGGCAACGGTGGCGGGAGTACAACCGGGAACGCCCAATACGAAGTTGAACTGCATCGGGGCGCCGGGAACCTGACCTTTGCGGGCCATCGTCAAAATGGTGTCAAGGTGGCCCATTTCGAAGCATTCATATTCGGGTTTGATGCCGCGCTCTATCATGCGTTTGCCGAAAGCACGCATAGTGGGCATCGTGTTGTCAAAGATTTCATCACCGAAATTGCATGTGCCACAGTCCAAAGTGGCCATTTCCGGAATCGGGGTTGTGTCGGTAGACTGCAGACGTTCGTCGGGAGTCATGCCTACTGCGCCGCCGGTGGAGGGAATCAGGATGACATTCGGGCAGGCTTTGTAGATGGCTTCTTCGCATTCTTGGAAGCGCTCGCGGCTTTGCGTCGGAGTGCCGTCGTCGAAACGAACGTGCAAGTGTACAATGGCTGCTCCGGCGTCAACGGCCGACTTGGCTTCGCGTACGATTTCTTCTACGGTGTAGGGGACTGCGGGATTCTGTTCTTTCGTTACTTCTGCACCACAAATGGCTGCAGTGATGATTAATTTTTCCATTTATTCGTTCAGTTAATGTGTTAATTTACAGATGAATTATTCTTCTTTTAAGAAAGGATAGCCATAGTCGGTTGCGGGGACGAAGGTCTCCTTGATGCAGCGTGCGCTGATCCAGCGATAGAGGTTCAAAGCGCTGCCTGCTTTATCGTTGGTGCCGGATGCGCGGGCACCGCCGAAGGGCTGGCAACCCACAACTGCGCCGGTCGGTTTGTCGTTGATGTAGAAATTGCCGGCGGCATGACGCAGAATCTGTTCTGCCTGTTCGATGGCGTAGCGGTCTTGTGAGAAAATGGAGCCGGTAAGGGCGTACGGAGAGGTCTCGTCGCAAATGTGCAAGGTCTTTTCGAACTGAGCATCCGGGTATACGTAAACTGTGATGACGGGTCCGAAGATTTCTTCGCGGATAGACTCATAATCAGGTGTATTGGCCACGATAATGGTGGGTTCTACGAAGTAGCCCACGCTCTTGTCGCATTTGCCACCGAGAACCACCTCGGCATCTTTGGATTTCTGAGCGCGTTTGATGTAACCGGCGATATTGTCGAATGATTTTTCATCGATCACTGAATTGATGAAGTTGCCAAAGTCGCGGCCGTCACCCATTTTCACAGTCTTCATCATTTCCTGGATGTGTTTCAAAACTTTGGGCCACAATGACTTCGGAACGTAAGCGCGGGAAGCGGCTGAACATTTCTGGCCTTGATATTCGAAAGCGCCGCGCAAAATGGCAACGGCCAATTCACGTGCGGGAGCGGTTTTGTGAGCGAAGATGAAGTCCTTGCCACCGGTTTCGCCGACAATCTTCGGATAAGTTCTGTAGTTGTCGATGTTGTTGCCGATGAGTTTCCAGAAGCTCTTGAAAGTTCCGGTGCTGCCGGTGAAGTGAATACCGGCAAGATAGGGTGATTTGAAAGCTACTTCGCTGATGACAGAACCGCTGCCGGGAAGGAAGTTGATGACACCGTCCGGGAGGCCGGCTTCTTGGAGCAGGCGCATGATGTAATAGTTGGAAAGGATGGCCGTGGTTGACGGTTTCCAAATGGTTACGTTACCCATCAAAGCGGGGGCTACGTTGAGGTTCAATGCGATAGAGGTGAAGTTGAAAGGAGTGATGGCGTAAACGAAGCCCTCCATGCCGCGATATTCGTTGCGGTCGAGCATGGTGTGGTCGGACATCGGTTGTTCGCTGTAGATTTTGGAAGCGAAATAGGTGTTGAAACGGAGGAAGTCGATGGCTTCGCAGGGGCAGTCGATTTCTGCTTGGAAGGCGCTTTTGCCCTGGCCGAGCATGGTGGCGGCGTTGAGTTTGTAACGCCAGGTGGTGGCCAGAAGTTCTGCGGCCTTCATCATGATTGATGCGCGTTGGATCCAAGGCATGCTTTCCCATTTTTCGCGGGCGGCCAAGGCTGCATCAATAGCCATTTGCACGCATTCTTTGTTCACTTTATGGTATCTGGCGAGAACGTGGCCGTGTTCGGTCGGCATGACAACTTCGCCCATGTCACCGGTCTTAACATCTTTGCCACCGATAATCAGCGGAATTTCAACAACTTGATTGTATTGTTTGTCAAGCTCGGCTTTCAAAGCGGCGCGTTCCGGAGTGCCGGGAGCGTAGCTGTAAACGGGTTCGTTTTTCGGTTCTCTGAAAATAAAATTCGCGTTGTTCATAATAAATTTGATAAATTGTTGATTATTAAAATTTTGAATTTAATTCTGAAATAATTTCCTTGCGTGAAAAGCGGTTGCAAATTT
>JAKSME010000129.1 GCA_024400785.1 Bacteroidales bacterium
GTTTTGAATGCCGCTGCCGCGTGCGCCGTGGGGCACCTTTGCCACCTTTCCGAAACTGAAATAAAAACGCAAATGTCAGATTTCTGCGGAGTTAAGCGCCGCTTCGACTATCGCATCGAGCGCGACGACCTCGTCTATATCGACGACTATGCGCACCATCCCGAAGAAATCCGCGCCATCATCAGCGCAGTCAAGAAACTGTATGCCGACAAGGAGGTGACGGTGATTTTCCAGCCGCATCTTTACACCCGGACCCGCGACTTTGGAACGCAATTTGCTGAAGTACTGGCACTTGCCGACCGCGTAGTAATGCTCGACATCTATCCCGCACGAGAACTTCCCATCCCCGGCATTACCGCACAATGGCTGCTGGACATGATACCAGCCACCAACAAAGTGCTGGTACGCAAGGAAGAAGTAGTGACCTACTTGAAAAACAACCGTCCGCAAGTGCTGCTTACCGTGGGCGCTGGCGACATTGACCGACTTGTTCCACAATTAACGAAACAGTTATGATGGGAAAATCCGCCACCGCCAATCAGCTGCAACCAATTGTTATTGAAGGGGTTGCATATTTTGCATCAGACTTTCACTTCGGTGCGCCGAATGTGGAAGCGAGTCGACAGCGCGAGACTTTGGTGCTGCAGTGGTTGGATGCCATCGCACCGGAAGTCAACCATCTGTTTTTGCTGGGCGACATTTTCGATTTTTGGTTCGAATACCGCGATGTCGTTCCCCGCGGATATTTTCGTTTTTTTGCCAAATTACTGGAATTAAGGGACAAAGGGGTTGAAATCTACTATTTTACCGGCAATCACGATATGTGGGTGAAGGATTATTTCATCCAAGAGCTCGGCATGCGGATTTTCCGCGAACCTCAGCATTTTGTCATCAACGGGAAACACTGTTTCATCGGACATGGCGACGGTTTGGACCCCAAAGACCGTGGTTATCTGTTTATCAAGAAGTTGTTTGCGATGCGGGCGCACATTGCGATGTATGGAGCGTTGCCTCCGCGGTGGGCCTTCAAATTGGCACGGTTTTGTTCTCACACCAGTCGCGCCCAAAACGACAAGGCATACGCTCAGAATGAGGAGAAAGCCCGTCGGCAAGAGGAGAGCACGTTAGAATTCATCCGCAATGTACTCAAGAGCGAGCACTACGACTATTTCATCTTCGGCCATCGCCACCTACCGATGGAAGTTTCCATTGAGGAAGGCGTAATCTATTACAACACAGGAGATTGGATTCAACACAACTCATATCTGCGGATGAGTCAGGAATTTATATCTCTATCGTTATGAAAGGATTAAAGATTTTACTCACTCTTTTTCTGCTTATCACCGGAACGAGAGAATCTTTTTCACAACCCCCAAAAGAGTCAGCTGCTAATCTCGCTGGGCAGCAAGAAAATTCGTGGTACGACAATGTGAAGAATCAAGAGGATTTTGGTTTTAAGCAATTGTTGGACAAGGTTTTAATGATAGAAATCGATGATGCGGGAATTTATTTTCCTGTCTTCATCAAGGGGCGAGCGGACCACGCTTTTGTTATTTTGGATGATAATGACCTTGCGCTTCTTTATGTAAAAAAGTATGGTGAATTTTGGTACAAAAAATCGGAGGATTCCTTACGCGCGTATTTGTTGCAGTGCCTTTCCGATTCCATTTCGTTAAGCACGTTGAATGAGGTTTTCCCTTGGCGAGAGGCGAAATTCAACATTCCGGTGGACAGCATTTACCAATATCCCGAAAACGAAAAGGAACTGTTTATCCGAAGGGCTTTCCCGAATGGGCTATTGGACAGGAAGAGATACGATGCAGCCACCACCATTTTGAAATTGTTCCAATGGGGCCATATCACCATGGGACCGGACGAATCCCCCAGTATCGGCTTCTTCCAGATGGTATTGATTCCTGGTTTTGCCGAAAACGTCATGAATCATAACGATAGATTTCAAGCGCACTCACCCCAGCAAGCTTACAATTGGGAATCCAATGCAAAGGAGCAAGAGCGGATTGGGCGTGATGCGCTAATAAGCAACGTGTTAACCATTGAATATTGGCCGGGCGAAGTCTTTTTTCCCCTATTCATCAAAGATGATCAGAAGCATTCTTTTGTCATTTTGAACGAACGTTCCCTGCGGAATTTGTACGACAAAACTCACCCGGAATCGTGGGAACGCAATCCGGATGCCTTCGTCGGCTACTGCATGCAGCTGATTGCAGACTCCATCTCCATGGAGACACTGTCGCTCATCTCCCCTCTCGCTTCTGACAAAATCATTCACACTCCTGTGGACAGCATTTTCGAATATACAGAAGATCAAAAGCAGCTGTTTTTGCAGAGAGTATTTGCCTTCCCCTCCATTGAATACAGCGGCTACGAGCGCGCGACCACCGTGCGGAAACTATTCCAGTTCGGCTATTTGGTCCGTTCCGACGACTCCTTCACTTCGCTTTTGGACAAGTGGATGATGCCCGCCGATTCCGTTAACTCAACCATAATTCAAGACATCCGGATGACAGGCAAGAAGGCGATACCGAGAATCTTGATATGGCGCGACAACAGCGGGCCAGACAAACTGGATACGCTGACCGAACCGCACATACTCGACCTCTACAGCCGCAGTGGCGACATCAAATCAAGGGCTTTCGTCAAGGTGCCGAAGGAAGAAACCATCAAAGTTTGGTGGTCCGACGGAGTTCCCTATGCCGTTATTGTTCCAAACCAATACAAGGGACGAAAGTACCTTTTCGTCGTCTATGCAGAGCAACTGCTCGAAATTTTTGACAAAGACCATGTCAAGGTGGCACAATATCAGAAAGTGGACGGGAAATGGGAGGAATGTCAGACGAGTGGAGGTATGAAAAAGCTGAAGCACGCCGAAAGACTACTAAAAGAATTCGAGACAGCATACGAAAAAGTCATTTACCACCTAAAAAATTGCATCTGGTACTGATGAACCCTTTTCAAAAGCAAATTTTGTATTTTTGCCAAAACATTATTTATGAAAACCACATTTTTTCCCAATATTCATGCGCGCATGACCACGATTTCCTGTCGCATTTTCATCTGCATTTTCGCACTCCTGTTTCCTTTTCAAATCACTAATGCTCAATCAGATAATGACTCACGATATAAAAGTTATCAAGGAAGTTTGCTCATATTTCACAACGATGGAACATACGAATACCATTACTCCCCGGGATGTGATATTTGCATGACGCCTCCCATTAAAACTTATAACAGGGGGGAATACATAAAACACAGAAATAGAGCATATTACTTATATAGCGATACGACACTTGACCCGATGCGGGATATTATTATTTCGGGGAATGAAACCCAGACAGAAGACACGGTGATTCGCATCACCATTTTGGATTTCATTAAAGAACGAAGCGAAAATCTTTGGCACGGAGCCATAACTATCTGGGATTTAGGATATTACCGTGAGTATTACTATCAGATAAAAGTAATGTACACGCACGACTCATTGGATAGTATTCGGATGGAGCAACGATATTATTCTTACTTTCAAAACTATAATGATACAATCTGCGGCGCATGGAGGCAAGCGGATTCTATTTTGTTACAACAATTTAGGGAAGAAGACCGGGACAAAGGCATAATTGTAGCGAATACGGACCATTTTCAGCAAGCCATCTGCTATGGACAGCAGTTGGAACTTCCATGGATAAAAGGCATGGACATCGAATCCATCGACATTGAAATCCATCCCCTTTACCGCCAACACGACCTGTACAATTACACGGATGGATACGCACACTGTATTTACATGGTAAACCAAAGTGGAAGCACGGATTTCACGCTTACCATTCCAGAAAATGCCTACCAGAAAATTCACAATCCCTTTTATGTGCAAGAAATTGCAGAGATAATCAACGCCAAAAGCGTATACTTCGACAGGCAGTTCTTTTATAAACTACCACTCCCCAAAAGATCCCAAAAATCAAAGAAAGACGTCATCGGATTCAAAATGGTAAAATTTGAAAAACGTATTGGGATTTGGATTGACTAAATGAAATCTGCATGTTCCATTATAACCAAATAATTTCATCCCAAGACAGAACATACCCCTATGAGAAAAATTTTTCTGCCACTGCTTCTTTCATCCGTCATCGGTGTGTGTGCTCAAAACGGTGGCACCATGGTCCGCGACACCATTCGCCTTCCCATTTACGAATACAGTTACATTCAGGAAGGCGTTTATTATCCCACATACATCAAGGAAATCCAAAAAATTGAAAACGGGTACGTTGTTCGATGCAATGTGAACGTGCAAGGAAGTCTGTTCCCCGCTTGGGTGGTGGCAGGAGCCAACGACCTGAAATACAACGGGAAAAGATTGCACAAACGCTCTCATTGCTCTCTTTCCTTCAAAAAATATCACCAGATTTCACTTGGGTACAGTGCGCGACCGCCCAAGACCTGGATTGGCGATTATTACGAAGAAATTCTTGATGTTTTACTGGGAAACAAAATATTGAGCGTGAAGGAAACCAACTTCACGAAATGCTTCTTGGTAAGCTTGGATTTGGGAGGAAAGGAAAAACAATGGAACGACAGCGTTGCATTTTGCAAAGAGGAAGCATTCGAACAGATAAAAGACTCGCTCTTACCCACACTTCGCGACTTTCTTCACAGATTTTCCTATTTTACAAAATGGGAAGAGAGCGCCGAATTTTGGGATGTCTCTCAAATGCAACACTGTTTTAATCAATGGAGTCTCAGCTCCAAATTTCTAGACCTTAAACAACAAAACGACAAACAAGAATTTAGCAAGCAGAAATTCGGTTGGGGAAGGTGTGATTTTGCAGAGAAAATCAGTGACTGTCAATCCGCACAGCACCTCCCAGTCATTGCCGGGGAAATCGAGGATGAACGAATTGAGATAACGGACTTGCAACTGCTTTATATGAGTGGAAACCGAATCACAGTGAGAGTTAACTGGACGATTCTGCAAGGCGAGGCGCATACCTTAGTGCTTTCGCTGCAGCAGGAGGGAGACAAATGGAAAATCACTGGTCTGGCTCGCAAAACCTGGCACAACGAATAACACATCTCTGTTCCATGTTAAGATTGAGAAAAGTCGCCCGATTTTTCCCGGAATATCCCATTTGGTCTTGTTGAATTTCCCCACAAATGCGCGACGGAAGGAAGGCGAAAAGCATCTTCCACCATGGTCTGACCCGCCGCACCGAGTATCTTGTGAGTAGCGGCAGCAACCACTCAATGAATCCGCAACTTTATGGTAATCAATAAGATGCGGTCATGC
>JAKSME010000013.1 GCA_024400785.1 Bacteroidales bacterium
ATTTACGTAATTTTGCGTTTGCTTGATGGGGTTGTGAAGTCTGCAAAAATGGTCAGAAATTCTTTCCAAAAAAGAGTATAAGTGATTAAATTCTACCGACATAGTGATGTTGACAAAGAGAAATGGAACCGTTGTATTATGCGTTCCCTCTCGCCCACTTTTTTTGCAGATTATGATTTTTTATCGGTGGCCAATCCGGAATGGGCCGCGCTTATTGAAGACGACTATGTGGCAGTGATGCCACTTCCTTGGCGCAAAAAGCGGGGTTTGAAGTACATTTACAATCCGTTTTTCTATTCCCGTCTGGGCATTTTCGCATCGGAGGCCATCACGGATGCGAAGACGGCGCAATTTGTCGCTGCCATCCCGCGCAGTTTCATATCGGCGGAAGTCAATCTGAACGAAGTCACCCCCGTGGCGACCTTGGAGGGAAAATGGAACTGCCAAGTGTCGCACCGGCTTTCACTGAATGACACGTACGATGCCATCAGCCGGCATTTTTCATCCAACCACAGGCGCAACATCAAGGCGGCGCGCAGCTGTTCCCAGCAATTATGCGCCGACCTTGCCATTGGCGACATCATCACGCTTTTCCGCAACAACCGGGGCAAAGACCGGCACATCCGGATAAAGGAGGCCGACTATGCCAATTTCGAGCGAATGTGTGAGTTTGCGGCGGCGCGCGGCCTTTTGGAAGTGTGGGGCTCCCGTTCCGCCGACGGCACTTTGTTGGCCGGCATGGTGTTTTTGCGCGACGGAAATCGGCTCTGGTTCTGGTTCTCCGGTCGCGACGAGCGGTACGCCGACCGAAAAGCCATGTTCTTCCTTATGGACGAATACATCCGCCAACACGCTGAAACACAGTATATTTTAGACTTTAACGGTTCAAAGAACGAGAATGTCGCCCGTTTCTATTCTGGTTTCGGCGGCGAAAAATATACCTTCCCCGCCCTCTCCGTCATTCTCAACCCGCTGTTGAAACCCGCATTGAAAATCTATCGAAAAATCAAATAATCAAAATAACATCCTCATGAAAAAAGTTAGAAATTTAGGTTTGGAAAACACCATTTTCAACCAGTACATTGCAGAATTGCGTGATGAAAAAATACAGAAAGATCCGATGCGTTTTCGCAGAAATCTCGAACGTCTGGGCGAGATTTTCGCTTACGAAATCAGCAAGACCTTCAATTACAAACCGGTGGATGTCACCACACCGCTGGGAGTGAAGAGCGTCAACCTGATGGAAGAGCAACCGATTTTGGCCACCATCCTCCGTGCCGGACTGCCGCTGCACCAAGGCATGCTCAACATTTTCGACCATGCCGACAACGCCTTCATCTCCGCTTTCCGCAAACATTATGAAGATGGAAGTTTCGACATCCAAATCGGTTACATGTCATCCCCGGAAATGGACGACCGCATCCTCATCATCGCCGACCCGATGCTCGCCAGCGGCCAGTCAATGGTTTGCGCTTACAATGAAATCCTTGCGCAAGGAAAACCCAAATATGTCCACATCGTTTCCGTTATCGCCAGCACCTTCGGCGTGGAATATCTGCAGAAAAACCTTCCCGACACCGACATCACCATCTGGCTGGGTGCCGTTGACGACGAACTGACCGCACAGTCCTACATCGTTCCCGGCCTCGGAGACGCCGGTGACCTCGCCTTCGGATGCAAAACCGATTCCGTGCTGTAGTAATCTAAAAAATCGTATTTTTGCGACCGTTTTTCAAATCCATTTGAAAAAATTAAAAATATTTATAACAAATTAAAAATCAAAAAATTATGGCATTCAATTTAAGAAACAGAAACTTCTTGAAATTGTTAGATTTCACTCCGAAAGAAATTCAATATTTACTTGACCTTGCTGCCAACCTGAAGGAAGCAAAATATACGGGCACTGAACAGCCGCGTTTGAAAGGTAAAAACATCGCCCTTATTTTCGAAAAAACCTCAACCCGTACCCGTTGTGCATTCGAAGTTGCCGCTTACGACCAGGGCGCTCACGTAACTTACCTCGGACCCACCGGTTCGCAAATCGGCATCAAGGAATCCATGGCCGACACCGCGCGCGTTCTTGGTCGCATGTTCGATGGTATCGAATACCGTGGTTTCAAACAGACCACCGTTGAAGAATTGGCAAAATTCGCCGGTGTTCCGGTATGGAATGGCTTGACCAACGAATTTCACCCGACTCAGATTCTGGCTGACTTCCTCACCATGCGTGAACACGTTGACAAACCGCTCAACCAAGTAACCTACGCATACCTCGGAGATGCCCGCTTCAACATGGGTAACTCTTTGATGGTCGGCGGTGCCAAGATGGGCATGGATGTTCGCATCGTTGCTCCGAAGGCACTCCAACCCAGCAAGGAACTCGTCGACACCTGCAAGAAAATCGCCAAGGAAACCGGCGCAAAAATCACCGTTACCGACGACGTTAAGAAGGGTGTCAAAGGTTGCGACTTCCTCTATACCGACGTTTGGGTATCCATGGGCGAACCTGCCGAAGTTTGGAAAGAACGTATCGACATGCTGAAACCTTATCAGGTCAACAAAGAAATGATGGCCCTCACCGGCAACCCGAAATGCAAATTCATGCACTGCCTGCCGGCTTACCACAACCTCGAAACCCAAGTCGGCCGCGACGTAAACAAACAGTTCGGCATGGACGGCATCGAAGTTACCGAAGACGTTTTCGAATCAGAAGCATCCATCGTTTTCGACGAAGCCGAAAACCGCATGCACACCATCAAGGCCGTCATGGTAGCCACTTTGGGTGACTAAGAAAATTTCGTGTGAAGTATAAACATATAAGGTATAACGCGGTCTCACCCGGCGGCCAAATTATACCTTATATTTTATTTTATACAATATTATATTATTATGAAAAAAATTGCCCTTTTACTGTTAGCTCTTTTCGTGGGTGGAATGGCTTTTGAAGTTTCCGCCCAAAGCAAAGCCGATGCCATCTGCGGTTATTATTATGCCAAAGACCCATTTTCCAAAGAAGGAAGCCAGGTGAAAATTTACAAGGCCAAAGACGGAACCTACGAAGGAATTATTTGCTGGGTGGAAAATCCTGCAAAAAAGAACTACTTGAATTATAAGTTTTTGAAAGGATTCAAGTACAACGCAAAAGATGAGGAATGGCAGAATGGCACCATTCACCACCCCGGCAACGGTAAAACCTACAAAAGTTACATGAAATTAGACGGAGCCGGGAAAATCAAAGTCCGAGGATACGTCGGGTTTTCCCTGTTGGGAGCTACAGTAACCTGGACTCGTGAGTCGAAACAGAGAGTTCAGAAAAATTAAAAAAGGAAAGGGAGGATTCATTCATCCTCCCTTTCCACATATCGCCTCTTATGAATAAAAGAAATCCCCTCTTCCCAGCATTTTTGCAGATGGCTTTTGCCATCATAATGCTTTTCCCGTTCCTGTCCGCTTTCGGACAGGCGAACTGCACGGTATCGGGCGTGATAGTTGATCAAACTGGAATCCCAGTTCCGTATGCCTCCGTGCTGATTAGCCAGCAAGATGCTGAATTTGCGGGAACACTCACAGATTCATCTGGATGCTACACCTTGAAGGTCCCGCAATCGGATTCCTCTTATCAACTGATATACAACTACATGGGTGGCGACACTTATAAAACAAGTTTTGTTGCCGACACCCGAAAATTGAAGTTAGACACTTTAACGCTCGACTATCCTGTGGAGGTGCTGGACGCCATCACGGTGGAAGGTCGCCGAGCGCCGATGCAGGCGAGCGCGGAACGTACGGTTTACGCCAACAATGACGGGCCGACCGACAATCTGTACTCCGTGTTGGAGTTGCTAAATAATATTTCATCCGTATCTGTTGACCGCGACAAAAATATCTCTTTGCGCGGAAACAGCAACATTCTCGTTATGGTGAACGGCATCCCGACAGACAAGTCATGGCTTGAAACGATGTATGGGAATAATGTGAAGCAGATAGAAATCATTCAAAATCCAGGTGCGCAATACGATGCGGAAGGAACTGGCGGCATCATCAATGTTATTTTGAAAGACAATCGGTTTCAAGGGCTTAGCGGCTCAGTTTCTGCGAATTACGGTTTCAACCACTTTGTCAAAGGAAACATTTCACTTCAATACATCAAAAAAGGATACACTTTCCGTTTCGGCTATAATACTAAGTATGAGGATGATATCATCAAAGGGACACTGGAACGGAAAATCAATGCGAGTGGAATGGATCTCCAGCAGGAATTCAGAACACTGCGGAATGTTTTCAACAACAACATCAATGTGGGGGGAGACTTTCGCTTCAATCAACACAATTTGCTGAAAATCGACCTAAGATTGCGCCTGCCCCGTCTGAACACGCAGCAGCAATTCCACAATGTTTACGAAATCAACCAGAGCGAATGGGAGGAAAACAGATACAGCAATGTTTCTTGGAATCGAGAGAATTTGGAGGGGACGATTTTTTACCGACACAGTTTCAAAAGTAGTAATTGGATGGAATGGATCGGATCGGTCTCCAAAACTTGGGGACATCGTCCCTCATTCTACTTCCTTGAAGGCGACTCCGTCGGAATGTCCAATTCGGGCGGCAGTCCGCTGATTACTTTCGGCCAAGGGGATTTTACGGTTATGAAACCGTATGGTACCTGGAGTTCCGGTTTCAAATTCACCTACCGCCAAAACGACATTTTCCACGAATTTTACAATATGCGGGAAAATGGTTGGGAACAGAGTACCGATTTGAGCACCGATTTGATGCATAGAGAGTTTATTCCCGCAGTCTATATGCTTTTTTCATCGCGCGGACTCTCCGGCGCACCCAAACCACTTTCCTGGAAGGCAGGATTGCGCGTGGAGTATAGCGGCACGAAGCTGCACAGCACGCACGGCGGGGTGGATAAGATGAATCACTACATTTTCATCGCGCCCAGCGCCTCACTGTCTTATGAATTCAAAGCAGCTAAAAAGATTGTCGCACATTCAATTACGGCGGCTTGGTCAAACCGAATCAGTCGGCCCACCTACCCCCAACTCAATCCCTACATGAGTATGATCGATGCCAACACTTTCGAACAAGGCAATATGTATCTGAAACCCGAAACCAAAAGCCAGCTGGAAATTTCTTACCATCTGAAAACCAAGATGCTCGGATTTTGGGTAAACGCATACGGAAACCAACTCAACAACAACATCACGCAGGTGGCCGAGTTGCGCGACGATATTCTGCTGCTCACCTACGTCAACGGGAAATACGAAGTAACGGCAGGCCTTGATTTTGCGTTGAACGTGCTGGCAGCGAGATGGTTCGAATTTACGGCATCAAATTCGACCTGGTTCACCGATACCAAAGGCAATGCCGCAAATATGGATCTCGACAACCGCGGCGTGACCAACGGCAGCTGGCTGAAACTCAACTTCAAGCCCATCAAAGGGATGAACATTCAGTTGCAGTACTTCGTCACCACGCCCGAATATTTCCCGCAATTCACTACGGAACTTTCTCATTATATGAATGTTGGAATCAGTCAGAAGTTCCTTAAAAACAATCTCACCGTTTCGCTTCTGCTAACAGACGTATTCAACACCAACGATTGGGACATTCATTCCGCAAACCGCATTTACCAATTGACGCACCACAGCTACAACAAGAGCCGGATGCTGTGGCTCGGCATCAGTTACAATTTCAATCCTCCGGCGGCCATGAAAGCTTCACCACCGGCCGATTCAAAAAGTAAGGAGCGTTTGAAACTGGGATTGTAGGACGCAGGCCGACCGTTTAAAAGGCCCACAATTTTTCATTACACTTTAGTCGCTGTTAGCTCAAATCGCGGATACGCTGTGTGAGCGGTTGGGCAAAGATGAAATCATTGAGTTCTTTGTTGTCAGAACAGAGCACGTTGTCTTTGTTGCCGCGCCATCCGAGGTTGCCCTGATATACAAAAGAGATGGTTTCGCCGATGGTGATGACGGAGTTGATATCGTGTGTATTGACAACCGTGGTGATGCCGAATTCGTGAGTGATTTCGAAGATGAGTTCATCGATAAGCAACGATGTCTTCGGGTCGAGACCGGAGTTCGGCTCGTCGCAAAAGAGGTAGCGCGGATTACAGGCAATGGCTCGGGCGATGGCCGCACGCTTCTTCATACCGCCACTCAGTTCGGCCGGGTAGAGGTTATTAGAACCTTCCAAGTCAACACGTTTCAGACAGAAATTCACGCGTTCCAACTTTTCATCGTAACTCTGCTTCGTGAGCATGTTCAGCGGAAACATCACATTGTCTTGAATCGTCATGGAGTCGAACAAGGCGGCACCCTGAAACACCATGCCCATTTCCGTGCGGATGTTTTGTTTTTCCTTGGAAGAAAAAAGGTTGAAATTTCGCCCGTTGTAAAGAATTTCTCCCTCCTCGGGAGTGAGCAGCCCGATCAGGCACTTCATCATCACAGTTTTTCCAGAACCGGAACGGCCGATAATCAGGTTGACCTTCCCCTGCTCAAACTGCGTATTGATAGATTTCAACACCTGTTTTTCACCAAAATATTTTGAAACGCTCTTTAATTCAATCATTATTATAAAATGTAAATTTTTGAATGTTAAATGATTACAACATAATTGAGGTAATCACCAAATTGAGTACGAGAATGATGAAGGAAGAAACAACGATTCCATTGACGTTGGCCTTACCCAATTCAAGCGCGCCGCCTTCGATGCGATAGCCGTAAAACGAGGAAACGGAGGAGAGAATGAAAGCAAAGATTGTGGTTTTGGTGAGAACGTAAACCAGGTCGTACATGCGGAAGAAGGAGGTAAGTCCGTCGTAAAATTCGTAGGGCGAGGAGACGTGGGTGACAATCACAGTGATATAGCCGCCGATGAGGGCAAAGAAGATGGCGATAATGATAAGCATGGGGATGGTGATGAGAGCAGCAACAATTTTGGGAAGCACCAGGTAAGATGCGGGATTGATACCCATAACTTCCAATGCATCAATTTGTTCTGTCACTCTCATACTACCAATTTCGGAAGTGATACGAGAGCCGAGATTACCCACCAACAGCAAAGTGATAATAGTCGGACACAGCTCCATCACCACGGAAGTACGGACCGTGAAACCGAGGGTCCACTTAGGGATCCAGGGACTTTCAATCTGCAACGCGGTCTGCGTCGTGATAACGCTTCCCATACACACTGCCACGATGCACACAATCAGCAGGGAACCAATACCCATCGAGCTCATTTCATCGATGAGTTTTCTAAAAAACTCAGACTTTTTTGCCGGTTTAGAAAACACTTTCCCGAGGAAAATGAAATATTCGCCGACCATCTCTAAAAAACGTCTAACCATATCAATCTTTTGGGATAAACAATCTTAATTATCAATAATACAATATTTTAAGTATAAAGGCCGCCATTGATGGAGATGACTTCGCCGTTGATATAGGCGGCGTTGTCGGAGGCGAGGAAGCCGACGAGGGCGGCAACTTCTTCAGGTTTTCCGAAGCGGCCGCAGGGAATTTGTTTCTTGAGCATGGCTTCATCGAGGTCTTTGGTCATGTCGGTGGCGATGAAGCCGGGAGCTACGGCGTTGACGGTGACTTTGCGCGGTCCGACCTCTTGGGCGAGGGCTTTCGTGGCGCCGATGAGCGCGGCTTTGGCAGCGGAATAGTTCACCTGGCCCGGCAGTCCCTTGATGCCCGAGAGAGACACGATATTGATGATGCGTCCCCCGCGTTTGGTAAGCATGTCCTTAAGACAGCGGCGGGTGATGTAAAAGAAACCGTTCAGGGTGGTGTCCAGCACGTTGTGCCACTGACTGTCTTCCATAAACACCATCATGGTGTCTTGGCGGATGCCGGCGTTGTTGACCAGCACGGCGATATAATCATCGGGGTGGTTTTCCTGCCAAGCTTCGATGGCGGCATTGGCGGCGGTGCCGTCGGCGACATCAAACGGCAGCAACTCCGCGGCAACGCCTTTCGCTTCTATCAGCTTTTTGGTTTCTTCTGCGGCTTCCGTATTGCGCGCATAGTTCACAATCACAGGATAGCCCATTTCGGCAAGTTGGAGGCAGACGGCTCTACCAATGCCACGCGAACCTCCGGTTACCAGTGCGTATTTCATTGTTTTTGGTTTTGATTTTCAAAGGGTTATTCACGATTCATCAAGAACTCGATTACGCGGGCCACTTCTTCGTATTTGGGTGTGTCTTCCACAAAGGTAGGCACAATGGCGCGGATGTCGTCGTAATATCTGCGCGTGGTTTCCGAAAGTTGGTCGCGAATTTTCAAACAGTCAACCGCTTGAGCCAGACCGATATAGTGGATGGCCATCACCTGATAGGCGTTCTCGATGACGCGCTTGGCCAAAATGGCCGAGTTCGTACCCATGCTGACAACGTCCTGGTTGTCGTTGTTGTTAGGGATGCTGTGAACGTACATCGGGTTGGAGAGTGTTTGGCACTCAGCGGTTGTAGAGGTGGCGGTAAACTGCATGGCCTGAACTCCGTAGTTGAGACCGAGGCGGCCCAGATTCATAAAGGGCGGAAGGATTTCGTTCACCTTGTCGTGGCAAAGGTAGTTGAACTGGCGTTCCATGAGCATGGTCAGTTTGGTAATGGCGATTTTGAGTTTGTCCATTTCGAAAGAGACATAGTCGCCATGGAAGTTTCCTCCGTGGTAAACGGTACGGGTTTCTATATCGACGATGGGGTTGTCGTCGACCGCGTTGAATTCTTCATCGAGGATTTTTTCGGTAAAATCGAGGGTATCAAGTACGGGGCCGAGGATTTGCGGAATGCAGCGAAGGGAGTAAAAAGGTTGTACTTTGTGTTTGAAAACGGTTTCTTCGTGGTGGTGGTACATTTCCACTTCGCGCTTGAGGAGTCGGTGGGAAGATGCGGCCAAATTGGTCATCCACTGAGCGATACGCATTTGGCCGTTATGGTTTTTCAGGTCGTTGAGTTCAGGAGCGAGGAAATCGTCGTAGGAGGCGACTATTTCGTTTACCATGAGGGAAGCGACGACGGCGTATTCAAGCAACTTCTTAGCGTAATGCAAGTTAACGATTCCCACGCCGGTCATCATAGAGGTGCCGTTGCAGAGGGCGAGGCCCTCGCGGAGGTGAGCGGTAATGGGTTTCAGACCAAGTTCGCGCATTACATCGGCGGTGGGGCGGAGTTCGCCACGGTAAAACACCTGGCCTTCGCCGATGAGGGTGAGGGCGAGGTGGGCGAGCTGCACCAAGTCGCCGCTGGCACCTACGCTGCCGTGCTGCGGTATGAAAGGAGTGACATTATGGTTGATGAAGGCGACGAGCAGCTCCATAACTTCGATGTGGACGCCGGACTTCCCAGTGGCGAAAGTCATGTAGCGAGAGAGCATCGCGGCCTTCACGTAAATGGGGGCGAAGGGCTCGCCGGCTCCCGTGGAGTGACTGCGGATAATGTTGTATTGCAGCGACTTCAGGTCTTCTTCCGGCACACGATATTGTGCCATCGGACCGAACCCGGTGTTGATGCCATAAATCACTTTGTCTCGGGAAAATTCCTTCAAAAAAGCATGACTTTTTTCAATATTGCGGCGTTCTTCGGGAGACATTACCAGTTTTTCATTCCCGAAAATCACCTTTTCTGCCTGACTTAATTGCATTTCAATATTAAGTAATTTATTAATTATCAATAAATTATAAATGATTTATTTTAATAAAAAGTTGATTTTCATTAAAAATAAACTACGTGCAAAATTACGGAAAAAAACGGGAATAAAAGGAATTTTGCAAAAGTTCTCACAGCACTAATTATGGCTTGCCGCATTAAAATCATTAAATCTTGTTAAAAAAATCAAAAACAGAACTTTATCAAAAAATAAAGTAGTATTTTTGCACCTTCAATTGTAAAGAACAACAATTAACTAAATATCAAACAATGAAAAAGTTAGTCTTATCATTAGCGATGATTGTGGCTGTATTTTGCGTCATGGCCCAACCGAAAATCGAGTTTGAAAAGAAGACGCATGAATTTGGTGACGTTCACGAAGAAGGTGGAAAGATTACCGCACATTTTATCGTAAAAAATATTGGCAATCAAGATTTGCTTCTCACCAATGTAAAACCCGGTTGTGGCTGTACAGCAGCTAATTACACACGTGATGCCATCGCACCCGGCGCCACCGGTTACATTGATGCCACCTACGACCCGTGGGGCCGTCCGGGCAATTTCAACAAAAACATCAAGGTTTCTACCAACGAGCCCGACCAAACTTCCCCCTACATCATTTTCATCAAGGGTAATGTCATCAAACGCCCCCCGACCAAATACGAACTTGCCGGTTATAAAGCAGGCAAGGGTGAAGTGCGCGTAAAAGAAACCCAAGTGCGCGTAAATGTCACCAATACCAGTTTCCAAATCGATACTTTGTGGATTAAGAGCTTCTACGAAGATGGCAGAAAAATTTCCGTTCAAACCGAGCTTCCCGCCTACATTCAAGAAATGGGCCGCAGCTTCGGCAACGAACTTAAAGCCGGTGAAGAAGGTTACATCGTTCTCAAATACGATGGCGCCGCACGCAACGTCTGGGGTTCCACCAAAGACAAAGCCATCCTCATCACCAACGACTCTATCGAATCCAAAAAATACATCTATTACAATGTCAACATCAAAGAAGACTTCTCTCGCATGACCCCGAAGGAAATGGAAAAAGCTCCCAAGGCAGAATACGACAAAGTCGTTTTCAGATTTGACACCATCGGTCAAAACAGAACCGCCACTGACATCATCACTTTGAAGAACACCGGCAAAACCCCGTTGATTATTCGCAAAATCGAAACCAACAACAACAACGCCCTTTCTTACAAAGTTTCCAGCATGACCGTCGAACCCAACCAAAGCGCTACCATCGAGCTCACCTTCAAGTCTCAGAGCCGCCGCGGCAAACAAACTCTCTCCCTCGACATCATCACCAACAGCCCCACCAACCCGATTCAAACCATCAAGGTGGAAGGCTTCATCCAACACTAATTAAAAAACAACAATCAATGATAGGGACGGCCCTATGGTCGTCCTTTTTTTATTTTTATGGAAAAGGTCTCGGAAAACCCTTCAAAAAACCGAATACTGCCACCGCTCGTTATCATCGTGGCATTGCTCATCACTGGCTATTTAACTGCTAACGTAATGGCAGTTAAGCTGATAGAAGTATTCGGAATCACTATTTTTGACGCAGGAACCCTCATTTTCCCCATCACCTACATGCTGGGTGACGTGCTGACGGAAATATGGGGATTTCAAGTGGCCAAGCGCGTAATCTGGCTCACTTTCCTGTGTGAAGTCATTTTCACACTTTTCGTCTGGATTGGGGTTTTGCTTCCCTATCCTGCCGGCACCGCACCTGCCGCCGACGCATACGCCACGCTTTTCTCCTTCGTTCCACGCATCACCCTGGCCTCGCTGCTCGCCTTCCTCTGCGGCGAACTCATCAATGCGTGGATGATGGTCAAAATCAAAGAGCGGTATGGCCGCCATCTGTGGGTGCGAACCATCGGTTCCTCCTTCTTCGGCTACATCGTCGACACCACCATCTTCGTCTGTGTGGCCTTCATCGGCATCGTACCCGCCTCATCCATTCTCTCAATGATTGTTATCCAAGTGATAGTCAAGCTGTTAATAGAAGCCATCGGGGCAACGCCTCTCGCTTACGCGCTCATTCACAGACTGAAGAAATACTATGAAAATACCAATGAAACGATGAATTGAAAAACAAGGGCAGAAATGCACAGTAATCATGGTGTCTTTTCAGAAAAAACCGCTATTTTTGCACCCTAATTCACAGAAATGAAAGATTTGCAACTTTTTGATTATCATATATTTTATTACTTAGCGGCGTTGGCGCTCATTTTGCCCCGCATCCCCTATATCGGCAAATTTTTCAACATCATCAACACGCTCATCCATGAAATCGGGCACGCGGTGATGGCGCTGATTACCAGCGGGGAAGTGCTGAAAGTGCAAGTTTTTTTCGACACCTCCGGACTCACAACCACCAAGTCGAACGCTGGCTACAAACGGTTTTTGGTCAGTATTGCCGGCTACCCGTTTGCCTCCGCCATGGCCTTCGTCGGTTTCATGCTGCTCGGTTACGGCTACGAAAAATGGATTGTGCTCGGGCTGTCGGTGCTTTTCCTGCTCACCCTCATTTTTTGGATTCGCGACAACACCTACGGCATCGTTTGGGTTATTATCTTTGTGGCTATCAATGCGTTCATTGTTTTTTATCTCAAAAATGAAACAGTCATTGAAGTGGCGGCCTGGTTTTATTGTGTGATGATGTTGCTGGAGTCGGTAGTTTCCACGCTCGACCTTTTCCGCATTGCCATTCGCACGCCGCAAAGCGCCGGCGACGCCACCAACCTGAAAAAACTCACGCACATTCCTGCCATCCTCTGGGCACTTTTATTTGTAGCCTTCGCCGGATTCATGGCCTACCGGAGTCTGTTGGAAGTTTGGCCCATCATCGCCTTCGATTAATACCTCGAATCGACATGAAAGGAAGCTCAAAAATCGGAATTGCGCTATGGCTGCTGCTTTGTCTGCTGATGCTTCTGCCTTTGGCATTTTCCTTCCTGCCATCACTCAGTGGTAAAAAATTGCAAGGCGCTGATTATTCAGCTTTTAAAGATGTAAGATTTTCGTTGGAAACCATCGAAAATGGGGAATTCCAGTCGGCCAGAGAGGAGCAGGTGCGACGAGAAATCGGGTTGGCCAACACATGGATTCGCGGATATAACGAACTGAATTTCAAACTCTTCCGTCATACTACGGCAGAAAAACTCATTTTGGGTAAAAATGATTGTTTCTACGAAGAGATGTATATCACTGAATACCTGGGGCACAACTACTTAGGAGAATTTTTCATTGAAAAGAAAGTGGCGGAATTGAAACGATTGCAGACACTTTTGAAGGAAAAATACGGCATTGAACTTCTCTTGGTTTTCGAACCCGGGAAGGCGCGTTTTGAGCCGGAAAGCATCCCCGACCGTTACCGCCCGCAGGTGAAAGCCACCAGTAATTACGAAGGTTTCACGGCCGCCTGCGACGAAGCCGGCATCGCTTATTTGGATTTGAACGCCTATTTTTCGCACCTAAAACCTCACTCTTCGCACCTCCTCTACTCAAAATATGGCGTCCACTGGAGCAGTTACGGACTATGGCAGGCCGCCGATACACTTTCACATTTTATTGAAAATCAATGTAATATCAACCTGCCGGACATTGTTCACGACGGCGACAGCACCTCCCGTTTCAACAAAGACTTAGACTTTGACCTCGAGCCCGCCATGAACCTCTTGCTTCCCCTGCCGCACGAAGCCATGAATTTTCCCATCTGTCACTTTGATTACCAGCCCGAGAAGCACATACGTCCGCGCGTTTTCACCATCGCCGACAGCTATTATTGGAGCATCTGGAACAGTGGAATTTCTGGCAACTTATTCTCCCACAACACTTTCTGGTATTACAACCAGACCGTTTATCCCGACATTTGGGAACCGATGGTGTGGGCCGACAAATCAAAATTAAAAGAAACCATTAAAAACCACGACATCATTCTCCTTATGATTACCGATGCCAATCTTTATAATTTTGGTTGGAATTTCATAGAAGAAGCCCTCGCTTCGCTGGACCCGACTTGGAAAGAAGATCCTTATATTGCTGCCTTAAACCACATCATAAATTTCAAAGAAAATGGTAAGTATCAGTGGTACAATAATTTATTAAAACGCTCACAGCAACAGCAAATTCCATTTTCTGATATCTTGAAAAAAGAAGTAGAAAGCATCATGCCATAAAAAAACATCCCGCAATGAAAAAATATCTTCTGCTCATTGTCATCATTCTCTCGCTAACGGGCACCTGGGGTCAGCCCACGCCGATTGTTTTCAACGGGGACTCACTGTTGCCGTACGCCGGCCAAGAGGTGCGCTTCGACCAAACTTTGTACGTTGTCGGCCGCGTCATCTACACCAATTCCAAATACTTACATCTGTCGTACCAACGGTTGCAGCAACCCGAAGAGGTAGCTGTTGAAGGCAGTGCTGCTTTCGACTCCATCACTGAAAGTCACTCCCACGCGGTTATCACGGCGCGATGCGACGACATTGATGTGAATGCCGTCCGCCTCGGTGCCACCATTGACAATTTGGTGGCCAAAGTGCGCAATACCGGCCCGCGCAACATTCTCATTGAGGGCAATCGCGTTTTCAACAACAACGTGCGTCCCACCCACCGCCCCGATGTGGGTGATGCCCGCCTCATCGTCTGCAACTCCAACCTCCAATACTTCTGTCCGGAGTGGAGCGGAACCTTCGGCGCCGGAAGCGATGAAGAATTTGCCCTGGAACGCCTCAAAACCGTGAAAGGTCTCGTGAACATCAACGCTGACATCTACGCGCTGGAAGAACTGCAACAGGGCAAAACCTCGCTCGACACCCTGGTGGCAGGTATGAATGCTGCTACAACCCCTGGGCGTTATGCCTGCGTAGAAGACTATGATACAATCACTTGCAAATACATCAAAGTGGGATTCATTTACCGCACCGACAAAGTGAGGCCGGTGCTGCACTTGGGGCATCCTTACGCACCGAGTTCCAACAACTACTACACGCAAACGGGCAACTTCCGCCGCATGGAAATACAATGCTTTGAAGAGATTGCCACCGGCGAACGGTTTGTGGTCGCCCTCAACCACTTCAAGTCGAAGTCGGGGGGCGATAGTACCAACAACTACTACAATTCCAACCGCGTGGAAGAAGCGCGACGACTATTGCAATTTATTGATAATGAACAAAATAATAACTACTATGATGATCCCGACATTTTGATTCTCGGAGACTTGAATTGTGGTTCGATGGAAGAACCTGTGCGGATTCTCACCGACAGCGTAGGGTACGAAAATCTGTTGCAACACTATGCGTCACGAGAATACAGCTACTGTTTTAGTGATAAGGTAGGATATCTCGACTACGCCATCGCATCGCCCACGATGGCAGAGCAAGTCACAGGCGCTATGCCATACCACATCAACGCTGACGAAAGCCACATGCTGCACTACGACTACGGCACCGACACCACCATGTATCGCTACTCCGACCACGACCCGCTGATTATCGGACTGACGCTGTCGCAGCAAAATGCCGACAATTCCCGCAGTCTGCACATCGAAGAAAGTTTCGCAAACCATTTCGGTTGTTTTGAGGCCGTAAATGTGGCGGGCGACCGTTACTGGTACGGTTACGCCAACTACGAATGCGCAGCGCTGACCGGCGACGGCTGTGCCAACACCGACTGGCTGATCGGCCCCACTCTCGACTTGACATACCAAACCCATGCCACTTTCAGCTTCGACCAAGCCTTCGGCTACGGCATCCCCAGCACTTGGGGGTATTATTGTAAACTACTGATTTCCAGCGACTATAACGGCAATTTAAGCACGGCCACCTGGACGCAGCTGCCGGTACCGGAGATGCCGGAGAGTTCATGGCAGTGGAAGCGCAACGAGGTGACCATTCCGGCCAGTTACTTAGGTCGGCCGGCGGTCACACTGGCTTTCAAGTACGAAATTTTCACCACAGACGGCAATCCAACCTGGGAGATAAAGAATGTGGTAATTGATGCGAGCTGTGACGGAATAATGCCAGGCATCAGCAACGCCGAGCCGATGGAAACCGGTGCGCGCATCTGGTCGGCCGGTGGGTATCTCCGGGTGGAGAGCGAAAAACCGGCGGCCATCGAAGTATACGACATGATGGGGCGAAGGATTTTCAGACGGGAGTCGGCCACTTCTGCACGCGTAGCAGTTCCGGCGACTGGGATTTATGTGGTGCGATGCGGCAACGAAACGAAAAAAGTGGGGGGAGGATTCGATTAAGCGCGAAGTAATGGGGAATGCACAATGCTCAATGCAGAATGCTTAATGCTCAATGCACAATGCTTAATGCACAATGCACAATGCACAATGCACAATGCACAATGCTTAATGCTCAATGCTCAATGCTTAATGCTCATACCAATTATGAATTATGCATTATGCATTATGAATTATGAATGCTTAACGATGAATGGGAGTTTCTGGAAGGGATAATGGGAGACATGAAGTATTTGGGAGAAAAAATCTGTTTTTTTCGTTCCTTCGAAGCCAAAAAAATGAAAACAAAAGAGTATCTTTGCCGAAATATTTTAGGAAAGTAATTTTTCTTGTAAAGTATTGAGTAATAATAATATACGAAATTCAAATGTTAAAAGCGAAACCATTTATCAAATGGGTTGGAGGTAAAGGCCAACTCATAGACCAACTCGAAACAAAGCTTCCAGCTGACTTTGATGAATGGGAGAATGTCACTTACATTGAGCCATTTGTGGGTGGCGGAGCAATGCTCTTTCACATGTTACAGACACATCCCAACATTAAAACAGCCGTTATTAACGACATCAACAAAGACTTGACACAGTGCTATGAAGTTGTCAAATCCTCACCAGATGCGTTAGTTTCATCTTTAAAAGAAATCCAAGCAGAATATTATGCTTTAAATAATGAAGATGACAAGAAAGATTTTTTCTTGCAGAGGCGTGCAGAATTTAATACAAAACAATTAGATTCCATACGCAATACAACTTTGTTCTTCTTTCTCAACAGAACCTGTTTTAATGGGTTGTATCGTGTAAATAAATCAGGCGCTTTTAATGTGCCTTTTGGTAAATATACCAACCCCACGATTTGTGATCCTGCTACAATTTATGCCGATAGCGCTTTACTACAAAAGGTAGAAATTCTGACTGGGGATTATCAACAAACAATTGAAAAAGCACACGGCACTACTTTTTTTTATTTTGACCCTCCATATCGTCCCCTCAATGCGACAAGCAGTTTTACCGATTATTCTAAAGAAGAATTCAACGATATTGCGCAAAAACGTTTGAAAGAATTTTGCGACCAAGTTGAGGAAAATGGATTCTTCTTTATGCTAAGCAATTCCGATTGTCCAGACCATTTTTTTGATAACTTATATTTTCAATATCTTATAGAACGTGTTTGGGCCTCTCGAGCCATTAACTCAAATCCTCAAAAAAGAGGCAAACTGACAGAAATATTGGTCCGGAATTTTTCATCTGAAGAATATAGAATTTGTTCTGTTTGTAGTAAGAAAATGACAGAAGGTTATTGTATTGGGGAGGGCAAAGAGTATTATTGCTCTGAAGAATGCTTGCGCACACAATATCGTCCCAAACGATATTCTAAATTATATGCGGAAAAGCTTAGCGTGGATAGAAATTTTGGATTAGAAGACCGCACTCTAGATGAATTCAATTATGCCTATTGGACTGCATGGAAATAACTGGCTTTGTATTGAATTGAACAGACAATAAAGGCAATGACAATACTTGACACTATTATCTTTATTTACTAATAATTAAAACTTAAAATTATGCCAGCTCACACACAACAACAATTTGAGCAGTTTATGTCTCAACTGAAAGAAACTAATGCAACTCTGGATTTCTATTGTGATTTCCAAAAAATCTCACAAAATGTTGCCGATATCGCGATAAGTTTGAATATGCTCAATTATCTATTGGGCAAAAGTGATTTAAGGGGCGCAGTAGAGGCACTTTGGAACAGGGACAAACGTGTCTTTGAAGTTATGGACATTTTGATTGCCACTCGCAAAAAAGACAATAAGATGTTTTTTGATGAGAATGGACAATTCCGAACAATTCACTCTCTTTTCAATAGTGTTGATGGTGTTATGGAATTTCTCACTGGCACAGGATTGGATAAAGTTTTCCAAAAGCCAGAAATCAAAGACTTGGTTGATTATGTTTTCGGAGTGGAAACGGGGCTAGATACTAATGCGCGCAAAAATCGGAGTGGCAATATTACAGAAAATTTGATTGGAAGATTATTTACCAAAGCTGGAATTGCATACCGAAGCCAAGTTTCAAGTAATGAATTTCCATCCATTTCAAATGTCCTTGGTGCAGACCAAAAAGTATTCGATTTTGTTGTTAAAACCAAGAATAAAACATACCTCATTGAAGTGAATTTTTATTCTGGCGGTGGTTCAAAACTCAATGAAGTAGCGCGTTCCTATACAGATGTCGCCCCAAAAGTAAATAGCGTTGATGGTTTTGAATTTGTATGGATTACTGATGGGAAAGGGTGGGAATCAGCACGAAACAAATTACAAGAAGCTTTTGCAGCTATACCCAATGTCTATAATTTGACAACAATCAATGACTTTATTAATAACTTAAAAAAATATTAATTATGGCTTGTTCAAAAAATCATAAAGGAATTCAAGTAATCATGTCGAAGCTTCCTATCGACCAAGGTGGAATCGGAAGACACAAGTGTGCTGCATGCGCATATGAAGAGGGATTTCGTCTTGGATTAAATGGGGAAGATGATTTCAATATCCACGAGATTATAAATGATTTAGAAGAAAGCCAAGCCCAAAATCAAAGACACAAGAGTCCACATGCTGCCTTTGCTAGAGGATATTTTGACGGTATAAATGAATATTATAGAACCCATTAATGGACACTAAACATTTCTCTTTTTCTCTCCTTCACGGCGATTGCATGCAACTTTTGCAAACTCTGCCCGACAATTCTATTGATATGATTTTCGCCGACCCACCATATTTCTTGAGCAATGGTGGAATTAGTTGTAAAAATGGCAGAATTGTTTGTGTAGATAAGGGCGATTGGGACAAAGGCGGTACGCCCGAACACATGTATAATTTCAATAAGGAATGGATTTCGTTGTGCCATTCTAAGTTGAAAAATAACGGAAGCATTTGGGTCAGTGGAACTTATCATAATATTTTTGTAGTGCAACGCTGTTTGAAGGAATTAGGTTATAAAATCCTCAATTACATCACATGGCAAAAAAGTGACCCCGCGCCCAATATCAGTTGCCGCTATTTCACTTTTTCAACCGAATTGATTATTTGGGCAAGAAAATCTGAAAAAGTTCCGCACGTTTTCAATTATGAAACGATGAAGCGGCTGAATGGCAATAAACAAATGACTGACGTTTGGCGAATGCCTGCCGTCGGTTTATGGGAAAAAACGTGCGGAAAACACCCCACCCAGAAACCACTGCGTTTGCTCTATCGCATCATTCTCGCATCTTCCAAAGAAGGCGATACGATTCTTGACCCGTTTGCCGGTTCTTGCACCACTGGAATTGCTGCCAATTTGCTTGGACGGAACTTCATTGGCATCGACCAATGCAAAGAGTATCTTGATTTAGGACAGCGGCGAAGAAAAGAATTGGAAGATCCGGTTAAGGCAGAAAAAATCTTGAGAAAGATGAAGGAAAGTCCTTCTGAAACAATGGTTTTAGTAAATCACGCCAAACAGGAAACCCGCCAACTGATGATTGAAAAAGGCATTTGTTATCTTCGTGCAGGCGATTCTCAAGGTTCCTTGCAAATCACTCCCGGTTTTGAAAAAATGCAATATGTATTACTTCACACAGGTGGGAATAACATACAATTTTTTCCATTGAAAAAGGTTGGTACTTTTCAAATATGGACAAAAGAAACACTTGAAAAATATGGTTTTCACCCAGAGCATGCACCTTATTACATCGTATTGCATTTCGATAAGGATAAAGAATTGCAAGTAAGTTCGGAAGTGAATCTTTCTCAGCGTCTTAATACCTACCGCGCCAAAATTCGTCCACTCAGCGATTTCGTTGGAATTGATTAACCGAAAGCGTGCTGCACTGAAAGTTGATTCTCCCACATCACTCCCCGCCCTGAGGGTTTCGATGAAGCGTGAAAACAATTAACCGTAATGCTCAATGCTTAATGCTCAATGCTTAATGCTCAATGCTCAATGCTCAATGCTCAATGCTCATACCAATTATGAATTATGCATTATGAATTATACATTATGCATTATGCATTATGCATTATGAATTATGAATTATGAATTACGCATTCCGCACGATTTGGTCACATTGCAAGTATGGGAAAATAACAAGTGTGAAAGGATAATTTCAAAAAGATTTCAGAAAAAAATGTAACTTTGCACGCATTTTTTGAAAGGTAATTATTTTGTTTAATAATTTGATTATCAAGAAATTGCAATAAACATTCACATTAAAAAACAATATGAACAGAGAAGAAATCATCCGCGTTGTCAACGAATTTTTAACCGAAGAGCTGGAAATCGATGCCGCTTTGCTGAAAGATGAAGCCCTTTTGAAAGAGGATTTGAAAATCGACAGTCTGGACTTTGTTGACATTGCGGTCATCGTCGAGCGCGAGTTCAAAGTCAAAATCAAACCCGAAGAGATGAAGAACGTGAAGACGCTCGTTCAATTTTACGATTACGTGGAAAGTAAACTCCAGTAATGCCGGAGACGACCGAGACCCAAACGCGCCAATGGAGCGGAAA
Organism: Bacteroidales bacterium; assembly: GCA_024400785.1. Lineage (GTDB taxonomy): Bacteria > Bacteroidota > Bacteroidia > Bacteroidales > WCHB1-69 > UBA1756. The sequence goes on from JAKSME010000013.1 coordinate 20,477, forward strand.
AACTGGCGGAGGAAACTTCGGCCAGCGTTTTCTTCTATTGTTTCTCCATCGGGTAAATGTCGCTTTTTTGTACCCGGTACTCTTTTTGGTGGTACCAGTATATTGCGTTGCCAACCACAAAGCTTTCGGATGCATCTTCCGATATTTCAATGAAATACATCATTTTTCGAAATGGAAGTCGTTTTGGAAAACCATCCAAAACCACCTTGTTTTTGGCAAGGTGGTTTTAGACCGTTTCGCCATTTTGGCCGGCAACGACCGTCAGTTTAAGATTGATGTTCCCGACAGCCGGGCCTTTGAGGAAATGCTGTCGCGCCCCGGCGGATTCATTGTCGCCGGCTCGCACATCGGAAACTTCGAATTGGTGGGACACTTTTTCAAACAAGAACAAAAAACCATCAACATCATCGTTTACGATGGCGAGAACGCTGATTTTCAGTCTAAAAGACGCGAGTCGTTCTTAGCGCACAACGTGAAAATGATTCCGGTGAGGGAAGATTTGTCGCACATATTCGCCATTAAAACCGCCTTAGACCGGGGCGAAATCGTAGCCATTTTGTGCGACCGCATCTTCGGTAGTCCGAAAGCGTTGGAAGTAAACTTTTTCGGCCGTCCGGCCAAATTCCCGTTGGGCACGTTTGTGTTGGCGGCGCAGATGGAAGTGCCTGTGGTTACACTGGTTGCAGTTAAGCAACGCGGCACCCGCTACCGCGGATTCGTTAATGTTCTCCCCGCTCCCACCGAAAAAATGAACATCCGCGGTCGCAGCAAATTCATCGCCGAAAACTACGCCGCAACCCTCGAAAATATTCTGAAACGCTACCCCGAACAGTGGTTCAACTTTTACGACTTCTGGGGAAATGAAATTTAATGTTAGTTTTCGTTTCACCGATTTGACTCCCCCGCCCTACGGGCACCCCTTCTAAAAGAAGGGGAAATATTCCGTTTCCCATTCACCAAAATTAACCGTTTAACCGTTTTCACGTTTCCACCAAGTTAACCGTTTCCACGTTTAACCGTTTCACCCAAATCAACCGTTTAACCCGAATCATCACTCCCACTCGATAGTCGCCGGCGGCTTCGAACTGATGTCATAAACCACGCGGTTGATACCTTTCACCTTGTTGATGATTTCATTGGACACCGCACGCAGAAAGTCGTTCGGCAGGTCGGCCCAGTCGGCTGTCATGCCATCGGTGGAACAAACCGCACGCAGAGCCACCGCACGCTCGTAGGTGCGCTCGTCGCCCATGACTCCCACCGACTGTACCGGCAGCAAAATCACGCCCGCTTGCCACACTTTATCGTATAAACCGTTGGCTTTCAGTCCACTGATGAAAATATTGTCGACTTCTTGCAACATTCTCACTTTTTCCGGTGTGATGTCGCCGAGGATACGCACTCCCAGTCCCGGTCCAGGGAAGGGATGACGGGCGATGAACGACTCGGGAATGCCGAGTTTGCGTCCCACCTCGCGCACCTCATCCTTGAAAAGCAGTCGGAGCGGCTCCACCACCTGCATCTTCATGCGGTCGGGAAGCCCGCCCACATTGTGGTGCGACTTGATGACCATACCGGTGATGGAAAGCGATTCGATGCGGTCGGGATAAATGGTGCCCTGGGCGAGCCATTTCACCTCATTGAGTTTCTTGGCCTCTTCCTCAAAAACCTCAATGAAACCCTTGCCGATGATTTTGCGTTTTTTCTCTGGGTCGGTTTCGCCCTGTAACGCGGTATAAAAATGTTGTGAAGCGTCCACTCCCGTAACATTGAGTCCGAGGAGCTTATAATGTTCCAATACGGAAGAAAACTCGTTCAGGCGAAGCAGACCGTTGTCAACGAAAATGCAATGCAGGTTTTTCCCGATGGCTTTATGCAACAGCATGGCGGCCACAGTGGAATCCACACCGCCGGAAAGGCCGAGCACCACTTGGTCGGTGCCGAGTTGCTGCCGCAGTTCGGCAACCGTGCTCTCTATGAATGAGTCCGGGGTCCAGTCGGCGCGACAGCCGCAGATGTCGATGGCGAAGTTGCGGAGAATGGCCGCTCCGTCTTCCGAATGGTAGACTTCGGGGTGAAATTGCACGGCCCAAGTGGGTTCGCCGTCGATACGGTAGGCGGCAACAGGCACTTCGGCGGTGCTGGCAATGATTTGGAAGTTGGCGGGCAGTTCGAGGATGGTGTCACCGTGCGACATCCAAACCTGGGAGTTCTCGCGAACGCCCTGCATGAGCGGGTCGGAGGTGTTGAAAGTGGCAAGGCGGGCTCGACCATATTCGCGGGTTTTGCTGCTGCCCACCCGTCCGCCGGAAGTGTGGGCCAGGTACTGCGCACCGTAACAAATGCCGAGAAGCGGGAATTTGCCGCGGATTTCCGTCAGGTCGGGACGGAAAGCGTCAGACTGGTTCACAGAGAAAGGACTTCCGGAAAGGATGACTCCGCGCACGCCGGTAGTGTCGTGCGGAAATTTGTTGTACGGCAGTATCTCGCTGTAAATGTGCATCTCGCGCACGCGACGAGCGATGAGTTGCGTGTATTGCGACCCGAAATCCAAAATGATGATTTTGTCCATAATGACGTGATTTTTGAAAAATATATTTTCGCAAACCGTTGATTTACAACGGTTGCACTGTTTTTGCTTTCCGCGGCAAAGATAATGTTTTTTGCATTAAAACAATGTTTCTGTTTTTTATTATTAGGGCGGGCCGGCGCTTGCGCGCCGTCGGGCTATCCGCTGTACTCGCTGCGCTCGTGCCGCTTCTATCCCTCCCGCACACCCCTCCATCCACCCATTCACCCTTTCAACCTTTCCACCCTTCCACCTTTCCACCCTTCCCCCAACCTTGTTGAAATGTTGAAAAATTTTTTTTGCACAATTCCAACTGAAACAACAAAATTGTTGTACTTTTGCCACATCAAAATTCACAGTCACTATGGTTACAAAAAAAGTTTACACGGGCAAAACGAAAGACGTTTTTGCGCTCGACAATGGTAATTATTTGCTCAAATTCAAGGACGATTGCACCGGAAAAGATGGTGTGTTCGATCCGGGCGAAAATAGCGTAGGTCTCAAAATAGACGGAGTTGGCAGGGTGAACCTCAAAATGTCCGTCTATTTTTTTTCCAAGATTAATGCTGCCGGCATCCGCACGCACTATGTAAATGCAGACCTCGACGAGACAACGATGGAAGTGCTTCCCGCCAAGGTTTTCGGCCACGGTCTGGAAGTCATCTGCCGCTACAAAGCCGTTGGTAGTTTCCGCCGCCGCTACGGCGAATACATCGAAGAAGGTGCCGACCTTCCCGAATATGTGGAAATGACCTTCAAAAATGACGAAAAAGGCGACCCGCTCGTTACTAAAGATGCCCTCGTCGCTCTCGGCGTGATGACCGACCAACAATATGAAGACATCAAAGAGATGACGCGCCGCATCACCCGCATCGTTTCCGACGACCTCGAAGCCAAAGGCCTCAACCTCTACGACATCAAGTTCGAGTTCGGCTACGATCCAGACGGCAAAGTGATGCTGATTGACGAAATCGCTTCCGGCAACATGCGCGTTTACAAAGATGGTCAGTACATCGACCCGATGACTTTGTCAAAACTCTTTTTCGCAAAATAACTTACAAAGGACGGTTTCATGCCGCCCTTTGTTTTTTACCCCTGAGTCTTATGAAAGTAGCAATCATTATGGGAAGTGCGAGCGATTGGGACGTAATGTCACCGGCCTGCACCACCTTGGAAGAATTCGGTATTGAATACGAAAAGCGCGTTTTGAGTGCGCATCGCAATCCCGGTCCGCTGGCAGACTATGTCAGAGCGGCCCGCGACAATGGTTTCGACATCATCATTGCCGGCGCGGGCGGCGCGGCCCACCTGCCGGGCGTCATCGCCGCCCTGACCACTCTGCCCGTCATCGGCGTGCCGGTGAAGTCGAAGGCGCTCAACGGTCTCGACTCACTGCTCTCCATCGTGCAAATGCCCTCCGGCATCCCCGTCGCCACGATGGCCATCGACGGGGCTAAGAATGCAGCTTTGATGGCGGTTGCCATTCTCGCACTGCACAGCCCCCAACTTACGGAACAGTTGGAAGAGTTCCGCAAAAAACAAAGCGACAAAGTACTCAACACAACCCTATAACCGCCTACGCCCACGCAGCAATCCGCGTGGGCGTTTTTGTTTTAATCATCTTACATATAATATATTATGAATGCAAGACGCATCTTCGTTGAAAAGAAACCCCAGTTCCGCATTGAAGCACAAAGCCTGCTCGCAGAACTCAACGAAAACCTTTCACTGAATCTCCAAAACCTCCGCCTCATCAATGTGTACGACCTTTTCGGTTTCAGCGATGAACTGGTGGAACAATGTCGCTATCGCGTTTTCGGCGAGGTGGTTACAGATCTCGTGACCGACAACTGCGACCTCGCCGGCAAGAAGCACCTGGCCGTGGAAAACCTTCCCGGCCAGTTCGACCAGCGGGCTTCCTCCGCCGTCGACTGCGTTCACCTGCTCGCCCCAGCCGCCCAAGTGCAAATCCGTAGCGGCCGCCTGCTGATTTTCGATGACGATGTCACCGAAGCCACTTTGGCCCAAATCGCCCATTACTACATCAACCCCGTGGAATGCCGCGCCAAAAACCTCAACATGCTCGCACTCAACGAGCGCGCCGACGTCAACCCCATGGAAGACCTCTCCGGCTTTACTGCGATGGCTCCCGACCAATACGCCGACTTCTGCCGCTCGCACGGACTGGCCATGAACGCCGACGACCTCGCTGTGGTGGCGGATTATTTCCGCAAGGAAGGCCGCGACCCGTTAGAGACCGAACTGCGCATCCTCGACACCTACTGGAGCGACCACTGCCGTCACACCACTTTCACCACCGAACTGACGGACATTCAAATTGAAGATTCCTTTATTAAAAAAGATATAGAAGAAACGCTGCAACGCTTTTATGACATTCGTTCTGAATTGAAAAGAACAAATAAAAGCTTGTGTATGATGGAGTTAGCAACCATCGGCGCCCGCTACCTGAGCGCCACGGGCAAACTCGACGATATGGAACGCAGCGAAGAAAACAACGCGTGCAGCATCTTTGTGGATGTTGACGTGGACGGAAAAACGGAAAAATGGCTGTTGCAATTCAAGAACGAAACGCACAACCATCCCACTGAAATAGAACCGTTTGGCGGAGCAGCCACCTGTTTGGGCGGTGCCATCCGCGACCCCCTTTCCGGCCGCTCTTACGTTTATCAAGCCATGCGCGTCACCGGGGCGGGCGACATTTGCAAGGCCGTAGCCGACACGCTGCCAGGCAAACTGCCGCAACGCATCATCAGTCGCAAGGCGGCAGCCGGCTATTCCAGCTACGGCAACCAAATCGGGCTCGCCACCACGATGGTGCGCGAGATTTATGATGCCGGTCACACGGCCAAACGCGTGGAAATCGGTGCCGTGGTGGGCGCAGTGAAGGCAGAAAACGTCCGCCGCGAAAGTCCCGCTGCGGGCGATGTGGTGCTGCTTCTCGGCGGTCGCACCGGCCGCGACGGCGTGGGCGGCGCGACAGGCTCTTCCAAAAGCCATACCGAAACTTCACTTGAGGTTTGCGGTAGCGAAGTCCAAAAAGGCAACGCCCCCGAAGAACGTAAGCTGCAACGCCTCTTCCGCCGCCCGGAAGTGACAAAACTCATCAAAAAGTCGAACGACTTCGGAGCAGGCGGCGTGAGCGTCGCCATTGGCGAACTCGCCGACGGCCTCGACATTTACATCGACCGCGTGCCAGTGAAGTACGCCGGACTGAATGCTACGGAGCTGTCAATCAGTGAGTCGCAGGAAAGAATGGCCGTGGTCATCGAAGCAAAAGACCGCGCTGACTTCGAACAGTTCTGCCGCCGCGACAACGTGGAGGTGACTTACGTGGCCGACGTTACCGACAGCGGCCGCATGCGCATCTTCAACGGACAAACCGTGATTTGCGACCTCGCCCGCGACTTCATCGACAGCGCCGGCGCCAAACATTACACCACGGTGAAAATTTCTCCCGTAGAAAATATAAATCCTTTTATATCAAATAATTACAAAGAAGCATCTTCATTAAAAGAAAAAATGATGAAGCTGATGGCTTCCGACAATGTAGCTTCGCAAAAAGGACTGGTGGAAATGTTCGACAGCACCATCGGTCGTTCCACGGTGTTGATGCCTTACGGCGGTAAGCGCCAGGCAACGGAGGCGCAAGTTTCGGTGCAGAAACTTCCCGTGGACGGCTACACCGACACGGCAAGCATGATGGCGTTCGGCTACAATCCCGACATTGCGCGCTGGAGCCCGTACCACGCGGCCGCGTACTCCGTGGTTGAGGCCTGCAGCAAGGTGGCGGCGTCCGGCGGCGACTTTTCCAAAATGCGTTTCTCCTATCAGGAATATTTTGAAAAAATGGGCAACGATCCGCACCGCTGGGGCAAACCTTTTTCCGCTTTGCTGGGCGCATTGAAGATGCAACTCGACCTGGAGCTCCCCTCCATCGGCGGTAAGGACTCGATGAGCGGCACCTTTGAAAATCTGAACGTTCCACCCACACTCGTCGCTTTCGGCATCACCACGGTGAATGCGAAAACCGTTATTTCACCCGAGTTCAAAACTGCAGGAAACCGCATCTATTTCATTAAACACCAACCACTTGGAAACTTTATGCCCGATACGAAACAACTGGCGATGAACTGGGATTTCGTGCGGCAGCAGGTGGAAGCGGGCAACGTCGTTTCCGGTTGGGCGGTTGGCTTCGGCGGTGTGGCAGAGGGCCTCGCCAAAATGTCGTTCGGCAACCAACTCGGCGCAGAGGTGTCCATGCCCGAAGAAGAACTTTTCGCCCTCAATTACGGTTCCATCCTCATCGAAACCGATGGCCTCATCGATTATCCCAATGCCATTTTATTGGGAAAAGTAATTGATAAACAACAAATTATCATTAATAAAGAAATTATTTCCATCGAAGAATTGGAAAATGCCAACACGCAGCATTTCACCAAAATTTATCCCACGAAGGTAAAACCTTTGTTTGATGAAAAGATGGATAAAAGCGGTAAAAAAATTGCAACCGAGCCGCTACGCTACATCGGTGAAATTCCAGCGGGCGGTCCCGTGGTTTGCTTGCCCGTTTTTCCGGGAAGCAACTGCGACTACGACACAGCAAAGGCCTTCCGCACTGCCGGCGCACAGGTTAAACCGCTGATTTTTAGAAATATGACAGAAACGGATGTCAACGAGTCCATTGACGAATTGGCAGCTGGCATCGCCGAATGTCAGATTCTGGCCTTCTGCGGTGGCTTTTCATGCGGAGACGAGCCCGACGGCAGCGGAAAATTCATTGCCACAGTGATTCGCAACCAGAAGGTGGCAGCAGCCATACGCGGTTTGCAGCAACGCCACGGCTTGATTCTGGGCATCTGCAACGGCTTCCAGGCATTGGTGAAAAGCGGTCTGCTGCCCTACGGCGAAATCGGTTCCGTAACGGAAGAATCACCGACACTATTCCGCAACGACATCAATCGTCATATCTCGCAAATGGCTGAAACCGAGGTGCTTTCCAACCAATCACCTTGGCTGAAAAGCTTCCGAGTGGGAGAACGTCACACCATCGCACTCAGTCACGGCGAGGGCAAGTTCGTGGTAAGTCCGGCAATGGCACAGCAACTTTTTGCAAACAATCAAGTGGCTTTCGGCTACACCGACAATCCCAACGGCTCGCACTACGACATCGAAGGCATCGTCAGTCCCGATGGCCTGATTCTGGGTAAGATGGGCCACAGCGAACGCTACGAGGAAAACCTTTTCAAGAATATCAGCGGAAATAAGAAACAAGGAATTTTTGAGAATGCCGTTTCTTATTTCGGTTAAAATCGGTTAAAATCGGTTAAAATCGGTTAAACGGTTAAATAGGACGAAAGGTGGAATGGGTTAATGGACGAAGGGGTTAATGGACGAAGGAATTTATCGGTTAAACGGTTCAACGACATCAACAAATCAACAACTGATCACAGATCACTAATCAACAATTCAACAATTTTCAACAATTAAACGAATAAAATATGGGGGTTCTGGGAGCATATAACGTTCCGAATGTGTCAACGGCACTATATTACGGGATTCACAATTTACAGCACCGCGGGCAGGAAGGCTCCGGTATGGCCACTTTCACCGAGGATGGCAAATGCTGTCGTCATCGTGGTTTGGGCTTGGTGGACAGCGTTTTCGACGAGCAGTCGATTGGCAGTTTGAAAGGGAATATCGGCATTGCCACCGTGCGGTACGCCAATACGGAAAACGGCGGACTCAACAATGTGCAGCCGCTCTTTTTCCGTCACAGTTCAGGCGATTTCGTGGTAGCCTGCGACGGCTGCCTGGTCAATGCCAAGCACATTATGGAGATGCTCGAAGAAACCGGGAATGTGCTGCAAACCAATTTGGACAGTGAATTGCTGGCACTTTTAATCAAGAAGAAAAAAAATGAGGACCGCATCGTCAACATTATCAACGCATTAAATATCATGGAGGGCGGTTTTACATTTTTAATCATGACCAAAAACCGACTTTACGCCTGTCGCGACAAAAACGGAATTAAGCCACTGTGTATCGGAAAGTTAGGTGATGGCTACGTGGTAAGCAGCGAATCGTGTGCTTTTGAAATCATGGGCGCGACCTTCCTGCGCGATATTGAGCCAGGCGAGATTATATGCTTTGACAACAAAGGGATGCGTTCCAACTTTTACAGTTGCGACTGCCACCGCCGCATTTGTGCGATGGAGTATATCTACTTGGCCCGCCCCGACAGCGACATCGACGGTTGCAACGTGCACGCCTATCGCAAAGAAGCCGGTCGCCGGTTGTTCCGCGAATGTCCCGCTGATGCAGACATTGTGGTCGGCGTTCCAGAGTCAAGTCTCAGTGCGGCAATGGGTTACAGCGAAGAAAGTGGCATTCCCTACGAAATGGGATTGGTAAAGCACAAATATATGGGCCGCACTTTCATCCAGCCCGAGCAGCAGCAGCGCGAGTTGGGTGTGAAGTTGAAACTGAGTCCGGTGCACAGCATTTTGAAAGGGAAACGCGTCGTTTTGGTAGATGATTCAATTGTGCGCGGCACCACTTCCTTGAAGATTGTGAAACTTTTGCGCGAGGCCGGTGCGACGGAGGTCCACGTGCGCATCGCCAGTCCGATGATGAAATTCCCGTGCTACTACGGCGTCGACACCTCCACCTTTGAAGAGCTGCTCTGTTCCAACCGCACCCTGGAAGAAGCCTGCCGCGTGATTGGCGCCGACTCGCTCGGCTACCTCAGTCCCGCCTCCACGGAAGCTTCAACCTTCGGCTGCGCCCAACCATGCCAAGCCTGCTTCACCGGCGAATATCCGGTTGAGCTCGGTTAAACGGTTAAACGGTTAAATCGGTTAAACGGTTAAAATCGGTTAAACGGTTAAATCGGTTAAACGGTTAAATCGGTTAAACGGTTAAAATCGGTTAAACGGTTAAAATCGGTTAAACGGTTAAAATCGGTTAAACGGTTAA
>JAKSME010000130.1 GCA_024400785.1 Bacteroidales bacterium
GCGGCCGACGAAAGTGGAGAAGTGGTGGAAAAAGAGCGCGAAGGCGACCTCGACGTCGCCTTCCATAGCAAAAAACATCTCCGCCTTCTGCGTGTCGAAAATCCACTCTTCCAAGATTTCGGGCGTGGCTACAACTTCGTCGAGCAGCTTTTCGTAAACAGCTAAATCCTTGATAAATTGCAAAATCAGTGTGCAATCGGTGCGCTCGGCATAACGTATTTTCATGATATTAGGGTTTAGGTTTTAGGGTTTAGGGTTTAGGGTTTAGGGGTTAGTTTTGAGTTTGGAGATCATCGTATTGATGATTTTGCCTATTTCCGTGAGCAAATTCATCAGGGGCGAAATTTCCTGTTCCGTCGCATAGCCAATCCGAACCGTTAACATCAGTTGCGTTTCCAGTTCGTACGCCGACCCTTTCGCGATGGATAAAAATTGAATGTACTCTTTCTTTGAGTTCCGCCCGTAGCCTTCCGCTATGTTTGAAGGAATCGACACCGCCGCCCGTCTCATTTGGTCGCTCAATGCATACGTTTCCTCCTTCGGAAATTTTTTCACCATAGAATATAACATCTCTGCCATCTGCATTGCCTTTTGCCATACAATCAAATCTTTGTAACTTTGAATCATAGTGCTTGTTATATAAGTAAAATTATTCCTAACCCCTACACCCTAACCCCTAAGCCCTTTTTCAACTTTCGCGACAGTTTGCGGATATCGCGCACGGAGATATGCCGTTTTTCGTAGCCGAACTTTGTGCAACAAATCATCGCGTTGGCGACTTCCTGCATTGTGTTGGATTGACAGAGCGGCCACATCAGAGGGAAAAGGATGCGGCTGGCAATCTGGAAAGATTTGCGCGTTGTCTGTTTCGGATGCGGGCGCATAATGCTGGGCCGGAAGCCGAAAGCGTGCTTGAAGGGCATTGCGAAAAGCGCGTTCTCGGTGCCGCCCTTGATTTTCTGCCAAGCCAATTTCCCATTGGCGTTGGTGCCTTCGCCCGACAGATAAATGTAGGTCATCCGTTCTTTATCGGGCAGGATTTCCGCAAAATGAAGCGGAATCGTCTGACTGATTTGTCGATAGACATCCTCGGGCGTGCCCACGCTGGTGATGCCGGCGATGAAGAACACCGCGTCGTAGCCAGCCAAGCGCGCGTCACCGGCTTGCAGATTCATAAAGTCATCTACCATCAGTTCTTCCAATTTGGGATGTGCGATGTTCGTGGAACGGCGCGACACGCTCAGCACTTTCTCGATTTCGGGATGTTCGAGGCAGCAAAGCAGCACGCCTTCGCCCACATAACCCGTTGTTCCCGTGATAATTACTTTCATCGTGAATTATTTTTATCTTCTAAAATACCATCTGATGAATGATGATTTTGAGACGACAAAAATACTGCTTTTAAATGTTTTTTTGAAGAAGTAGGGACGATTTTTATCATAAAAAATTTTTTCATCCTATGCCCGTATATGGCACACCCTCGTTTTATTTTTGCAGTGTTAAAAAAATAATACAGGAACATAAAGTGAAAAAATTATGAAAAAAGTAGATTACCATACTTTGTACAACGAAATTGAAGAATGTATCAATCAATGGCTTGACAGCGACGCTTCAGACTTTGATTTCACGCCTTACCTGTGGGTTTATGAGTGGGAGGGCGAAGTGGAAGCCGCCATTTGCGACACCGATGAGCAGGGAGAGGAAATGTATGATTTCAGAAATCTTGTAGCGTATGACTACATTGATGAGATTACTGGGGGAATCGTGCACGTCATTCAGTATGAAAAGATTCACGAGATTGTGCGCAAGTGGTGTTGGGCACCTTCCGCCCAAGAGGCGAACAACTACGAGATTCCGAAAATTGTAACCGAGGAGAATCTGGTGGAGCTGTGCGAGCGGTTCCGCGAGGCCATCGTCGATGGAAACAGACCCGGATACCCGGAAATCAACGTGCGCTACGCGGTGCGCGACGGAGTGTTTCACTTGGCAAAATTCGGCGACTACTTCTTTTTTGAGGAGAAGATGTACGTTTTCGACCAGGACCCGGTATGGAAACCGTACCACGATGATTTTGCGGTTATGGCCTGTTTCGGCAATGACTGTCGGAAGCGTGGCTACGCACACGCCGTGGCCTTCTGCGGCGTCCAAACACCGTTCCGCGACGACAACGGCGACCCCATCTTTACGGGCGACATCTGCCAAGTGCCCGAGCTTAGCAATGACTACCACGTCGTAACCGCCAATGTGTTTGAAGGTTACGGTTTCAAAGCGGACAACTGCATGATGCTGCTGGAGATGTTGCGGAAGCCGGCTCATCGGTTCGGCACTATTTTTTACAACCTTTCGTTAACGGAGCCGATGCAGAATACGTGGTTCAAGAGCAGCGAAATCTGCACTATGTACGGGCAGGCGCCAAACATTGTAAATAAGTTGACTATGGGGGCGGCGACGCCTTGTTTTGGCGAAAAGGTGGTTTACAACTGGCGCAGGGTTATCAATCCGAAGCAGGAACGGAAGATGTGAGGGGGTGGGGCGGAACGATTCGACTCCGATGCAAAGAGACAGGAAGGGTTTGTTCTACGGTCGTTGGAAAATCACTAACAGTTATATGCTTTTCAGCCTTTCAACCCAATCTGAGAAATGCTTACACGATTGCATCAATCGGTTCATCCCTATTTCATGAGCCACCATAGAACCAATGGCAGGCTTATTATTTGCATAATCTGGGAAAACGTTTATAATACGTTTGGATGGAGCCGTAGCGGGGCCGTTGTTGATGAGTTCAGGATTGCCTTTCTCTTCTGCAATTTTAATCAAAACGTCAATGGATTTTTGGTCCCCAATGTATTCTATATCAAACTTTTGTGGCCACGAAAACAATAATGTTTCAAACTCATACAACTGAATATACGGAATAAAACGCTCATCATTTATGTCTGCTGCGAAAGCTTGTTCTAACACATTAACTTTTTGATACGGATCAACTTGACTTTTTGCCTCGGCAAAACCAGGAAAATCATCAGGAAGTGCATACAAATCAAACATCGTTGTAAAACAGACGTCCTTGTTTCCCTGTTCTTCCTTTAACCATTGAACAATATCATTTTTGGCCTTTACATAGTTTGTCATTCCGCCACGATGTTGGACATCCTGCCTGCGGTTATCTTTGCTGGTCAAGACACAACGCACATCAGTGGAAATATTGTAATATCCGAGAAAATCCGCAAGAGTTTTTTTCACAAATGATTCCTCTGTCTGGCCTTCTGCTGTTATATGCAATCTTTTCATGGGCGGCCTCCTATCACATTTTTATCCCACAATTCGCTGGTTGTATAGGAATCTAACCAATCCTTCAACTGAACCTCATCTAATTTTTTAAATGTTGAACACTTGTCCTTATTGCTACGTTCAACCACAACAATCTTATCAGCTGTAAATTCATCAATTAAGCGAGGAGACTGTGTAGCAACCACAACTTGAGCATAAGCACTTGCTTTTTTAATCATACCAGCCAAAATGTCAATCGCAGTAGGATGAAGCCCCAATTCAGGTTCATCCAAAACTATAATGGGCGGCATGGTATCTGCTGGTTGTAGCAATAGTGTTGCTAATGCCATAAACCGCAATGTTCCGTCTGAAATTTGATGTGCCCCGAATATATTCTCATTTTCTTTTTCCTTCCAATCCAAATTAACAAAGTATTCGTTTTGAACCGTAGGTAACATCACGAAATCACCAAATTGAGGAAAAACCTGTTGAATATAACGGATAATACGGTCATAATAAGGTTTGCCATCTTTTTTGGTTTTAATCCCGTACAAAAAAGCAGCAAGATTCCCGGCATCTGAACGCAACATTCTATTGTTGGAAATATTCGTATGTTGCTTTATCTCTGACTTACTGCTCGTATCGTGAAATTGAAAATACTGGCAACCTTTTAATAAAGAAAGGACAAATTGCACCATATTTTTATGAGGTTTTCCCGGCATTGATTGTTCCATCAATTGGGACTCCTTTCTTCCAACATCCATGGTAATCACAAAAGGATTCTTGAATTTTTTATCATCTTGCAATATACTCAACGTCTCTTCCGTATAAATGAGGACATCGCCAGCAGCATGTGTTAAACGAAAAAAATATTCATCTTTACTATGTTCATCCGAGAATGCCAATCGTGCGGACATAGAAGGTGTTTGTTTTGAGCCATAATGCAAAAATGAGTTTGCGAAACCATGTTCCGCCACATATCTCTGAAGTGAACCCGTTATTGAAAATCCCAACATTTGAAAAAAAGAAATGAGGTTACTTTTCCCGACCCCATTCGCTCCTATCAAAACTGTAACATCTTCATTGATTGGTATTTTTTGTTCGCTATCAATTGATTTGTAGCCCGTCAGTCTGATTTCGTTCAGTTTAAGTTTCATAGATTATATTTTCGGCAAAAATACTAAAATTCTATTAAATTTTCCAACTCTTTTTGAGTAATCATGCCAAAAATCCTCCCCCATCTTCCCCACCCTATGCCAACACTCCCGAGAAGCCGCAACTTCCAACCGAACTACCTCGCCCGACGGTTCACGATGAGTCCTATCACATTGGCTACAAGCACAATGAAGCCGATGGCGGCATAAATGAATGAGAGCGAAATAAACTCCATGCGCCCAAAATTGTTGAGAAAATCGCAAAAGTACCAATCGAACGAGAGATAAAGCAAACTGAGCGGCAAAAATGCCAACATCGCTATTTGCGTCCAATTCAGCCACTTCAAGATTCTGGCACCCTTAACAATTTTTTCTTCCTTGATTCTCACCAGCATCCGGCAGCTGATAAGAAAGTTAAAGATGGGAATGAGGATTAACATGTAAGTCGAATTTCATGTTGCAAAAGTAGCATTTTTTGTTGTATTTTTGCATTTTCTTTGCGAAAAATGAACAAAAAGGTACTGTTTGTCGATCTTGAAGTGGGCATAAAAGACCACAGAGTCCACGATTTGGGCGCGCTTCGCGACGATGGCGCAGTGCTGCACTCCCATTCCGAGAAGGATTTTACCAACTTTATCGACGACAGCAGCTTCCTCTGCGGTCACAACCTCGTTCATCACGACCTAACTTATCTGCGAAAAAATTTGTCCGTTTCGCAAATTCCCATTGACACCCTCTACCTCTCCCCTCTCCTTTTTCCGCCCCGAAAAAACTTTTGGTTTTTTTGAAAAAATCTGTTGACATTTCCAAAAGACATGCTATAATACAGAAGCTGGTTCGAGAGAACAGGCAAAAAGAATATGGGGGT
>JAKSME010000131.1 GCA_024400785.1 Bacteroidales bacterium
GCCCGTTTGGGTTTATGCGCAGGAGCGCCTCAAGTCGGAAGAGGATCTCATCCGCGCCTTGATGCTGAGTCATCTCACCGTCATCTACATCAAACAGAGTTTCGGCCGTCTTTCCCCGCTCTGCGGCTGCGTGGTAGCGGCCACCGGGTCGGCCTGCGGCATCACCTACCTGATGGGCGGCAACTACGACCAAATCGTCTTCTCGGTCAAAAACATGATTGCCAATATCACCGGTATGATTTGCGACGGCGCCAAACCCAGCTGCTCGCTCAAAGTGGCCACCGGTGTTTCAACGGCCGTGCTTTCCGCCATGCTCGCCATCGAAAACACCACTGTCTCCTCCGTGGAAGGCATCATCGACGACGATGTTGAAAAATGCGTCCGCAACATGGCCAACATCGGTCTGCAAGGCATGGCCTCCACCGACAACCTCGTCCTCGACATCATGACAAGAAAATAACCCCCTCACATGTTCACTCCAGAAGAACGCTCCACTTTCCCTTACTGGTTCGCCCATTGGTGTGCCTTCAACATGACCGCCCTCAACCTGCGTTGCTGGAAGTTCAGATTTCTGTTTCACGACTTCGAAAAGCCGTGGCTTCGGTTGATCCTTCCTTATGAAAAAGTGCAACATTTCCATCGCGTCCATGCCCGCCACCACAAGGAATACCACGGCAAGAATTTCGACTGGCTCGGAATGATTGTCGACTGGGAATGCTCGCAATACACCAAGAAGGTGGCAACGATGAATGCCCGCCAGAAGATGGAAGCATACCAAGCCTCCCACCCTGAATTTTACGCCAAACTGAAAGTGAATTTAGAACCGATTCTTGACAAATTAGGTCTGTAACTTATTGATACAGACTTTGGATTACGTCGGCGTAGCGCTCACGAACCACATATCTTTTCACTTTCAACGTGGGTGTGAGGATGCCCGTTTTTTGGCTCCACTCATCTGCAGTCAGCACAAACTTCTTAATCTTCTCCGTGTCGCCGAAATTGGTATTGTATTTTTCAATCTCACGGGAGAAGCGTTTCAAAATGCCAGGACTTTTCACTGCTTCTTCGGGAGTGGAATAGGGTTCTCCATGCCTTTTGCACCACGATTTCAGGAATTCGAAATCAGGAGAAATCAGTGCCGCCGCGAATTTCTGATTTTCACCGACCACAACCATATTTTCGATAAAGGGGGACACACCAAAAGCGTCCTCGATAGCCTGAGGATTGACAAATTTGCCAAATGAGGTTTTGAAGATGTTTTTCATGCGGCCGGTAATGACCAACTGACCATGTTCGGTCCAGCGGCCGAGATCTCCGGTATGGAACCATCCGTCATCGTCGATGACAGCGGCCGTCTGTTGCGAATCTTTGTAATAACCCATCATCACGTTGTGCCCGCGGCAAACCACCTCACCGGCTTCAGTAATACGAATTTCGACACCGGGTAGCGGGAAACCTACAGTACCCGCCTCACGACCGTACGGAGCTCTGCAACTGACACAAATGACGGGAGAGGTCTCCGTAGAGCCATAACCTTCAAATACCGGCATGCCGATGGCGGAGAAAAAGGAGGCCAACCGAGGTTGCAGACTGGCAGCACCCGAAACAATAATGTCGAAATGCCCACCGATGCCTTGACGTATTTTCTTATAAACCAACAAATCTGCAACTTTATGACGCAAGTTGTACCACCACGTGCGTTCGCTGTCTTGAATGCGATACTCCTCGGCTAAACGGACAGCCCAACGGAAAATTTTCTTCGGAAGCGGCTTCATATTTTTGGAGCTGTTCCAAATTTTGTCGTAAAAACGCTCCATCACCCGCGGAACCGCCGACATCATCGTGGGGTTCACCTCTTTGATGTTTTCCGCCAAAGTACCGAGATTTTCTGCATAATAAACCGACATGCCAAGGTGCTGATACAAAAACACCAACATTCGTTCATAAGCATGACAAAGAGGAAGGAAGCTGAAGGCTCTTTTCGACCATTTGGCAGGAGTCTGACGTAGATTTTGCAACTGCGAAACAATGTTTCTATGCGAAAGCATGACACCTTTCGGCAAACCGGTTGTGCCGGAGGTATACATGATGGTGGAACAGTCGTCGGGAGAAACGGCTGCGCGACGACGCTGCAACTCCGCGGGGGCGGCATGTTCCTCACCCATATCCATCAACTGCTCCAAATACGGGAATTTTTCACGATTGATAAATGTATAAACATATTGCAAATCAGGAACATCCGGCATAATGGCCGCAATCTTGTTCATTACCTCAACGCCCTCCACAAACACCATCTTCATTCCCGAATGCGAAACGATATGTCGATAGTCGTTTTCGCTAATGGTGGGATAGACAGGCACACAGATGGCTCCAATCTGCATGATGGCCATATCTATCATGTTCCATTCGGGCCGATTGGAAGCAATTATGCCGACACGGTCGCCTTTTTCAATCCCGAGGTGGATGAGCCCATAGCTGATGTTATTCGTCAAACGCAAATATTCTGCGGGAGAATACGACATCCACACTTTGTTGCGTTTTGCCGCCAAAGCGACTTTCTGCTCCGGATGACTTTCCGGATATTGCGTGACAATATCGAACAAACGTGCAATTTCTTTCATTTTTCTGTTGGTTAATGGTGATAAAAATTTTCCACCCTTCTTGCGGCGAAAAACGGATGCAAAACAACATTTTTTTGAAAACACTAAGAAAAATAAGGGATAGAGACCTTATTTAAAGGGATGAAAGTCAGTATTTAGGGACGAAATTTCATATAGCGGGATGATTTATTTGAAATGAAATGCCTTTTACAGATAAAATAGTATTTTTGCAGACTGAAATTTAGAAGAAATGAACCTCAAAGTTCCCCAATATCTCCTCCAATTAAAGACGAATCTCAAGATTTCTGTTTTTGTAGCGATATTTGCATTGCTGTTCATTTGCGTTTATAACCCAATTGAACTGTCGCATTGGCTTCCTGCCGCCGAAAATAGTGGCGCCCGTTTTGGGTTTTCCGCCATCATCATCCTCGGTGGAATCGTTGTCATCGCGCTCAGTCGACTGGTGTTAAGCCGTATCGCAAAAAAACATGAAATCACCCTGCCAGAATATGGGATCTGGCTCCTCTGCGAAGTCATCGCCATCGCTTTCGCCTACCTGATGTTGACAAAGTTCGGCCTCCACGATTCGCGCTCCTCACTGACAATCCTAAGAAGCGCCATCTTCAACATTCTGCTTATGCTGGCCATCCCCTATCTGATTTCTTATCTTTATGTTGCTTTAAGAGATAAAGAACTGAAAATCAAGGATTTCTTATCAAAAACAAAAAACATGGAAGATGGAGAAAACGCAGAAGCAAGCGCACTAAAATCTACTGACAGACAACAAATTACAACTAAAAACAGCCTCATCCGCTTTTATGATGAAAAACGAGAGCTTCGTCTCACCGTCCGTCAGGAATATCTGTTTTATATTGAATCTTCCGACAACTACGTGAACATTCATTATAAAAAAGGGAACAAGTTGGTTCACACCATGATACGTACAAGTCTCAAAGCATTAGAGGAGCAACTTCGCGACTATGGCATTGTGCGTTGTCACCGCGCCTACCTCATCAACATGAGCAATATCAAGATTGTACGTAAAGAACACGACGGTTTAATCGTTGATTTTGACATAGAGGGAGCGGCCGAAATTCCAGTTTCAAAGACCTATACCGAGCAAGTGATGAACCTGCTGACCTGATGGTTTGATTGCCTACAAAATTTCGTCCATGCGAACATCTGTCGGTTCCGTGGGAACGGATTTAACTTTTTGGAAGTCGAAACAAATGCCAATTTTCTTTATACCAGCGTGTTGAGAAAGGAATCGGTCGTAATACCCCTTTCCCCTCCCCAATCGGTTTCCAGCGGAGTCGAAAGCCATACCGGGCACCACAATCAAGTCGTAACCGCCCTCATAAGGATGGTTTTGCGGATCTGGAATATCGAAGTCTCCCACGGCAAAGGCACTACCCGCATCCAACGCTACCGGAATGATGTCATCGCCCACAACCGTCGGCAAGATGATTTCCTTCGTTGCACGCCACCGCTGAATAAAGTCCAACGTCTGCACTTCGTCCGGCAGGGATGCGTACAGCATCACACGTTTCGCCTTTTTAAAGTCGGGATGTTTCTCTAACTTACTCATTATCACCGCCGACTGTTGTTTTAATTCCTCTGCGGAACGCGTTTTTTTCATCGCACGAACCATCTTGCGAAGTTCCGGTTTCGGAACGTCTGCAGAACGCATCTGACTCTCTAAATCAAGCAGGCGAGCGCGATATTTGGCCATCTGGCCTTCAATGAAATCCTCACTGTACTTGCTGTCACAAAATCCGTTACCACGGGCGACATAAGACGGATCATCTAAATCCTCGAAAACTTCCGTATAGTTTTGCAAATACTGAAAAGTATCGTTATAATCGTTTAAAATAGACATAATCAATTGAAAATAAAATAGTTAATCATCAACCACCGAAATCGTCATAATGAATCATTTCAGGAGGCACGCCCAAACTGTCCAACATGCGCAACACCGCCTGAAGCATCATAGGGGGACCGCAGATGTAATATTCAACATCCTCGGGTGTCGGATGCGCCTTGAGATAACGGTCAAAAATCACTTGGTGGATGAATCCCGTGTAACCTTCCCAATGGTCCTGCGGCTGCGGTTCCGACAGGGCAACGTGGAAGGAAAAGTTGTCATTATCTCTCGCAATCTGCTGAAATTCATCCATATAGAAAAGCTCTTGCAGCGAGCGGCCGCCATACCAGAAAGTAGTTTTGCGCTGGGTGTGCAAATTTTTGAACTGGTGAAAAATGTGTGAACGCATCGGAGCCATGCCCGCACCGCCGCCAATGAACATCATCTCACGGTCGGTATCTTCTACAAAAAACTCACCGTATGGGCCGGAAACCGACACTTCATCTCCTGGTTTCAAACTGTAGATATAGGAAGATGCCACCCCGGGATTCACCTTTTCCAACGCACCTTTCTTTCGGTTAAACGGCGGTGTCGCTATGCGAACATTCAGCATAATCTTCTCATTTTCAGCTGGATGATTAGCCATTGAATAAGCCCTGACCGTTGATGAACCGTTTTTCATCTTCAATCCCAAAAGGCCCATCTTCTCCCAATCCGAACGGAATTTTTCATCAATATCAAAAGAAGAAAAAT
>JAKSME010000132.1 GCA_024400785.1 Bacteroidales bacterium
TCGGCATGCTCAAGGCTCCCGGAACCTACAATCCACGCGTGAATCCCGATAAGGCCCGAGGTCGCCGCAATGTGGTAATCGGCCAAATGAAAAAGTATGACTTCCTCACCAAAGAAGAATGCGAAAAATATCAAGCCCTCCCCCTCAAACTCGACTTCATGCAGGAAGACCATACCACCGGACAAGCCACCTATTTCAGAGAGTATGTCCGTACTTATCTGCAAGACTTCTTCAACCGACCCGAACACTTCAAGCCCAATGGTACACCATATAATATATATACAGATGGCTTGAAAATTTATACCACCATTGACTCTACCATGCAGGCATACGCAGAACGCGCTGTGTATGAGCATCTTTATGTGTACGACAGCGCTCACAAGGTTTCCAGCCTGCAGGCCCGTTTCAACAAAGAACAAACCACCAATCCCAATAAACCGTTTTATAACCTCTCTAAAGAACAGACCCAGAACATATTGAACTCGGCCAAGCGCTGTTCAGACCGTTACCGCGCCGCCGTGGCTGCCAATAAGACAGCAGACGAAATCGAGAAGGAGTTCAATACAAAGGTGAAAATGTCGGTTCCCTGTCAAGACGGTTCCGGTGCCCGCAAGGATGTGGTGATGACGCCTTACGATTCCATCCGTTACATGAAATCCTTCCTTCAGTGCGGCTTCATGGCCATGGAGTCAACCACGGGAAGAATCAAGGCTTATGTCGGTGGGGTGAATTACGAAGTGTCTCAGTTTGACCATGTTATGCTTTCGCAACGACAAGTGGGTTCCACCTTCAAACCTTACGTCTATTCCAGCGCAATGGACAACAGCAACGGAGAACTCACTCCCTGCAGCTACGTTCCCAACGAAGTGGTTTCCGTGCCTCGGCCCGACGGGAATGTGTGGACTGTCGGCCGTCAGTACACCGGCGCATCCAGCCTTACCCTCAAAGAGGCCTTGGCGCGCTCACTCAACAATGTCTCTGCCCGACTTATCACCACACCCGAATATGGCGGTCCCGCCGCTGTAGTTGACTTGGTGCGGAAAATGGGCATCAAATCCAAAATCGATACCGTCCCGGCCATCAGTCTCGGCGCCGTTGACCTCACCCTTTACGAACAGGTTGGCGCAATCAATTGCTTCCCCAACCAGGGTGTTTATGTGGAACCCTATTTTATCGTAAAGATTTGTGACAGAGATGGAAACATCATCTTTGAAAAGCATCCGGAGAAACATGATGCCATGAGTCAGCTGCTGGCATTCCAAACCGCCAGCATGATGCGTGGCGTGGTGGAACATGGTACCGGTGCCCGCCTGAAGTCTGCCGCTTGGTACAACCTCGATTTCCCCGTTGCAGGGAAAACCGGTACCACCAACAACCATTCCGATGCTTGGTTCGTGGGCTATACACCAATGCTGACCTGCGGTGTATGGGTCGGTTGCGATGACCGAAGCGCACACTTCCGTTCCATGGACAATGGTCAGGGCGGTCGCGCAGCCATGCCGATTTTCGGTAGATTCATGCACTATTGCTATACCGATCCCAACTTGCCGTACCGCGAAATCGCAAAGAAAAAAGACTATAACGACCCACGCTACACCTTCCCCGCGCCCGAAGGATATTCCGTCAACGAATATGGCTGCGTTACCGAGGAAGCTGCAACCACCTCTGCAGGTACGATTGAATTTTAGCATTAACATTTATTAGTATTTTTATTATATTGATTAATAGGAGATTACATAGTCTCCTATTTTTTTTGCATTGCCATTTTATAAAAAATATGTAATTTTGCCGCCGTTTTTGTAAAAGTGACCAAACCAACCTTTAACATGATGAAAAAAATACTGCCTTTGTTGTTGGTGAATGTGTTGTTCTTTTTGGCACCAACAGGCATTTTAGCACAAAACAATATCTTCTCAGGTACTGTTTACGACCAAGACGGCGTGCAGCCGTTGCCATACGCAGAAATCAATTCCCCGTGCATGTCGGAACCGGCCATGGCCGATATGAACGGAAATTTTGAAATCGTCGTTCACTCCGATGAATGTGTCTTTACCATCAGTTACGCATTGTTCAAAAGTGAAACGGTGGAAGTCAGCTTTTCTTCCAAGAACCGAAAAGTAATGAAGAAAATCAAGATGAAACCCGATGCAGAGGAGCTTTCCGGCGTCACCATTGAAGGGGAGAAGTTGGACCACGACCCCGCCACGGCCACCACTTCCATCACCATTATGTCGCCCGACGATGCGGGTGTTATCGACCCGACGAATGCCGGTGAGTTGGTGGACAAAATGCCCGGTGTGGCCGTTGTGGACAACGAGCCGCAGATTCGTGGCGGCAGCGGTTTCAGCTCCGGCATGGGCAGCCGCGTTCTCATCCTCTTGGATGACATCCCGTTGCTTCGCCCCGATGCCGGTCGTCCGATGTGGAACTTCATCCCGATGGAAGATGTGAAAAATATCGAAATCTACAAAGGCGCATCTTCCGTGCTGTATGGCTCATCCGCACTTACCGGCGCCATCAATGTGTTGACCGCATACCCCGGTTTGAAACCGAAAACCCACATTACGCTTCATGGCGGAGTGTACGACAATCCGAGATACGGTTACAAAAAGAGTTGGGGCAAAGTTCCCCCGATGCTTTGGGGCGTTTCCTTCCTTCACAGTCGCATCATTAAGAGACGCTGGGACTTGGTTATCGGCGGTGAGTATTTCCACGATCAAAGCTATATCGGTCCCGAGTACCCCATTGACAGCATTCCGGCCAAAAATGATGCCGGTAAATACGAAATGCGTGCCCGTTTGAACTTTAATTTGCGCTATCGCGCGCAGAAGGTGAAAAACCTCGCGGCTTCATTGAGCGGCAACTTTATGTATTCAGAAAATGCCCAGTCTTTCTTCTGGTATGATTCTGATACAAATATGTATAGAACTTACAAAGGTTCTCTTTCAGTTTTCAAAGAATTTATGTTCTATGTGGATCCCTGCGTCACCTACATTTCTCCCGATGGCAGTCACCACGATTTGAGAAACCGTATCACCTTTAGCGACAACAACGAGGCCACCGGCGCTCAAAGTTCCCGCTCCTTGATGGTTTACGACGAATACCAATTCACCAAGAAAATTAAGCGTATCGCTATGGGCATCACAGCCGGTATCGTCAACAATTATACTCAGTCATACGGTTGTGTTTTCAATGGCGAGCAAGGTTCCCTCGAGCCGGGTTTGATGACGATGGACAATCTCTCCATTTACGCTCAGGTGGAACAGAAATTCCTCAAGAACAGAAATCTTTCTTTGGTTGTCGGCGGTCGTTGGGAAGCATTTTTCTTGGAAAACGAATTCGCTCAGAAGCCGATTTTCCGTGCTGGCATCAGCTACCAGCTCCCCTCCAGCATGACTAACTTCCGTGCTTCTTTCGGTCAGGGTTTCCGCTATCCCACCATCGGCGAGCGTTACATCTCCATCTCCGTCGGCAACTACGGATTCTATCCGAATCCCAAGTTGGTTCCGGAAACCAGCTGGAATGCGGAAATCGGTATCGCCCAGCCCTACCGTGTCGGACCGTTCGAGGGCCTTTTCGACGTGGCTGCCTACCATCAGGAATTCAAAAACTTCATTGAATTTGCTTTCGGCGGATGGGGCAAAACCGGAACCTTCCTCAACGACATGGGCTTTATGTACTTGAATACCGGTCCGGCCTCCATCACCGGAGTCGATGTCTCTTTGGTAGGTAAAGGTGAAATCGGCAAAAACACCGAAATGACTTTCCTCCTCGGTTACACCTACAGCTATCCTATCACCAAAAACAAAACCGAAGTCTATTACGTCAACGAGCAAAACCACCAGCCCTTCTCATACGAAACTACGGCTTCAGATCCTTCCCAAGGCATTCTTAAATATCGCATCCAGCATAATGCCAAGTTGAATGTCGGTTTCATGTTCTGGAAAAAGCTCGGATTCGAAATCGGTTGCACCTACTACAGCGCCATGAAGAATGTTGACAACATGTTCTTCGAAATGGACTGCCTGAATGAAGAAAACCCGCCTGCGGTTCAGAATCTTTGGAGAAATATGGGTGTTCTTCCTTTCACTGGTTATGCCAACTATTCCAACAGCCACAAACTGGGTTCATTCACTCTCGACCTTTGTCTCTCCTATAAAATCATCGAACAATTGGAAGTTTCCTTCTCTGTTAAGAATGTTCTTAACAACCAGTACACCCTTCGTCCGATGTATTTGGAAGCACCGAGAAATTACAATTTGAAACTTGTTGTAAATCTTTAATAATTAATTATTTATAAGAAAATTAAACTCAAAACAATTATGAAAAAAATTTTTGTTCCTTTGATGATGTTAGCAGCTATTATTGTGATGGCTGTTAGTTGTGACAAACCCGAACCCCCGAAGCCGACACCGTCGACTCCGGATGACCCGTACGAAGATTTGTCATTCACCAAACCACTCCCGGCCGCATTTACCAAGCAAATCGTTGATGGCGGTTTTGAAGATTGTTGGTACAAAGAACAGATGAGCAATGAAATCTATGCAGAATATCAATCTTCTGTTTTTTATACGTTGAACAACCTTCATGCCATGATGGACGTTCCATCCATGATGCTGACATCTTCACCCATCACCGCTGAACGCGAAATGAACGACCCGCACAGCGGAAAATGCTGTATGAAACTTGTCACCGGCGAACTCACCGACCAGGGCAAGGGCCGTCTGCTCATCCCCGGCGCCATCGCACCCCTGGATGAAAACTTCGTCGACCAGTTCCTCAATGATGAAAACGGCATCAATGTGAAGAGACCTTACACCGAAAAACCGACCGCTTACCAAGGTGATTTCAAATACCAACCCGTCAATGGCGACTGTGGCTCATCACACGTGGATCCTGATAACGGTAATGATGTGATTGGTCGCGGTTATCAGCGTTTGGACAATGAAGTTACTGCATGGCAGGCCTTCAATGTTCCGATTGAATACACTTCTGAAGCCACTCCGACTCATATTTCCATCATCATCTCATCCAGCGGCGATTACAATTTTGCCGACCTTACCAATTGCCACGGCCAAGTGGGATCCACCCTTTGGATTGATGATGTTGAATTTGATTTCTAATTCCTCCGATTATGGCAGTTTTAGTTAAGAATATCAAGAAATTGGTGCAGGCAGAACCTGCACCAAT
>JAKSME010000133.1 GCA_024400785.1 Bacteroidales bacterium
GAATTGATGATGTTCCACATCTGGTCAGCTGAAAGATGCAGCCCTAGATGTGTCATGGTCGCATAGTTGTAGTCGTTAACAAACATTGGCAGCAACATGCCTTCGTCTGGCGGATTCGTGGCGCAAACCTGTGCCATCAAAAGGACAAAAACGGGTAATAACAAAAGTTTTTTCATGTTAAAATTTTATGGAGATTTCTTCTTTAATAATGAATTATATTGCTGATTATCTGCAAGTTTTGCAAACAATTTTCTTCACTTCTTGATTGTCGAAAATTACGATGGGAAGTTTGTCAAACAATCCGCACAAACGGGCGGCATCGCGTTCGGCAGCCATCTGAACGGCCAAAGTCATGTTGCCGCTCATGTATAACTCTTCGCGGACAGCTGAAAGGGAAATGAAAGAGAAGAGGAAATCGTTGGAGATGGATTTGTCGTTCAAGAAGGGTTCCATCAAACTGACGGCGTAGGTGTAATCGTTGTTTTTAACGAAGATGGAGGCGAGTTTGTAAGCATTTTCCCAAGAAGACATCACGGGGTTGCGGATGGATTTGATTTTGGCGTAGGTGTTGTCGAGCAACGTGGCGGATTCGGTAGTGGCGGGAATGCTTTTCAGGTAGTTGATGACTTGGAATTGAAATTCCATGTTTAGGTTGTTGACCTGTTCTTGCGGAATCTGTTGCAAGGTGTAGAGGCGGTCGATGTTGGCCTGGCGGATGCTGATGTCATTGAGGTCGGTGAAGGTTGTGTTGGCGGCTACTTTGGCAACGGCGTCGTTGTAAAGTGCTGACTGATTGGTATTGTCGAGACGGACGACATCAAGCATTTCGGTAGCGGTGCGGTCATTTACGCCGCCGTTAGCGATGCTTTGCATGTACAGGCGGTTGGTGAGGAAGGGTTGGTACATTTTGCCGTTCGGAATTTCGAGGCGGGTGGCGGCCTGTTCGTTGTAACGCTTGGCTTCCACTTCCTTCATCATGTACTGCTGGATGGCCATGGCCAAACCCCAGTTTTTCGCTTTTAGGGCGCGGTTGAACTTAGTGACTGCAAATTCCTGCTCGTTGTCACCGTCAACTCGGTATTGGATATGCATGACGATGGTGGCGCAACGCTCTTTCTTTAAGTAGTCGTTGTCAAGCTCTTTGGCCACTTTGCCGCCGTTGGCTTTGAGCTTTGAAACAGCCTGCGCCTTGGTGCCAATGGCCATTTCAGCGTAGTTTTCGTTGTTGATGATGTCTTTTTTGAAAGTTTCCCAACCGTCATCGTACTTCACTTCCACATCGAAAGTCTGACCGCTGTAGTGGGATTTGAAAGCGTTGGTAAGGGATTTGCCGCGACGTTCTTGATTTTTCTGCATGGTGGCATCTCCAGAGTAATTGAGTGAGTTTCCGACGGTTATCTCCACTTTTTCAACATTGAAAGCGGGTTCGTTAAGTGAAACGAGGTAAGGCATTACGTCGTCGAAGGTGAGGTCGTACTTTTTATCTTCGAAGGGAATGACGAGGGTGATGGTGTTGGATTCCGCCACCGGGACCCATTCGCCCGTGGCTTTGATGGTAGTGATGTCTTTGGTGAAGTAAAGGGGTTCGGTGTAATTGGCATTTTTGCACTCAACCTGTTTCTTGATGATGTTGCGGCAGACATATTTGCCGTCTTTGATGATGATGATGTTGATGTCGTATTCGGCGTCATCGGGAATTTCCTGCGGTATTTCGGCGATGGGGGCGAGCAGTTTCGTGGTTTTTTTGCCCGTGGCTTGGTTGTCGGAAAGCATGTCTTCGTAAGTGATGATCTTTGTCATGTAACCGTGGTTCGGTCGCTCTTGGTCTACTTTGTCAGCGCCTTCGCAGTCGTATTGGCTGTGCTGAACGAAGTCGAGCACGATGGCGTCGCCTTCTTTCCCGATAAGGCGTTTGATGAGTTTGGAATCATCGTGGGAAAAATATACCACTCCGTCTTTTACTGAAAGACATTCCGAAAGAATTTCCAAGTTCTTGTCGGTCATGCATTTTTTGCAAAGTTGTTCATCGTAGCCGGCCAAACCGAGTTTTGTGCGGGTGTAGGGAAGGTCTTTGGAAAGTTGTTGCGGTTTCCCATAGTTGAAAGTGCGGTCGTTGGCCATGATGAAAGATGCGTAAATGCTTTTCATGTATTTGTCAAATTCGTAACCGAAACCGAGGTGCGTGTATTGTCTGTCGAGAAGGACGACAGCGGTTTTGGCGTTTTTCAAAATGGGTTTGATGAGTTCAAGGCAGACATCGTAGTAGGTGTAATCTTTGTCTCCGAGTGTGGCTTTTGCTTTGGAAACCAATTCTTTACCATGCGTGCCGAGACCGTATTTTTTCAGACGTTGCTCGGTGGTGCGGTAGGGAGCAATGCCTTCCACTGTTTTTTCTTCCTTTTCGGCTTGATAAATGGCGTGGAAGATTGCGGTGGAATCCAACTTCTCGTCCGTCTTCATGGCTGGGAGAAATGCGTATTCCGCACGTGCGGCGTTCACCATCTCCTGCATACAGGAATAGAGGATTTTGTGGCTGAAGTTGTTGGGCGCGAAATTTTTGGTGTAATTTTTGTTGTTTTTTAATGCTTCTGGATTGAATCCTTCATAGGGATTTTCCGTTTGTGCAAAACATAAGTTGTTGAAAATTAAGCAGAAAATTGCTGCAAAAAAGGTAATTTTCTTCATCATATTTGAAAGTTTTTATTATTCTAAAAAATCTTGCAATAATAGGATTTTTTTTCGAATAATGAAAATCTTTTTTAGCACTTTTCATGCACCTTTCTTCACCAATGATTCATTCAATTTTAGACTTTATAGTTAAGATTTTAGACTTTAGATTTTTTATTAACCTTAACTTTTCCTGATTTTGGTTGACACCTTTCGAGCAATTTATGGTATCTCCCTATTGACTTGAGAACGTAAAAATGATAGCGTCAAGATTTGTATTAATTAAGCAATAAGCATTCTGCATTGAGCATTAAGCATTAGGCATTAAGCATTCTGCATTAAGCATTAAGCATTAAGCATTAAGCATTGAAGTTCCCAATGGCGATGACGGTGAAATTTTCTTCGCAAAGATAGCGGTTCGCCATTTCTTGAATTTCGTCTGCGGTAATGCTTCTTACGGTTTCAAAGTAGTCGTAAAATCGCTTCTCGTTGCAGCCGAAGTCATTCCAGTTGATATAGTTCTGCATATACTGAACTGTGCCATCGATGGAACGTAATGCGCTGCCGAACAGGTAGTTGCGAACTATTTCCAATTCTTCTTCGCTTATGGTTTCGTTCTTGATGATTTGCATTTCATCGAAACAGGCTTGAATGGCGGCTTCTGCATTGTTGTTGTTGACTTCGCAGTCGATGCTGAACACAGCGCCTCCGTCGAAGTAGAGGGGACTTCCGCTGATGCCGTAGGTGTAGCCGTTTCTTTCTCTCAAATTCTGCATGAGCCGTGAACCGAAATAGTTGCAAAACAGTGTGTTAAGCACGCTGAAGCGGTGAATGTCGGCCTCATTGAAAGCGAGACTGGGCTGGCACAGCACGAAGGCAGTTTGGAGTGCCTCGCTCCATGTCTCCTGAATGCGCTTTGGTTGGTATGACGCGAGGTCATATTGTGGACTGCTAATGCGTTGTCCATGAGGTATTTGTGAAAAATGGGTGGTAATCAGTTGAATGAGGGTGTCGTCGGTGTTGCCGGCGAGGAACATGCGGATGTTTTCCGAGCAGCAGGTGCAGCGGTGGTAGTCAGTCAGCTGTTGGAGCTTAATATTCTCAAAATCAGACTTTTCGAGAATTTTTCCGAAAACGAAATCTTTCCCGAAAAAATGGTGGAACATAAGTTGTGAGGCCCGGAAATCCACTTTCCGGGTATTATATTCCCAGTCTTTGATGCTTTTGGCACGGTACCGTTCCAAATTCGCCTTTCTGTATTTGGGAATAATAAAAAGCTTCGCGATTTCTGGTATTATGGCTTTTGCGTTGCTTTTGGGAAACTGTATTTTGACCGTGATTTCGTTGATGCCGGCGACTATGTTGAACGCTGTTCCGTAATAGTCGAGATGGGCTTCAAAAGCTTCACCATTTTTTTGTGGATGACTCTCTTTCAGTAAGTTATAGCAAAAGTTGGAAATGCGCTTTTGCGGTTCGTGCAGTGCTCCCGCCTTGATTTTAATGACGAAGTGAATGAGTTCGAGCTGTGGATTTTCGAAACAAAAGAAAGGAATTCCGTTGTCGAGACGGAATTCCTTCGGAGGAATCAAGTGGATGTTTTCTGTCGTGTGGAAGGGTGGGGGAGTTGTACGGTCGAGCATGGCGGTTAGTTGAGTTCGTAAGTGGTGCCTTCCTTTGTATCTTTCAGTGTGATACCCATTTCGGTAAGTTTGTCGCGGATGAGGTCGGCGACGGTCCAATTCTTGTTGGCCTTGGCATCTTTGCGGATGTCAATGATGAGCGACATGAGTTGGTCGGTGTATTCGGAGCTTCCTCCGGCAACTGCTTCCTTCATGCCGAGGATGTCATAGAAGAAGGTGCAGAAGTTTTGTTTGAGGGTGTCGAGGTCGGTCTGGGTGAGCGCGAGTTTTCCATCTTTAACGGAATTGATAACTCTCACTGCATCAAAGAGTTCAGCAATAACTTTCGGTGTATTGAGGTCGTCATTCATTGCATCATAGCAACGGTCTACCCAGGCATTTATGTTTTCGTCGGAGTGGTCGCTGGCTTTAAGTTTGGGAAGTTGGGCGATGGCGGCGTAGAGCTTGTTCATGCCTTTTTCGGCGGCTTGTAGCGCTTCGTTGGAGAAATCGAGTGTTCCGCGGTAATGGGCTTGAAGCACGAAGAAACGGATGGTCATCGGTGAATAGGCTTGCTGCAGAAGTTCGTGACTTCCGTTAAAGAATTCGTTGAGAGTGAT
Organism: Bacteroidales bacterium; assembly: GCA_024400785.1. Taxonomy (GTDB): domain Bacteria; phylum Bacteroidota; class Bacteroidia; order Bacteroidales; family WCHB1-69; genus UBA1756. The sequence continues at coordinate 4,907 of JAKSME010000133.1, forward strand.
GAAGTTGCCGAGAGATTTGCCCATCTTTTGTCCGTTGATGGTGATCATGTTGTTGTGCATCCAGTATTTCACAGATTCGATGCCGTTGGCCACGGTGCTTTGGCAAACTTCGGATTCGTGATGTGGGAAAAGCAGGTCCATACCGCCGCCGTGGATGTCAAATTGTTCACCCAAGTACTTGGTACTCATTGCAGTACATTCGATATGCCAGCCGGGAAAGCCCTTGCTCCAAGGGGCGGCCCAGCGCATGAGGA
>JAKSME010000134.1 GCA_024400785.1 Bacteroidales bacterium
ACCTCACCCATCTGGTGGAAAAATGGCAGGTGATGTGCGCCAAAATGGTTGATGCCGAACTTCCCCTCAAGGTCGCTACCGAACTCGATAGAACTTCTTCCTTGATTCGGGATGTCGTAAACGACTCATTCCACGCTATTTACGTTGACAATAAAGAACTTTTTACAGAAGTTAAAAGTTATATCAAATCCTTTACCGACCGTAAAGATGCTGCCGACATTGTGAAATTCTATAAAGAGAAAACTCCCATTTTTTTTCTTTTCTATGTCGCTAAGCAAATCAAATCCTCTTTCGGAAAAGTAGTTACCATCAAAAACGGCATCTACCTCGTGATTGAACAGACCGAGGCGATGTGCGTGATTGATGTCAACAGCGGCAACCGTGTGAAGTCTTCCAACTCACAGGAAGAGAACGCGATTCAGGTCAACCTGGCTGCCGCAGAGGAGATTGCACGTCAGATGCGCCTCCGCGATATCGGTGGCATCATCGTTATCGACTTCATTGATATGGCTACCGCTGCCAATCGCACCATCCTCTACAAACAGATGTGCGAACTTATGGCCTCCGACCGCGCCCGCCATACCGTACTGCAACTCAGCAAGATAGGACTAATGCAAAGCACGCGCCAACGCATTCGTCCCGTCACCACCATCGACACCCTCGAACGCTGCCCCGTTTGCCAAGGTACCGGTAAAATCAAACCGGCCATCCTCATCGAAGAAAATATTGAAAATGTCATCGACTTCCTTTTCCAAAAACAAAGTGAACACAAAATCACCATCGAACTACACCCAATCCTTTATGCATATTTCACTAAAGGATTGATTAGTAAGCAGGTAAGATGGTTCCTCAAGTATAAAAAATGGATTCGCCTTCGTCAGAATGCCGACTGTCATCTGTTGCAACACAAGTTTTTCAACCATGATATGGAGGAAATCATTCTGTGGGACACTCACCCGGCGACCAAAAATGATACCAAATAAATATGCTCATTCTGATTACCAACGATGATGGCTATGCCGCCAAGGGGATTCGCTGCCTCATTGAGGTTGCGAAGGAATTTGGCGAAGTTGTTGTCGTTGCGCCCGACGGACCGCGTTCCGCTACCGGCCACGCCATTACGATGAGCGTGCCCCTCCGTTTGAAACAATACCATGCCGATGATGACGGCACCCGCTATTTCTACACCAACGGCACTCCCTGCGATTGTGTGAAATTGGGTACGAAGGTTGTGCTGAAAGGCCGCAAGGTCGATTTGGTGCTCTCGGGCATCAATCACGGCTCAAACTCTTCGGTGAGCGTGCTTTACTCTGGCACAGTCGGCGCGGCAATGGAGGCGAGTATGGAAAATATCCCCGCCATCGGTTTCTCCCTCTGCGACTATGCCGCCGATGCCGATTTCTCCGCCGCTCAGGTCTATATCCGCAAAATCCTGTCCCGTTTTGTCCAACACGGATTCCCCGAATTTACCACCCTTAATGTCAATGTGCCAAAATGTCCCCTTGAAAGTATCAAGGGCATACGCGTGGTACGTCAAACCCAGGGTTACTGGCACGAAGATCTCGAGGAACGTACCGACCCGTATGGTGGAACTTATTATTGGTTGACAGGTTGGCTTGTAAATACCGACAAAGGTGAGGATACCTGCGAATGGGCGTTGGCACACAATTACGTTTCAATTCAGCCGGTCCAGCACGACTTGACCGCGCACAACATCATACCTGAACTTAAATTTTTGGAAGAAAATGAATAAATGGATAGAAAAATTCCGTCGTGATTCTTGGGGCATGGGTATCTTCTTGGGAACGATTGTCCCCGCGCTCACTTTCGCTGTTCTCTTCGGCCTCTTTACCGCAGTTTTGGCCATCGCCGGCATCGAATTTGCTAAGATGTTTGACATTGACCTGGTTTGTAAACTTGTGTTACTCAGCATGGTACCGAGCGTGTTTATTATGCGCTATTACTTGCTGAAGCTCAAATACGACTACACCGGTCGTGGCATTTTGGTGGTCACTTTCGTAGTTGCTATCGTCTTCTGCGTGCTTCAGTTCGTCGTTTAGCAGCATATATAGGCTGTTATGAAAAAGATCACCCGCTTTTTCTCCTTCGCTCTGCTGCTGCTTTTGTCGTAGCAGGCTTTTTCTACAGTCCAAACTCCCGACTTTCTTATTTATGAAGGAGAAACTTTCAGGATGGAGAGTTTTCCATTGGAATTATACTTGGAATCACATCCTAATCCCATTTACGAAACACTTTTTGAAGTTGTAAACACCTTCCCATTCACCCACTTATCAAAATTCTCTCCAAATTTCATCTGCTGACTTATCGATGCCGTCGGCTTGGAGGTAAGCCGCAATGTTCTTGCCTAATTCTGAGTCTGGAAAGCGATGCACGAGGTCGGTGTAAGCCTGCTTGGCATCTTCCTTCTTGCCTAAGTTCTCGTAAATCTGACCTTTGTAGTAAAAGGCATAGGCCAAATTGCGATAGTCGGGATAACTGTGACGCAACTGCTCTAAAATACGGATGGCTTCCATCGCCAGCGGCTCACGTCGTTCGGCAATAGAATCACTGAAGGCAATCTGCATCTGCGTAATCCCGGAGTAAAGCAGAAAGTGCGGACAAAGTGTGTCGTTCGGATTTTCACGTACGTATTTAAGTGCTTCACCCACAACCTCTTTCATTTTGTAGCGGTCCATTTTCCCCGCTTGAGTCAAGGCATCAACTTCTTTATAAATGGCAATGACTTCCTGTGAACTTTTGGCACTTTGTGGTTTTGAATTGGCAGCTTGCTGCGCTGTTGCATCAGGACTGTTGTGGCAGCCCGCCATCAGCAGCAGTGCGCACAAAACGATTAGAAATCTGTTCATGATTTACCGTTTTCTGGCGATTTTGTAATTGGGTTGAATCTTTCCGTTAGCAATGTCGGTGAGTTTGCGCTTCAAAATCATCTTTTTCAATGAAGTGAGATGGTCGGTGAAGACTTGGCCTTCGATGTGGTCGTATTCGTGTTGGATGATTCGGGCCACGCATCCGCTGATGGTCTCGTGCTTTTCTTCCAGATCTTCCGTTAGATAAGTGATTTCAATGGAGGCCGGGCGGTAAACGTCTTCATGGATGTCGGGCAGACTGAGACAGCCTTCATTGAAAGGATATTCTTCTCCGAAACGCTTGGTAATTACCGGGTTGATGAATGCAAGTTTGCGAATTTCTTCGTTGGGATACATTTCTTGAAAGGGCTCGGAATCAATGACGAAGATGCGGAGTGACTTTCCGACCTGCGGACCGGCAAGACCGACTCCGTTGGCGCTGTACATCGTTTCAAACATATCAGCAACCAATTGTTTGAGCTCTTCTTTTTCCATTTGAACTTCGGCAGCCTGTTTTCTCAAAACGGGTTGACCATAGAGGTAAATCGGTAAAATCATAGTGGTGGGTTATTTCTATTGTTTTCTATTTCAAGTTGTTGTAAATAGGTCTGAAGAATGATCGTCGCGCTGATGGTATCAACAAGCGCTTTGTTTTGGCGGTCTTTCTTCTTCAAACCGGAATCAATCATCGTTTGGAATGCCATTCGTGAAGTGAAACGCTCGTCCACGCGGGCTATCTCGATGTTGGGGAACGCCTTGCGCACGCGGTTGACAAAGGGTTCGATGTAGCGGGTGGAATCCGAGGGGGTGTTGTCCAACTTCTTGGGTTCCCCGATGACTATGACGTCAACCTTCTCGGTTTCGATGTAATTTTTAAGGAAGTCGAAAGCGAGGGTGACGTGGACGGTTTCGAGCGCGTGGGCGCAGATGCGCAGCTCGTCGGTCGCAGCAAAACCCACTCGCTTTTGTCCGTAGTCGATGGCAATGATTCTTCCCATTAAAAACCCTGTTTTTGCAATGTATCTTTCAGTACTTGAGAGAAGTACTCGTTATCCTCTTTTTTGTACCTGCGCATTACATAGTCTTGCGCCAAATTCTCGAAACCATTGTCATTAACCATATTAATGTTGTTGGAGCAATTTTCCATCTTGGCATACATTTGGTTGATGGCTTCGTCGCTTGATTCATGGTATGTTTCTTGGTGGACAAGATTTTCCCAAGAAATTTTTGCGGTGAGCGGCGTGTCGTTGGTGGCGGGATATCCCATTGGAATGCAGGCGACAGGAACTACGTGTTGTGGAAGTTGCAGTGCTTCAATGAATTGCGGTGTGTTGTAGGTGATGGTGCCGAGCCAGCAGAGGCCGAGTCCGAGAGATTCGGCGGCGACGCACGCATTTTGCGCTGCGATGAGCGCATCTGTAACGGCCCATTGGTAGGCTTGCAGATTGTGATAGGCGTCGGTCGGAGTTTGGCGACATTCGCAATAGCGGTCGAAACGGTGAAAATCGGCACAGAAGGTGAGTATGAGCGGGGCATTGGTGGCGATGGGCTGGTTGAAATGCGCCGGAGCCATTTTTTGCATCATGGCTTTGTCTTGTGTGACGATGATGCTGAAGAGTTGCATTCCGCCCATGGAGGAACCGTTGCAGGCAGCAGCCAGAATCTGGTCGAGCACAGTTTTTTCAACGGTTTTTTCGGAGAAGTTTCGGATGCTGCGGTGCTGCAGCATGGTGTCAATTGCGTTCATAATCAACGAATTACATAGGTTTTATGCCGATAATTTCGCGCACGTCGCGTACGGTGGGCGCTGCGCTGGCATGTGCCTTTTCGGCGCCGCGCTGAAGCACTTTGCGCAAATATTCGTCATCGCTGCGGAGTTCCAGAATGCGCTCGTAAATCGGTGCGTTGAAAGCGGTGATGTCGGCCGCCAACTGCTTTTTCATATCGCCATATCTCACGCGGCAAGCGTTGTACTCGTCTTCAAAAAACTGAACGGTTTCGGGCGCGGAAACCGCACGCATGAGCATGAACAGGTTCTCAATGGCTTGCGGTTTCGGCTGACCAGGTTCGGTGGGACCACTGTCGGTAACGGCCTTCATGACTTTCTTCTTGATAACCTCTGGAGAATCAGAAAGATATATGCACGAATTTTCATTATCGGACTTCGACATTTTGCTGCTGCCATCCAATCCGGGAAGTTGCACCATGGCTTGTCCGAAGTTGTAAGCCACAGGCAGT
>JAKSME010000135.1 GCA_024400785.1 Bacteroidales bacterium
GCGTCTTCGTCTCGCTTTCCGGCATTCCGCCGGTGAAATCCAATTGTTTCATTTTACTTTTAGCATTTAAAGATTCATACTGTGGCGGAAATAAAGAACGGCCGCCGTTCCGCTGCTAAAAGATGATGGCCACATCGCTGGGGCTTGAATCTACGGAAGGCGACCGTTCAGGTCTTATTTCGTTTCGGGCATAAAAAATGCCCGCTGTGTGTTCGGGCTGTTACCGCCGCCCCTGCGAGATGGATTACCATCATCTTTTAGCGCTGCAAATGTACGACAATTTTTCATACGCGCAAGAAAAATTTTGGGTTGCAAGGTTGCAAGCGCCTACAACTACTTTTATTCTTCCACAACCTTATCTTTAGGCATCTTCAACAGGTAATGATAGACATCAGTGTTTCCCACCGTAATTGCGTAAGCCTGTACAAATATCCAGCCCTTGTCGCCAAGATAATTGAGTGCGTCAATCATTGAGTTGAACTTGATTTGGTTGCCGTTTTCATCCTTCAGCGCACGCTGTTCATGCTGCGTCCAAAAGTTGATTTCCTGTCCGAAATCAATATCGACAGTGACTTTAGTGTGCGTAAAGTTTGAAGTGCCGACGATTTCACAGTAAGTGTACTTTTCATTCTGTTGTGGCTCATTGACTGCATAATGAGCCTTTGCCGTACAAATCATTGATAGTACGAGCACGATTGCAAGAAAAATTTTCTTCATTGTTTAATGCTTTAATTGGTTAATAGACCGCAAAAATAGGAAAATATGTACCCGAAAACACGAAAACGGGTACATATCTGCGCGACATGTACCCGAAAACGCGGAATCCCGCTCGTCATTCCCGCGAAGGCGGGAATCTGAACGGGATTCCTTCATTTGCGCCGCAAGCCCGGCGGCGGCTTGTGTTCAATCAGTCGGTCGTACCTTCCGGGGCTTTTATTCCGTCGGCAGCGCGGCGAATGCGGTTGGCGAGGTCGTAGAGTGCGCCTTTCAGCTGTTCGGCCTCCTCTGGCGTGAAGCCGCCATGCCCGCCATTGCCGTCAATGCCGTCCATTTTATGATAGAACCACGAACTGCTTCTTGCAAAATAGGTGTTCGACAGTTCGCGCCACGATACTGCAAGCAGTATGTCGCTTAAAACATTCTTCATGTCGGTGATTTTTCCTGCTGGTCTTGTCATTGTAGTTTCCATTGCTTGTATCCTTTCTTTTTTTGCCCCGCCATTTCGGGCGGGGCTTGGTTTTTACTGAGTGATCATGTTATCGAAGAGTTCTTGCGCGTACAACAGCAACCGTGGATGACCGTTAGGATAAGAACTGTTGTAGTTTCTGACTGCCTCGATGAGTTCCCTTTCTTCAGGGGTGACTTCCATTTTTTCTGTCTTTTTCATTGGTACTTTATTTATTGATTGAACGCTGCAAAGATACTACAATTTTTCGTACTGACAAAAAAAAACTACAATTTTTTGTATTATTTTTCAGGTTGCAACATTGCAACATAAAAAAACCACCATTTCCGCGAGGCCAAGGGAATGGTGGAAAAAACAATATAAATGATTATGAAAAAATTGTGCTATAAATCAGTCACTTCAGCCCAGCCGTTCACTTCGGCCAACCTTTTCAAATCCAATTCGGCAGCACGAAGCGAAGAGTGGTGCGGATGGTAGCCTTCCGGCAGCACCGCCTCAAGCATCGTGGCGATGCCTTGCGTCAAAGGCACCATGTTGTTGGTGTGCAAGTTCACGGCAAACACGGTGTATCCGTTTAGCGTTTCGTGAACTGCGGCGCGTATGTATTCCCTCTCGGGATGAATGTACTTCATTTCCCCATTCTATATATTACTAATAAACTCAACAATGCACCAATAAGAAGAATTACGGCTGGTATAGGAAGCGATTCCTTATTCCTGTCTTCTACAACATCAACCTTTTCCGATTCCGATTCGGAAAGCGATTCATGCACCGCCACCGTATCGGCCACGGTGCGGACAACGGTGGCATTTCGCCCGGTTTCCACCGTCACCCTTCGCACCGCACCGTGGACCAGATGCGATCCACTGTCCGCCCGTGTCATGGCAGAATCATCAGGCGGGAAGAAATCTATATTCAAGCGATAACCAATAGATGTCGAGAGGAAGACGCTATCCAGGTGTCGCGCCTCGAGGCTTGCGGCATATTGCAGGTCGCTTCGCGAAACGCCATGCGTCTCCTTCTGCGACCTGCAGCCACAAGCAATAAATAAAATCAATACTATGAAACAATTAAACCTGCTCATTTCACGCGTTCCTTTATCAGCCTCACGATGCTTGCTGCCAGTTCCGTTTCGTCGAAACCCGGTTCAAGCGTCTTCTTGGCTATTACTTCGTAAGGGTCATCCTCCTTACGGAATGTTATTTCTACTAATGTTTTCATAAGTAAATGATTTCTAAATCCAATCCTTTTGCAAATTCATATTCCACCCTTGCGCCAGCACTTTCTTTCCAATCGGGCAGCATGGCAATTGCCGAACATTCCTTCAGCAGCATCAAGTCGCGGATAATGTAATCTTCCCAGCAATGTTGAATGGCTGGCAGTTTTACAGGGTTCACGAAATCAATCTTGAAGCATGGAAACTTCCTCTTCACTTGCAGGAAATCAAAATCGTATTGCCATTTTGGTTTGCCGCTTATCTTTCCGCTTAGGTAAACCCTCTTGTATCCAGGCCTTAATATGCTTGGTGCCTTAATTTGTCCCATTTCCTTTATCCGTTGAATGATTTTCAAATTCGTTATATCTCATTTCCAGTTGCGCCAGTTCGTTTTTAATCCTTTCGTTGGACTTATCGAAGTATTCCTTGTTGGTTTCAAAGCCAATAAAATGCCGTTTCTCCCTTATGCAAGCCACGGCGGTAGTTCCGCTGCCCATGCAGTTGTCCAAAATGGTGTCGCCCTCGTTGCTGTAAGTCCTTACGAGATACTGAACCAGCGCAACGGGCTTCTGGGTGGGATGTCTGCCTTTCCCCTTTATCTTTGCAATATGCCTTTCCTAATCGAAGTAAATAATATCAACAGGACATCTTTTCCCGTCATCCGTCCACGCTGTTCTTTCTACCTTTTGGTAATTCGTAGAATTGAATTTTGAACCTTTAATTTGACCGACGATTGCTTTTGAAGATTCTGTTTTCTGCATATTGTACGTTGGCAATTTGCGATAAAACAAAAGGATGTTTTCGTGTATCTTTAGCGGCATCTTATTTGCATTGAGGAATCCGCTTCCCTGGCTCTTTTCCCAAATCAATTCATAACGGAAATACTTTCGCATACTATTTACAACATCGATTGTAAAAGGCATTTGACTGAACAAAACAATGGCTGCATTCTCTTTTGCGACCCTCAAATATTGCTCCCAAAGTTTGTCAAACGGAATAATGATGTCCCATTTGTTTTGAGTCGTACCATACGGCAAATCGCAGATAATGCAGTCCACGCTCCCGTCTGGAATGCGCTGCATACCGACCAAGCAATCTTCGTTGTATATGGTATCGAGTTGAAAACCTTCCATAAGTCATTTCTCCAATTGAGCATAAAAGTCATCCACACGCATTTCAAGTCTTTCCACCTTTCCGGCATCCACGGTCGCAATCATCAGCACCTTGGCCACGTCACAGCCAATCCTCACCAAGCATTGTCTCAATTCGCAAGTCATAGGCCGAAGTCATTCACAAATTTCTGGACATCAAAACAAGGGCAAGCCTTTTTCGCGAACTCGTTATGCCCGTGAATGGTAGCCTTCGGGAATTGCCGTTTCAAGTCTTTCAACAAACGCACCAATGTCCTTTTTTGGTCAACTGTGCGTGTGTCCTTCGGTGTCTTTCCATCTGCGGCACAACCGCCAATGTAGCAGATGCCGATTGAATTGGCATTGTGTTTCAGGCAGTGTGCGCCTTGGTCCTCTATCTTCCGTCCGAAATGCAGACCGCCATCGCGGTATATCACATAGTGATAGCCTATCGTCTTGAAGCCACGCGCCTCGTGCCAGCGGCGTATGTCTTCTGTGGTATAGTCCTTGCCTTCGGCAGTTGCCGAACAATGGATGATGATTTCGTTGATTGTTCGCATGACGATATTATTTTATGAAGATGTAAGCCACACACCCGAAAACCGGATAAACAACCTTTTCCCACCACAGCTGCGGATAGTTCAAATCGACATCTTTCGTGCGGCTACGGCAAATGCCAAGACGATACAGGAAGTTGTGGCAGTACCATTCAGTCCTTAGCGAAAAATCGCTCCTTTTCCACACGTCTGAATTGTGCCCCGTGTTCCAGCGCAATCCGAAAATGAACTGACGGATTATGCGTTTCTCGAAACAGTACGAATCTTCAACGTGCAGGTTGTTTTTTGTCAGTTTATATCTTGCCATTTCAGTCAAAATTGAAATTGTCAGGAAAATGTTTCTCAACCTTCAGTCGTCTGGCTGCTTCGGTGAGAGCTGCCGATTCTTCTGCATTATGCTTCGACCATGCGAAAACACGCTCGCAAATCTCTTCAAGCATCTCACCAAGCCGCGCGTCGGTCATCAGCTGTATGTCATCGCTTGTCATCATCGCTCTCGCACATGTCGTTAGCAACAACAATGAGGTAAAGCACGAACAGCAGAAACAGCATCAATCCGACAAACAGAAGCGGCGATGCCACCCAGAACCACGACCATCCTACGACGCCCGTGCACTTCAGCACCAGCATCACTGCGAAAGCCAACAGCATTGCACCGATGAACCTTCCAAACCAGTTTGTTTCTTTCTTGTTTTCCATAATTCGAAATCTTTAATCTTGAAATTATATATCTATGGTGATTATAGCCTTCGTGCGGATGCCAAAATGGAGATGAGAAAAAAGCATTCATTCTAAATCGCTACGGGGCTTGCACCCGACGCCGTCCTTTCACGGCGGCAATATTGTTGAACAGTTGTATTTTCTTCACATCCGCACGTCTCAATAATAGCACTTGCATGACTCGCCTTT
>JAKSME010000136.1 GCA_024400785.1 Bacteroidales bacterium
AGTCCATCAACTTTTTTCAATGCTTCGATGAGGTTGTCTGCATCTCGTTTTTGTACGGTGAAATGGATGATGCAGTCGTTCTCGTAGAGTTGATTGGTGATTTTAACCGTCTCGCGTTTCAGTAGCTGCATCACCTTGTTCATGCCCAATGGCGGGAAATGGACGACATAGTTCTCTTCCACAAACTTTTCCACGATGGTGTTGTTTTCGAGAGCATCTTTTGCAGCCGCTTTGTATGCGTTAGTTAATCCGCTGACTCCCAGCTTGATACCACCGAAGCAGCGCACTACAATGCTGAGGGTGTCGGTCACGTCTTTTGATAGCAACTGCCCATGGATGGGGCGGCCGGCTGTGCCTGAGGGCTCACCGTCATCGTTGAGTCGGTAGGCATCTTTGTTGGGGCCTAAAATGTAGGCGTAACAATGGTGGCGTGCGTCGTAATACGACTTTTTTACTTCCGCCAAATGTTGTTTGACTTCTTCTTCGCTATGCACAGGAAAGGCGAGCGCAATGAATTTGCTTCCTTTTTCTTTGTAAATTCCTTCCGAAGTCGTTGATATAGTGTGATATGTGAAATCAAACATTTTATTTCGTGCTTTGAAGAATCAGGTTGCCCGTGCCGATGTTGTAGCCCTCGCTCTTGAAAATGATGTCTCCATCGGGATTGATGAGGAAAACCACAGGGTAATTGTCGCGGAAATATTGGTCTGTAGAGGTGATGATGTTTTCAAACCACTGATTGTCAACATCTTCAATAAGGATGGAGGATGCTGGAAGATTCCAGGAGCTGAATTTGAAGTCGGGCGCGAGTTTGTCGGACGGAACGGCGAAAATGATGCTTCCGCCCCATTTTTCAAAGTCGCTCTTGAGCGTGGCGATGTCTTTCAGCAGGTGTTTCGTTGGCTCGCGCGTCGGGTCAATGAAACAGACTAATGTTTGCTTGCCGGCCATTAAGTCGCTCACTTTTTTGCCCGTATTTTTCATCAAAAAGTTAGTCTGAATTTTCCCGTAAGTCTTGTTTCTTTGAACTAAATCTCTGATTGTCAATTCTTTTTTTACATGTTTGCCGGATTCAATGTTGAAAAATTCCAGACGGGAAAGCGTGGTGCCATCGCTGTAGCGGTTGCCGGTAGAAAGCATGTAGTATCCGGGCTTGAGAGTCAGCGTAAAGGGAAATTCCGCCACGCGCGGGTCGTCTTCATAATCCAAAGTCACGAAGTCGCCATTCTCGAATTTGGCAATTGTGTAATGTGTCCAATAGCCCGGTTTCACTTCGCTATTTCCTTGATAATCAATGGTTAATTCTTCAATATGGACAAGATCGCCTAATTTGTATTCTTCATTGGCTGATGGGGCGAAGGTGCATGCAGTCCAAGGATGTTTGGCATCATTTCGCCAAATGAAGATGGTATTGGTGGCGTTATCAATGTAGGCGGGCAGGTTGAGGGCGCGGCAGCAGGCCACGAAGAAGATGTCGCGCGAATGACGGTCCGCTCGGCGCAGCTCGTAAACGCCCATCGGCGAAATCGGACATCCGTAGTAATTGCCTTCGTTGTCAAGCGTAATATTATTCTCAATCCACTGTTTTACAGCATTATACGAAATGTCACCTTTCAGTTCCGACATCATGTTCTTCTTCAACGGATTGCGCCATGCACGAATGCCTTCATTGGAGATTCGGGGCGAAATGATGCCTTTCAGATAGGCATCTTTTGTATAATTTTTAGAGTTGAAATGCGTCAGATGACTTTGAATAACTTGCGCATCCATATCGCGTAAGTCTTTGTCGGATAATGAAGTAATGAATTCATATAAAAAGAGTCCTTCTTCTTTTGTTTTATTAAAATTCATTAATTTGATTACCTCGGCGTAATTGCCTTCCGACTTTTTAAGGATTTTACCAATCTGCGCTTGCGTCAGGTTTTCGTTTTGCACGCGCGACGCGTCTTTTTCGGTTAAAAAGGTTGACATATAGGCATTTCGCACGGAGTCTTCATATTGCAGGCGGCGAGCGTTGGCGGCGGCTTTTTCAGGTGAGGCGGTCACGATGTCGTGCTTTTCCGCGGGCGGCACAATGGTCAGCTCTTCCACGTACTCCTTGCCGGGGGTACGGTTGAGCGTCACCGTCAGCGCATCGGTTTGGCGGACGTCCATCTTTTGGTAACCGTACTGGTCGCCGAGCGATGCCCAAATGAGCAGGTCACCGTAGCCGGTGGTGACGGAGGCATGACCTTGCGCATCGGTTTTCTGCGCCGCAATTGGGTAATATTCAGCATAATTGTAGAGTTTAAACTTGACGGTTGCGCCTTGCACGGGCTTGCCGGCCTTGTCTAAAACGGTAATGGTGATTTTGCGCGTGTCGGTGTAGTTGGGCAGCATGTTGACGCGGGAAAAAAGTTCAGTTTGGTGCGTAACCTCTTCTGTGCCAGTATATTTACCGAAACAGTTAGAATGCACCATCATGGTTCTTGTAGAAGGAATGGCGAACCAGCCCATGTTGAGTTCGGGGTCTGGCTCGCAAGCACCGAGGAAGTACCATTTCCCATCAATCCAGACTTCCACCCACGCGTGATTGTCGTCGGTGTGTGCCCAGCGAGGCGTGTAGCATTGTCGGGCCGGAATGCCCACGGCGCGCAATGCGGTAACAGTGAATGTGGACTCTTCGCCGCAGCGACCGAGGGCCGTGCGTACGGTGGCTAACGGTGACGACGTGCGCGCATCACTCGCTCGGTAGGCAACTTTTTCGTGGCACCAGTGGTTGACTTCAAGTGCTGCATCATACATGGAAAGGCCTTCCACCCTCGGCTTCAATTCTTGGTAGAAAGCCCAACGTGCACTGTCAAGATTCTCATTATTAACACGATACACTAAAACATAGTGGCGGAAAATATCTTCCGGAATGGTTTTACCCCAGGAGAAATGATTGCGTGCTTCCAACGCGGTGCGTACTTGCCTGAGGAAAAAGTCACCGTCGTAATCGGCAAGGTCGCTGAGTGGCATGTAGGCAAAAAGGAATTGTAGCGCCTCGGATTCCTCCGTGGTGACATTTTCTCGCTCAAATATGCCCATCAGCGGTTCCAAACGCGCATTCAAAGTCTCCAGTCTCAGCAAATGGTCTTGTTGCACCTGCTTCCGAATGGCGACGTCGTTAATAAAATGTTGGGCATCCATGCCCAAAACGGAGCACAAAAGAATGATGCTGGCAAGTACTTTCTTCATATTCGTTTTTTAATCTGTGAGACATTCATCCAAAGCCTTCGTGAGGGCTTCTTTATCCATTTTTTGTCCGATAAAAACTATCTTTTGCATTCTGTCGCCATAGTCAAGGTCCCAGTCTCGGCGCAAGTTGGGTTCTTTTACCATCATTTCCGCCAATTCATTGGCAGGCATGGTGGCAAACCACAAACCGATATCTTTCAATGAAACTTGTTTGCCGGCCTGTTCGAAGAGGTAACAGATATCATATTCAGATGAAAAATAGCAAATGCCCTTGGCTCGAATGACATTCTTTGGGAGCCGGGATACAAATTCGTCGAATTTACCAAGGTTCATCGGTTGGCGACGGTAATATACGAAAGTTCCGATGCCGTATTCCTCGACTTCGCCACCGTCATGGTCGTGGTGATGATGGTGGTGGTGATGTCCGTGTTCATGTTCATGTTCATGTTCATGCTCATGTTCGTGATGGTGTTCGTGGTCATCATCATCTTCGTCATCGTCATCTTGTGGAATATCTTCAATGTGTTGAATCCAAGTGGCAGAAGTTGCAACTTTTTCAAAATCAAACATGTGAGTGTGGATGATTTGGTCTAAATCAACATCTCCGTAGTCGCAATCGATGATTTTTGCTTTGGGTTGAATGGCACGAATGATTTCTCGGATGCGGCCCAGCTCGTGCGGTTCAACTTCGGAGGCTTTGTTAAGCAGGATGATGTTGCAAAATTCAATTTGTTGGATGACTAATTTTTCGAGGTCGTCTTCTCCGATATTCTGTTGGGTGAGGTTTTCGCCGCACCCGAATTCGTCCTGTAAACGCAATGCGTCCACGACCGTAACAATGCAGTCGAGTTCTGGCGCGCCATCTTTTGTATAGGGGCCTCCCGTTGAAGGCATGGTGCAGATGGTTTGTGCAATCGGTTCCGGTTCGCAGATGCCGCTGGCTTCGATGACGATGTAGTCGAAACATTTCAATGAAATGAGTTCCTGAATTTGCTTGACAAGATCCATTTTCAGCGTGCAGCAGATGCATCCGTTTTGGAGAGCGACGAGACTGTCGTCGTTTTGACCGACGATACCTCCTTTTTGGATGAGGTCGGCATCGATGTTGACTTCACCTATATCATTGACAATCACGGCAAAACGGATGCCGCGGCGATTGGTGAGAATTCTGTTGACTAACGTGGTTTTGCCGCTGCCCAGATAGCCAGTGAGCAGGAGAACGGGAATTTTGGGTGTCATATTAGCTGTGATTTAAAAACGTGCAAAATTAATGTTATTTTTGGAATTATTCAGCTCCGATTTCAATGTTTTGTAAGGTATTTCTGATTTCAGCTTCGTCGCTTTCGTAACCGGAAATTTTACAACTGCCATGCACTTCTGTAACACCGGTTCCTCGCAAAATTTGAACAGCATTCTGGGCATTAATGCCGCTGCCTGCCAAGATGGCAATGCGACCATTGGCTCGGTACTGAATCTGTTTTAATGTTTCAACTCCTTGTATGGCAGTGGGTTGCTGACCAGAGGTTAAGATTCGGTTGAAACCGCACTCTATGATTTGCTCCAGTGCTTTGGGCCAGTCGGCACACCTGTCGAAGGCGCGGTGGAAGGTGACTTGCATGCCTTGCGCGGCCGCTATGCTGCGACGGCAGTAGTCGATGTTCACACTTCCATCTTTATGAAGGAAGCCGATGACCACGCCTTCGACTCCCGCCGCTTTGCAGAAATGTATGTCGGAGATGATTTGCGCGATCTCTTCTTCGCTATAGTAGAAATCACCG
>JAKSME010000137.1 GCA_024400785.1 Bacteroidales bacterium
GTGCCGACACTACATTAACGACATCCGGACTTGGTTGCACGGGGAGAGGAAATGATAAAAAATGCTAAAGATTTGAAGAACAGCACACTAAAAAAATTTAAGAATATCACTCCAAATCATTCAAAAAAAACAAAATATTGCGTATCTTTGCACGTTCAATTTGAAGTATGTCAAAATTCGAAAACAAATACGGAGAATTAGAAGAAAAAATGAAAGCGATAATCATGCGCTTGAATGATTATCAACAAGTTATCAACAATTTAAATAAAGAAAACGAGTCACTCCGAAAGAAATTGGCAGAAGCGGAAAAGGAGATGACGGAATGGAAAAACAAGCATCAAATACTCGGTGTAACACAATCAATACTCCAAAAAGAAGATAAAGCAGAATTAAAAAAGGAAATAAATAGATTAGTGCGGGAAATAGATTATTGCATCGGCTACATAAACGGTAAGTAATGGAAAAAGAGGAAGCCATCCACATCACAATAGCAATCTTGCAAAGACACTTGGATTTGTGGGTGAAAAAGGAGCATGAATATTACTACAAAGAAGCCGAGAAGCGAATCAACGAAAAAGCCGCTGACTTTGCTAAAAAATGGAACTTTACTGACCAGCAAGACTTACTCTCAAAATTACTACTCGATCTGACCGTCAATTATATAGCGAAAGAAGAAAAACTCAATGGTTACGAAGAAAACCTCATTCCAAGGTTGGAAAAACTCACCTTATTGGCCGATCAAATGGGCGATGCTTTAGACGCATTGGAATCAGAGGTATCAATGACCAACCCAGCCACAGCAACAAATAAAACGACTGAAAAATGTTCTGTGGCGACACAAAACGTTGATTAACAGGTTCTTTGAAAACAGGCACACCCGCACGTCCAGATACGTTTGGCAAACTCAACATAATAAATTAGAGGGATAGGCTCAATTGGTTTTAAAATCCGGCCCTAATTGTCGCAAGGCAAGGCACTACGGTACCCGTGGGACTATTGCGAAGCCAAGGCTCCCTCACCGTAATATATAGGAGTTTGCTCAGAACCCTATGGGACGATGCGGGCTTTTTTATTTTAAAACACTTAAACACAATATATTAACCAATTACATTTTATGGACGCTATAGGAATCATTATCGGAGCTGTCATAGGTTGTGGTGCAGGTGTTGCCTTATCATATACACTTCTAAAAAAGGCAATTACCAGCCGCAGTCAAGACGTGCTCAAAAAGGCTCAAGACGAAGCCAAAGCACTCAAGAAAAAATCTGAAGAGGATGCGGAACTGCTGAAAAAGGAGAAAATCCTCCAAGCCAAAGAGAAATTTTTACAACTCAAGGCAGAACACGAAAAGACGGTCAACACCAGGAATCAAGAACTTGCCAATGCGGAGAACCGCATGAAACAAAAGGAGAACACCCTCAACCAGAAACTGGAAGACGCCAACCGCAAAATCAGCGAAAACAACGCGCTGAAAGACAAACTCAACCACCAATTGGAAACCAACGCGCAAAAGCAGGCCGAACTCGACAAGCAGACCTCCATTCAGAAAGCGAAATTGGAATCCATCGCCGAACTGACGGCACAACAGGCCAAGGAGCAACTCATCCAGTTGATGGAAGAGGAGGCCCGCGCAGAAGCCATGGTCACCATCAAGGAAATCGTTGACGAAGCGCAAAACACCGCCAACATGGAAGCCAAAAAGCTGGTTATCAAGTCAATCCAACGCACAGGGGTAGAGACCGCACTCGAAAATGCAGTTTCCGTTTTCAACATCGAAAACGATGAAATCAAAGGCCGCATCATCGGTCGCGAAGGCCGTAACATCCGTGCTCTCGAGAACCTCACCGGCGTTGACATCATCATCGATGACTCCCCCGACACCATCCTTCTTTCCAGTTTTGACCCCGTACGCCGCGAAATCGCCCGTTTGTCACTCCACAAACTGGTTACCGACGGCCGTATCCATCCCGCACGTATCGAGGAAATCGTAGCCAAAACTAAGAAGCAGATCGAACAAGAGATCAACGAAATCGGCAAACGCACCTGCATCGACCTCGGCATCCATAACATGAGCCACGAACTCATGCGCATGGTCGGTAAAATGCGCTACCGTTCATCTTACGGCCAGAACCTGCTGCAACACTCCAAAGAAGTTGCCAACCTCTGCGCCATCATGGCCGCGGAACTCGGTTTGAATCCGAAAATGGCCAAACGCGCCGGTTTGCTGCACGACATCGGCAAAGTACCGGATACCGAACCGGAAATGCCGCACGCACTCTTTGGTGCCCAACTGGCTGAACAATACAAGGAAAAACCGGAAATCGTGAACGCCATCGGCGCACATCACGATGAAATGGAAATGAACAACCTCATCGCCCCGCTCGTTCAGGTTTGTGACGCCATTTCCGGTGCTCGTCCGGGAGCTCGCCGCGAAGTGGTTGAAGCTTACATGAAACGTTTGAATGACCTTGAGACCCTCGCACTCTCCTACCCCGGCGTAGTCAAGACCTTTGCCATCCAAGCAGGCCGCGAACTCCGCGTAATCGTTGGTGCAGAAAAGGTTTCAGACGAACAGGCAGACCAAATCTCATTCGACCTTTCCAAGAAGATTCAAAACGAAATGACCTACCCCGGTCAGATCAAAATCACGGTCATCCGAGAAACACGTTCGGTGAACTACGCACGTTAACTCGCGACTCCGCATAAAAAAATCCCCGGCTCGATGAGTCGGGGATTTTTATTTTGTCGGAACAGGGTTATTCCAACCAGATTTTCTCCACTTGATAATCACGATTCATAATGAGAATAGCCGCCTTTTCGGGGGCCGCAGGAGCAGTCTTTTTGCGGGTAGAAACGGCATACTTCCAAGTAACAGTCTGATTGGGTGCGAGGTTGGCGGTAACAAATTCCACAGCTTCTTCATGGCCGGGATTCCCATCAGTGGAGTCAACCCAACGCAGAACCGTTTCAAGGGTTTCTTGGCGAAAGGAGATAGCCCTCTGATTCTTACCATTGGTGAAGGTAAATGTAACCAGCAATTCTGCGGAATTGGTTGGATTTTTCACGTATGTACGCTCATACTGATAAAGCAGTCCACCTTTTTCGTCCACTACGCGGTCGCTTTGAGCTAAGCAAAAGAAAGGACAAAGGAGGATTAGAAAGAGCCATTTTTTCATCATTTTATGGTAAAAAAGGATAAAAAAAATAGTTGACATGATGCCAACTATTTTTTTATCTGCGTTAATAAAAATTATTCAGCAGCGGGAGTTTCAGTAGCGGGAGCTTCGGCTACGGGAGCGGCAGCTTTTTTGCTACGGCTTCTTCTGGTCTTAGAAGCAGCTTTCTTCTCAGTGTGAACGGTATAAGTTTCGTTGTAGTCAACGAATTCGATCATACACATTTCAGCGTTGTCACCCTGACGGAAACCAGTTTTCAAGATTCTGGTGTAACCACCGGGACGATCAGCGATTTTCTGAGAAATTTCACGATAAAGTTCAGTAACTGCGTATTTGTCGTGCAGGTAAGAGAAGACGATACGGCGTGAGTGAGTGGTATCGTTTTTGCTCTTGGTTACCAGAGGTTCGATGAATTTACGCAATTCCTTGGCTTTTGCTAACGTCGTTTCGATTCTTTTGTATTTAATCAACGAGCAAGCCATGTTGGACAGCATAGCCTTTCTGTGGGCAGCTGTTCTTCCTAAATGATTTATAGTTTTCTGGTGTCTCATAACGAATTATTCCTTATCTAATTTATACTTTTGAACATTCATGCCAAATTCAAGACCTTTATTCTTAACGAGGTCTTCGAGTTCGGACAATGATTTTTTACCGAAGTTACGGAATTTGAGGAGGTCGCCTTTGTGGATTGCGACTACATCGCCGAGGGTTTCGAGTTGAGCAGACTGGAGGCAGTTGAGGGCGCGGACAGAGAGGTCCATGTCAACCAGCTTAGTCTTGAGCAACTGGCGAAGTTTCTGTGCTTCTTCATCGAATTCACCTTCGACACCTGCGGTAGCGGGAGTGTCTTCGAAGAGTTTGTTATCGTCACAGAAGAGGGCGAAATGTTTAATCAAAAGGGTAGCGGCCTCTTTCAAAGCGTCTTTCGGGTTGATAGAACCATCAGTATCGATTTCGAGGATGAGTTTTTCGAAGTCGGTTTTCTGTTCCACACGATAGTTGTCCACGATGTATTTCACATTACGGATGGGGGTGTGGATAGAGTCGATGGCGATGACGCCGATGCCGTCGTGGCCCGGTTTGTTTTCCTCAGCGGAGATATATCCACGGCCCTTGTCGATGGTGATTTCCATAGAGATACGGACGGAGGGGTCCATTGTGCAAATCACTTGATCGGGGTTAAGGACTTGGAAATAGTTGAGGAAACGGTTCATATCACCGGCAACGAAAGTATCCTGACCAGAGATCACGATGGTAGCCTTTTCCGAAATTTTATCCTCTACTCTGTTTTTGAGGCGGACCTTTTTGAGGTTGAGGACGATGTCAGTCACATCTTCCATAACGCCGGTGATGGAGGAGAATTCCTGAGCGACACCGTCGATTTTGATGGAAGTGATAGCGAAGCCTTCCAAAGATGAAAGCAGTACGCGGCGGAGAGCGTTACCCACAGTCATACCGTAGCCCGGCTGCAGGGGACGAAATTCGAACACGCCGTGTGATTCATTCGAATCAACCACATACACTTTGTCAGGTTTCTGAAAGGTTAATATTGCCATTTTTATGAATTTTATGATTAAAAAATTGAATGAGAATCAGCCATTATTTGGAGTACAATTCAACGATGGCTTGTTCGTTGATAGTTTCAGGAACTTCTTCTCTTTCAGGGTAATTCATAAACTTACCGGTCATCATGTTAGCATCCCATTCGAGCCAAGCGTAGGAGTTTGAGCGTCCGTTGAGGGAGTTGGTGATTACCTCAAGAGCTTGAGAACGTTGGCGAACGGCGACC
>JAKSME010000138.1 GCA_024400785.1 Bacteroidales bacterium
AATGGAATCGGAAACAGTCCTTATCAACCGCAACATAATATTTGTAAGTACGGGCAGTCGCACTGAAACGAGCATGGAGGTCGGCGGCGACGGGGAAGATACGAAAGATGGCGATCTCTTTCGGCAAAAAGCTGTTGAGTTTGTCGGCAAGTTTCTGACAATCAATATTTTGTTCCGTTTCAAAGTGAGCATAAAACTGACGGGCGTGGACGCCTGTGTCGGTACGACCGCAGCCCGTAATGGATACCGGCTCCCGCAACAACAAAGTCATCGCTCGCTCCAAAGTGCCCTGCACGGTGTTCATACCGGGTTGCACCTGCCACCCGAAAAAGGGTGTTCCGTTGTATGCCAGTTCGATGAAATACCTCATAGCTGTATGGTAGATGGGATGACCGTGTGAAGCAACTCAGCGATCTCGTTGTAACGCTTATTCAATTCGCCCATACGCTGCAGAATCTGCCGTTCGATGTCTGCCGGATGTCCTTCTTCCAACTCCTTGGCTAACAACTTCTTCTGTTTTTCAATCAAACGAAATTTGAAGGTGTTGATGCAGCCCGTCAACTCAACATTCAAGCACTCGATGTCAGTGTCCGGTTTCGGAGTTTCAATATCATAAACTTTCAGCCACGCCTCACTGCAATCCGGCTCTTCTTCCGTCAAAATCGGGATGGCAATGCGCTGAATGTCGGCATCTTCGTGTTGTGCGAAGGCCTTTTGCAAATCATCTTGGGAAGAATTTTCCTGCGCCAATCGGGCATATTCCTTATAAAAACGCTGATACACAAGATTATGGAACTGGATTTCTTCCTCATGAAATTCATTAAACACATATTGGTCAATGCGCATGGGCTGGACCTTTTCTTTTCCATCGTCGTCAACACCAACAACCACATAGGTTTCCAACATACCGTATTTGAGGATGAGGCGGATGATATTCAATTCGACACTTTCCATCGGGTCGGACTGTGGTTGCGGCTGTTTGGGGATTTCGGAGCGCTTCACCACCGGTGGCAGCGGATTCGCATTATATGGAGGAAAGTTCTCTGTAGCAACAGGTTGCGGCTGCGGAGTATGTGTGCGTGGCTGCGAGTTGATGCGTGCCCAAACGGCCTGACGCAGTGTCACATTCAACGATTCTTCCGAAAGGTGGAACAACTGGGCACACTCTTTGATGTAAAAGGCCTGCACAATCTCATCACGCACCTCCGCAATGGAACCGATGATGTCTTTCACCATTTCAGCATGCTTCAGCGGGTCGTTGCCGACCTCCTGCATCAAAATATGAGCTTTGAACTGGATAATGCTAACGGCATTATTGGTCAGATAATCAAGCAGTTCCGAGTCGCGATGTGCTTTGGCGAACGAGTCCGGGTCTTCACCGTCCGGAAGTAGGACAGCCTTCACGTTCAGTCCCGCCGCCAGCAGCATGTTGATACCGCGGAAAGAGGCCTTGATGCCCGCGCGGTCGCCATCGTACAACACCGTGATATTGTCGGTTTGCGACTTAATCAGTTTGATTTGGCCCTCGGTGAGAGCGGTGCCGGAAGAAGCCACCACATTTTCCACACCGGCTTCCGACATGGAAATCACATCTGTGTATCCTTCAACAAGATAGACGTTATTTTGGGTACGGATGGCTTTCTTGGCAAAATAAAATCCGTACAAAACATCACTTTTGTGATACACCGGATTTTCGGGAGAGTTGTAATATTTCGGACCCTTGGCCTCCGTGTTCATCACACGGCCACCGAAACCGATGGAGTTGCCCACCACATTCTGGATGGGGAAAATCACACGGCCACGGTAAAAGTCGTAGAGTTTGCCGCTCTTTTCCGACTTGCGGCAAAGCCCCAAAGTAAGCAGATAATCAGGATTATAGCCCTTTTCAACGGCATCTTTGGAGAGGCCTTCCCATCCGTCGGGGCAGTAACCGAGGCGGAATTTCTTGATGGTTTCCTCTTTGAAACCGCGTTTGTCGCGCAGATAGGTCAGCCCGATATTGCGTCCTTCTTCCGTATTGAAAAGTTGGTCGATGAAATAGGCTTCCGCATACGCGTTCACATTCATCAAGGCCTCGCGTTCACTCTTGGCGGCTTCTTGCTCCGCGGTGAGCGTTTTTTTCTCTTCTTCAATGGTAATGTTGTATTTTTCAGCCAGATAGCGAATCGCTTCGGGATAAGTTATCTTCTGATATTCCATCAAAAACTTGATGGAATCGCCATGGGCGGAGCAGACAAAACAGTGGTAAATGCCCAGTTTCGGTGTAATGTGCATCGATGGTGAGTGGTCATCGTGGAAGGGACAGATGCACTTGTAACTGGCACCTGCCTTTTTCACAGGAATAAACCCACTGATCACCTCCTCGATGCGAGCGGCAAGTTTAACCTCATCAATTGTTTTCTGGGTAATCATTACCGTTCTTTAATCTTATATTTTTTGAAAACCTTGGTATCGTACATCACCTTGCAGGCCTGTTGGTAAGTGTTGTCATCGTCCAACAAAAATTGGTAGGCCTCGCCATAAGAGTACAAACTGCGGGCGATTTCGAAAAGCATGTAGGTTTTCACCAACTTCGGTGCTTTTTCAGAATTGCGGTCTTTCACACTCTTTTCGTAAGATTTTTCCATGTATTCACGAACCATCTTATCGAGTTTTTCCATTTTTTTCAAATCATCGACAGAAGAATAAATGGAATCGAGTTCGGCTTTCTTTTCCTTGGCAAATTTTTCAAGATTAGCGGTGAAATAGAACTTAGCGCTGTCCACAACGCCCTCTTTTTCAGCATATTTTACCAAATCAGCATACATTTTGTCGCTAATTTTGTAGTTCTTTTTGAAATCGGCGAAAGTGGGATATTGTTGGTGAAGGGTTTCTCGGTTGGTTGAGAGGAAGTTCATCACGAAACTGGCGACGATGCCTTTGCGGACGAGTTCGTTGTAGAAATAGGAATAGTTGGTGGTGTCGAGGGGGACGAAGAGGTCGGGCATGATGCCGCCGCCTCCGTAAACGGTTTTTCCCGCAGGAGTTTTATATTTGAGCGAATCCGGGAAATCGATTTTGTCGGCGGAGAACATCTCGCCTTTGGAGTAACGGGTGGAAAGGTCTTTGAAATAGTCGTTACGGTCATCGTACGGTTTTTGGATGCAGCGGCCTGTAGGGGTGTAATAATGGGAGATGGTGACGCGGACTTCGGCGCCATTGGGAAGGTCTACTGGCTTCTGAACCAATCCTTTACCGAAAGAGCGCCGTCCCATAATCAGACCGCGGTCCCAGTCTTGGATGGCGCCCGAGGTAATTTCGCTGGCGGAGGCGGAGTTCTCGTCGATGAGCACGATGAGTCGGCCACTGCGGAAAAGTCCGGCGGAACTGGAGCGGTATTTTTCGCCCGTTTTTCGGAAATTGTCGGTATAAACAATCATGTTGCCCGCATCGATGAACTGGCTGGCGATTTGGAAGGCGGTGTTGAGGTAGCCGCCACCATTGCCGCGGAGGTCGAAAATCAGATTTTCCATGCCCTGGTTTTTCAACTTGGTGAAAGCCTTTTCAAGCTCAGCGAGACTGGTTTGGGCAAAGCGGTCGAGTTTGATGTAGCCGGTTTTGTCGTCCACCATGAAAGAGACATTGATGCTGTACATCGGAATTTTTCCGCGGGTGACAGTAAAGTGCAGCAATTCATTGCTTTTGCCGCGCTTGATGCCCAGATCCACCTTGGTACCTTTTTTGCCGCGGAGGTGGTCGCGGACCCAAGTATTGGTAATCGACTTGCCGCAAGCGCTGAGTGTGTCCACGGTAACGATTTTGTCGCCGGGGAGGATGCCCACTTTTTCGGAAGGCCCGTCGATGATAACCTCAATCACATTGATGGTATCCTTAATCAGTTGGAAGGTAACGCCGATGCCGTCGAAGGAACCTTGGAGGGGTTCTCTGGATGCGGCAACATCCTTGGCGGAAGTATAAACGGAGTGTGGGTCGAGCGTGGTAATCATCTCCTTCACCCCCGTCTCCGACAGATTATTAAAATCCAGTGTATCAACGTACAAACGATCCAACAAACTCAAAAAGTAGTCGATGGTGCGTTTACCTGAATCGTAAGTGGAATTTGTTTGTGCGGAGAGGGAATTCATGCTCATCAGAGCAAGCGATACGATCAAAAAAAAGCTGATTTTTTTCATTTTCAAAGGGTAAAATCAATTTTGAAAAAAGTGTGCAAAAGTACGATTTTTTTAATTCATAATTCATAATGCATAATTCATAATTCACAATGCAGAATGCAGAATGCATAATGCATAATTCATAATTCGCAATGTAGAATGCAGAATTAGTGCTATTGCGATAATTATTTTGAAGAAAAAATCAAGTGTCAGCAATAAATTCCCCTACTGCGGAAGGGGTACCCTTGACGGGGCGGGGCAACCTCCAGTCAATCCATTGATAATTAACCGTTTTCACCTTTCCACCAAAGTTAACCGTTTTCACGTTTTCACGCTTAACCGAACCTCACCTTTTACTCGCGAAGAAGTCCTTCATCATCTTTTCGCTTTCGGCAGCGAGGACGCCGCTGCGGACTTTCGTTTTGGGGTGCAGCACGGGCACGCCGAGTGTGGTAAAACCGCGTTTCGGGTCGGCGGCGGCATACACCAGCGTTCCCAGTTGCGACCACGCAATGGCGCCAGCGCACATCACACACGGCTCTACGGTAACATACAAGGTACAATCGTTCAGATACTTGGCTCCCAGGAAGTTGGCAGCGGCGGTCACCACTTCCATTTCGGCATGGGCGGTAACGTCATTCAGCAACTGCGTATGGTTGTGCCCGCGTGCGATGACTTTGT
>JAKSME010000139.1 GCA_024400785.1 Bacteroidales bacterium
GTGCAGCACACCTACGGAGACTGGGGGATTTACACCGTAACGCTCACTGTAACAACAGATAACGGATGCACACACACCATACAAGACACCGTTGTTTTGGAACCCGACCTCGCTTTTCCGAACATCATCACCCCCAATGGAGACAACAGCAACGATGTTTTCGCCATCACCAACCTCAGCACCGATTTTGACCCGAATGACCCAGATGGGGTACGTTCTAACGAATTGTTCATCTTTGACCGATGGGGGAAACGCGTCTATCATGCAAAAAATTACGACACTTACGCCAAAGATGGAGAAATCCATATTGGCACACAATATTTTGACGCACAAGACCTTTCTGATGGCGTCTATTTTTACACCTTCCATTACAACGGGGCCATCCGCCCCATCGACTATCACGGGACGCTATCTGTCATACGATAATTTGCAACATTTTTGTAATTTTGCACTTTGTTTTTAATCAAGAAGAAATAATGAAAAAAATCCTCACTATCTTATTAACCATCAGCTTGATAGCAACATCAACGAGCTGTGGCTTCCGCCAACTTTCATCCTTAAAAGAGTGCGATTTCAAATTTCAAAAAGTCACAGGTGTCTCATGGGCCGGCATTGATTTCACCAAAATCGGCACCGATTACAACAAACTTGACGTGGCGACGGTCGCCAAATGCACCAAGGCCATTGTCACCAAAGACTTTTCCCTCAATGTGGCATTGAATCTTACGGCCAGCAATCCTGGAAAACAGAAAGCTGAATTGACGGGTTTCGACTACATACTTTACTATGAAAATCAGAAAGTGGGCGAAGGCACGAGCCAAAACACCAGCGACATTGTCATTCCCGGCAACGGCGGCTCCACCGTCATCCCCGTATCGTTCAAATTCGACTTTCGCGACTTAGTGGACATTAAAAAGCCCGGTGAGTCAGCCAAAAAAGCGGTTAAAATCATCCGCGATGTCACCCGTGTGGGCAAAGAAGACACCGACTTTTCCATCAAAGTACGCGCCCACATCCGCCGTGGCAACAAGATTGTGAAAGGCACTTACATTACCATCAGAGGATAATGAGAATGAAGAGGTTCCTTCTTTCATTCATTTTTGTGATGGCCATCGTCCCACTGCTAACGGCCCAACGCCATACCGTTTCCGGTGTGGTGAAGGACAATTCCAATGGGGAAACGGTCAAAGGCATCATGGTTTCGCTGATGCCGGTAGAAGATGTTTCGCAAGCCTTTACCGGATTTTCAAACCAAGCCGGCTTTTACTCTATCACAGCTCCCAAAGGAACCTACATATTTTTCATTCAATATCTTGGCTATCAAGATATTAAAGACACCATCGAATTAACCGAAAACATCACCAAGAATATAGATTTGCTGCCGGAAGCGGAAATGCTGGAAAACATTGTCGTGAGCGATGTAGCTGTGGACCACAATGTTACCAGCGCCGAAGTCGGCAAAATGGAGATGAAGATAGAGACCATCAAGACGCTGCCCGCACTTTTTGGCGAGGTCGACGTATTGAAGTCCATACAACTACTGCCGGGCATCCAGTCGGGCGGGGAAGGCAACACCGGTTTTTACGTGCGCGGTGGCGGTTCGGACCAGAACCTGGTTTTGCTTGACGAGACCACCATCTACAATGCGGGGCACCTTTTCGGCTTCTTCTCGGTTTTCAATGCCGATGCCGTAAAAAACGTCGAGATTACCAAATCGGGCATGCCGGCATACTATGGCGGGCGTTTGGCCTCTGTTCTTGATGTGGCCCAAAAAGAGGGAAACATGAAGAAATTCGAGGTTGATGGCGGACTGGGGCTCATCTTTTCGCGCATCACCGTCCAAGGTCCGATCAAGAAAGACCGTTGTTCGTTCATTCTTTCCGGGCGCCGAACCTACATTGACGCGGTGGTTCAGCCCTTTCTTAAAAAGACTTCGCCGCTCAAAGGAACCAAATTCTACTTTTACGACCTGAATGCCAAGCTCAACATCATCCTCAACGATAAGCACCACCTGTTCATCGGGGCGTACTACGGCAAAGACGTATACGGTTTCAAGTCAAGTACGGGGAGCACGAAAGCTCAATTTCGTTGGGGCAATGCTGCGGCCGCCATCCGTTGGAACTACATCATCAACCACCAACTTTTCCTCAACACCTCCTTCAATTTCACCAACTACGATTTTGCCACCGACATGGGGTTGGACATCTACTCGATGGAGATGAGTTCGGGCGTGCGCGACTACTCGTTCAAAACGGAGCTTACCTATCTCCCACCCTTCCACCATGAATTCAAGTTCGGACTGCAATACACCTTCCACACCTTCTTTCCCAACAAATTTGCGGTGGAAGCTGGTGAAAACCAAGACCTTACACTTCCCAATGTAGATCCGTACTACGGTCATGAGTTGGCCATTTATGCCAACGATGAGTTTGACATTTTCAAATGGTGGAAAATGAATGTAGGTGTGCGCTACACCCATTTCGAGTTCATCGGCCCCTTCACCCGTTACGTTTTCAACGAGCAGGGGCTCCTCACCGACTCCATTGTTTACCGTCCGGGACAGATTATCAAGCAGTACAACCATGTGGAGCCGCGGCTTTCGATGCGTTTCCAAGTGGCCAAGGCGACATCTATAAAATGTTCATACACACTCAATTACCAATATCTACACCAAGTTGCGCTGGCCACCATTTCGCTTCCCACGGATGTATGGATGCCTTCCACGGAAATTGTGAAGCCGCAGGTTGGGCATCAGGTTTCGCTGGGAGTATATCAGAATTTCCGCAACAACATGTTCGAGACCTATGCCGACTTTTACTACAAACACATGAATAATTTGGTGGAATACAAAGACGGCATCAACATCCAGGACATATCGCAGAATGCCGACCAGATGTATGTTTTTGGCAAGGGTTGGTCATACGGTGTGGAGCTGTTCCTGAAGAAAGCCACGGGGCGTTTCACCGGATTCATCGGGTACACACTTTCGTTCACACAGCGCCAGTTCGACGAGCTGAACGGCGGCAAGCCCTTCTACGCCAAGTACGACCGCCGTCACGACGTTTCCATCAACCTTTGTTACGAAATTCTCCGCAACAAGCTGAGTGTTTCCGCGGTATGGATTTTTGCCAGCGGCAACACGATGACCATTCCCATCGGTTACTATTTCATCTGCGGGTCCATCGTCACCGAGTACAGCGACCGCAACGCCTACCGCCTCGATCCCTACCACCGTTTGGACCTTTCCCTCAACTGGACCATCTGCAAAAGAAAGCGCTTCGAAACCGGTTTAAACTTCTCGGTTTACAATGTTTATAATAGAAAAAATCCCTTCTTCATCTATTTTGAAACCAACACCAACTTCCAGCCCAACGAAAGTTTCGAGATGACCACGAAGGCCTACCAAATGAGTTTGTTCCCGATCTTGCCGTCCATTACGTGGAATTTCAAGTTTTAGACGTGGGGCTTGGGAAAATGTTTTTGTACTTTTGCGCCGTCATTGTGAAAATAATCAACCGCAAAACACTTTAAATTTGTCCATAAAATTCAAACAAATATGAAACCCATTAAAATCATCATCCCCATTATTACTGTTATAGTGTTGGGATGTTCCTGCCAAAAGAAAAATTGTTCAGAAATAAGAATGTTTGAAAATCCACCAGCGGTATCAGCAACAGACTACAACACTTGTGCGACAGTCTTTTACAACTATTCAGCATACACTGGAGAAGGTTTGGATCGTTTGGCCGCGATGGATTTTAAAGATACGATAAAAGTATGCGGTTATATTACGGATTGCACCAAGAGTTATGCCAGAGGTAGTTGTCAGTACAGTTTGATGGATGAGTCCCCCACTTTAGGCACGCGACCCACTGTGCAAATACCGCTTCGCAACTTCGTCCCCGACTTTATCACCACTCAAAAAATCTATGTGACAGGAATTTTGAATTTTGAAATTGACAGACGGAATATGGACAAATCCACTCCGTGCGACAAAATTTTCCCGATGCTATTACCCATAGATTATCATTTCGAATAGAAGCAAGGCAGCCTACCATTGCCTCCCTTTTTTTCAATTTTCCACTCTCCTGCGCCCGTATAATTCACACCATCGTTTTATTTTTGCTTCATAATCAAAAAAAAACAAAGACTTATGGAAGATTATGAAAGAAAGTACTACGTGCCCTGGAAAGATGAGCCGACATTCAAAATCCCTCATGGGGAGAAGTCGCATTTCATGGCACACTGTTGTGAATTTGAGGAGCTGAAAACCGAAAAGAAGCTGGCCGACTTCGGCTATCTGGTCACTCACGGCTACGATTTGGTGGCGGGAGTCCGGGAATATCTCACGGACCGCCCCGAATATCACACTTCAATTTGCCAGGCATTCGTGGAATACCTCGAGTATTTGCACGGCGACATCGCCTCGTTCATCGCTGTCTACAACATGGATGGGGTCATCTCGCTCGACCAGATGGTGGAACTGTGCAGCAAGGAGGTGGCGCAGCGCTACTTTCTCGACTACGAAAAAGACTACAGAAGTGGAGAATACCGCAGAGTTCCCAGCATCAAGGACGCGCCCGCATGGGAGGAGGACAAAATCGGGAAGCTCGTGAAACAGAGCGGGAAGAGTCTGGCGGAATTGCTGCTTCTCACCACCGAGGAGATGCTGCAGATGGTGGAGGAATTCGGTTAAACGGTTAAGTTCGGTGAAACGGTTAAACGGTTAAACGGTTAAACGTCGGTTAAGTTCGGTTACACGTGGAAAGGTGGAAACGGTTAAGTTTTTCAATTTTTACCGTCCTATGCCCACATAATTCACAC
>JAKSME010000014.1 GCA_024400785.1 Bacteroidales bacterium
TCGTGATAGAATTACCAATAAAACAATTTACCAATTGCCTTTGTTATACAGCATTGGTTTGAGTTGGCAATTCTAACGGCGCATTCTTTTCATTTTTGACTAAGCACGGATTTTATGGAAAAAAGAAAAAATATATGGATTTGGGGCAGCGGCTTGGCTTGCGGTTTGATGGCCTGCCTTTGTGTGTGGTTGGTGGTGAATAATCATAGTAAGGCGACAGAAAATGCCGACCAGTCGAGAACCAACTACTATGTCAATGTGTTGGCGTCGCCGCCACTGCCGGACAGTATGACTTTCTGTGGTGAAAATGTTCCGTTGGCCGACCCTTCCGTCCGTGAAGCGTTGGATCGCGAGTTGACGGCCATCTGTTACCAACATTCAACCACTTTGCTCTGTTTGAAGCGCTCTGCCCGGTGGTTTCCTGTGATGGATAAGATTTTAAAGGAAGAAGGCGCCCCCGCCGACCTCAAATATCTTTGTGTGGCGGAAAGCAGTTTGTCTAATGCCATCTCTCCCGCGAAGGCGGTTGGCTTTTGGCAGTTTTTGGAGGGCACGGCTAAGAATTACGGACTGACGGTAAATGAAGAGATTGACCAGCGATACGATGTGGAAAAAGCCACGCGTGCCGCTTGCAAATATCTGAAAGGCGGGAAAAGCCGCTTGGGCACGTGGTCGTTGGCTGCTGCCGCTTACAATATGGGCGAGGGCGGAGTGAAAAAAAACTTGACCAACCAGTCGAGCAATCAGTACTGGGACACCTACTTCAATCCCGAGACGGCCCGCTATGTTTACCGCATCCTGGCTTACAAACTTTTGTTCGAAAACCCTGCCGCGTATGGTGTGAGATTGAATGAAAGCGATAAGTATCAACCTATTGAATGTGAGGATATTATCGTGGATTCCACCGTCGTTAACTGGTATGATTTTTGTAAAACGAACGATATGACCTACAAGGATTTGAAAGTGTGGAATCCGTGGGTGCGCGGCAGCAAACTGACAGTTCCTGCCGGCAAATCATATACCATAAAGAAACCTGCAAAAAAGAAGTAATGGCAAAGATTGCGGAAGATCAATTGGTGGTTATCGGTGCCCGGGAAAACAACTTGAAAAATGTCTCTCTGGACTTGCCACACAATAAGTTGATTGTGGTCACGGGTTTGAGCGGAAGTGGAAAATCCTCCTTGGCATTCGATACAATCTATGCCGAAGGCCAACGCCGCTACATGGAAACTTTTTCCGCGTATGCCCGCCAGTTTGTCGGTAATTATGAGCATCCCGACGTGGACAAAATCACGGGCCTGAATCCGGTTATCGCCATTGAACAGAAAACCACCAACAAAAATCCGCGTTCCACGGTGGGCACCATTACCGAGGTGTACGACTTCCTGCGTCTGCTCTTCGCACGCGTTGCCGATGCCTATTCGTATGTCACCGGCGAAAAAATGATTCGCTACACAGAATCGGAACTGATTGAAAAACTGATAGATACTTATAACGGGAAAGATGTTACCATTCTCGCGCCTGCCGTAAAGCGCCGCAAAGGTCACTATCGTGAACTCTTTGAAACAATAAGAAAAAAAGGGTTCTCAAAGGTTCGTGTCGATGGCGAAATCCGTCAGTTGACACTCAATATGGCCGTTGACCGCTATAAAATTCACGATATCGAAATCGTTATCGATAACATGACTGTGCGCGAGATTTCCAAACCGCGGTTGATCAACAGTTTACGTCTTGCGTTGAAAAATGGCAAGGGCGTTTTGATGGTTCTGAACAATCAAACCAACGAAGTCAGAAACTACAGCAAATACCTGATGTGCCCCACTTCTGGCATTTCATACCCGGAACCTGAACCGAACACCTTCTCGTTCAACTCGCCCTATGGCGCCTGCGAAAAGTGTAACGGCTTGGGGTACATTACCGAGGTGGACTTGAAAAAAATTATTCCCGATGAAAAAAAGTCCATCAAAAATGGAGCCATCGCACCGCTTGGGACTTATAAGAACAGTCAGATTTTCAGACAGATAGAAGCACTTGGCGAAAAATACGGCTTTTCTATTGACACACCTGTCGGTGAACTTTCCGACTCGGTCATCAACATCATTTTGTACGGCACCGATGAACCCATCAAGGTGAAACGTGAGTATTCCGGCATGCTCCCGGTGACGATGAACTACCAGGGAATCATCAATTTCATCAAAGACTTTGACATCGACAGCGCGCCCGCCGGCATCCGCAAGTGGATACAAAGTTTTATGAACGAATGCCCGTGTCCCGAGTGTCAAGGCAAGCGTTTGCGTAGAGAGTCACTGCATTTCCGCATTGCTGACAAAAATATCGCTGATTTGGCCGCCATGGACATTTCCGACTTGGCCAAATGGATTGAAGAATGTCCCAAATATCTTACCGCACAGCGCAATGAAATTGCTTTTGAGGTTTTGCGTGAAATCCGTTTCCGGTTGAAATTCCTGGAGGAGGTGGGCATCCAGTATCTGTCGCTCAATCTTCCGGCCAGGGCATTGTCGGGCGGAGAAGCACAGCGCATCCGATTGGCTACGCAAATCAGTTCCCGCTTAGTGAATGTCCTCTATATTTTAGATGAACCGAGCATCGGACTTCATCAGCGTGACAATCAGCAACTTATAGCTGCTCTGAAACAACTGCGCGACATTGGTAACTCTGTCATCGTGGTCGAACACGACCGCGACATGATGGAAGCCGCCGACTATATTGTCGACATCGGTCCCGCTGCCGGTATTCATGGCGGCGAGCTCGCGGCCATCGGCACATACCGCCACATCCTCAAAACCGACACACTTACCGCTCAATACCTCAATGGCACCAAATGCATCTCCGTTCCCAAAAAACGGAGGAAAGGAAATGGTAAGGAACTTTCGATTATCGGTGCCAACGGCAACAACCTCAAACATGTTAATGTAACTTTCCCACTTGGGATATTTATTTGTGTGACAGGAGTTTCCGGAAGTGGAAAGTCTACGTTGATTAATGAAACCCTCTACCCGATTTTGAATCGCCATTTTTATCGTGCCGAGAAAAAACCATTGGAATACACCGAAATTCTCGGCATCGAAAATGTGGATAAGGTGATTGAAATCAATCAACAGCCGATTGGGCGCACACCACGTTCCAACCCGGTGACTTATATCGGGGTATTTGACCAAATCAGGCAGTTGTACGCCAACCTGCCCGAGTCGAAAATCCGCGGGTACAAGCCCGGACGTTTCTCGTTCAACGTCATCGGTGGCCGCTGTGAAGAATGCAAGGGTGGGGGAATGAAGGCCATCGAAATGAACTTCCTGCCCGACGTCTATGTTACCTGCGACAGCTGCAACGGCAAGCGATATAACGATGAAACCCTCGAAGTCCGTTACAAAGGAAAATCCATCAATGATGTTTTGGAAATGGATATCGAGACCGCGGTCGAATTCTTTGAAAATATTCCGATGATTGCCGAAAAGTTGCAGACTTTGTGTGATGTCGGTCTCGGTTACATTAAGTTGGGACAACCTTCTACCACGCTGTCGGGTGGCGAGGCGCAACGCATCAAGTTGGCCGCCGAACTTTCTAAAAAAGACACTGGAAATACCTTCTACATTCTCGATGAACCTACTACCGGACTGCACTTTGAAGACATTTATGTTTTACTGGAAGTTTTGAATAAATTGGTGGAAAAGGGCAATACCGTTTTGGTGATTGAGCACAACATGGATGTTATCAAGATGGCAGACTGGGTTATCGATTTGGGACCAGAAGGCGGTCGTGGCGGTGGAGAAATCATTGCTGAAGGAACACCGGAGGAAATTGTCAAATACAGCAAAGGTTATACTGCCAAGTTCTTGAAAACCGAGCTGAAAAGAAAATAGAATATCCCTTATCGTCTTGCTGGTTTATGGCTTGACAACTTTTTGGACCTTCGGGGATGGGTGAATGGTGGAAAGGTGAAAGTGTGAGGGACATAATTAATCCCTTAACCCCCTTAACCCTTTTCCCTTTACAAGATTAATGGGGATGATTCCGAAAAAAATAGTTTTTCCTATTGCATATTTGGAAATTATTTCCTAATTTTGCGCCATTATTAACCCCCAAAATCCTTATGCGTATGAAAAAATGTCTATCCTTTTTCTGTCTGCTTGTTGCTGTCATGGCACTTCAAGCACAAACGGTGATTTTTACCGACAATTTCGACTCCTATACTGCGGGTCAGCGACTATGTTCTC
Organism: Bacteroidales bacterium; assembly: GCA_024400785.1. Taxonomy (GTDB): domain Bacteria; phylum Bacteroidota; class Bacteroidia; order Bacteroidales; family WCHB1-69; genus UBA1756. Next base: position 4,236 of record JAKSME010000014.1, read on the forward strand.
AAAACAACACCGATTGGACCACATGGAGCAATGCCCCTGGAGGCATAGAAGATGCCTACATCTCGACGGAACAAGCTGTTAGCGGTTCCAACTCATTGAAAATCACTGGAAATAATGATATTATTTATCGTTTTTCCAACCAAACCTCCGGTGTCTTTGATGTGGAATTTAAGTATTATGTTCCAAGTTCCGGCCAGGGCGCCTATTTCAGCCTTCAGCATTAGTACCACCCCGGTGTCGAATGGGCCTTTCGAGGTTTCCTCTACAACAATGGCGACGGTTATGTGACCATTAACAATTCAAACACCAATTTCACTTTCCCCACAAACGCTTGGTTCCCGGTGAAAATCCATGTTGACCTCGACAATACTACCGCCACTCTCACCATCAACAGTGTGGATGTGATTACTTGGCCCTTCAACCAAACCAGCGAAGCTGCCAACGGTGTGAACCAGCTGGGTTCTGTCAACTTTTATGCCGGCGCTCCCGATAACGCTTCCGGCACTTACTACGTTGATGACTTCGTATTCACTGAAGTTTCTGCCGCCAATGATGGCAGTTTCGTCTTCACTCCCAATACCGACATTACGGCTCAGTACACAGCCAATAGCACTCATACTCAGACTATTGAAATGAGCAATCCTGGCGGCACTCCTGTCAACTATCGTATCGTTCCCACTTACAACATCACTCCCGATCCCACCTCTCAGGGAGAAAATGTTTTGATGCGTTACGGCAGTGCGAACTCCGGTATCATCTTCGGCAGCAGTTTCGCCGCCGCCGCTGTGGGGTACACTTCTACTGAAATCATCAATCAACACCTTGTGGGTAAGACACTTAACCGTATCGAACTCTATCTTGAAAACGTAGACGGCATGGTAAATCCCAAAATCCAGATTTACGATATGAATGGCATTCTCGTTGACGGACCCGGAGAAGTGGTTTACGAACAGAATTTCCTTCCGGTAGAAGGATTCAACGCCGCTACGCTGACGACACCTTACGTGTTGGATGGCCGCGACCGCTGGTTCGGTTTCTATTTCGAGCAAACTGATGCCACCGCCGCATCTGACATCCGTCCCTCTATCATCTGCGATGACGCCATCACTCCCGATCCGAATGGCAACTGGTGCAAAACTTCCGTCGCTTGGGGCCACCTGAATGCCAACCCGGAACTTACTTACAACTGGGCCATCGCCGGTTATGTCGACGGTGTCGCCATCAATCCGTGGATGACCATCGCACCGACTGCACAGGGCACCATCGCCGCTAACGGCAGCGCACAGGCCAACGTCAACATAGCCGTCGGCGAAGTAGGAACGGTGTTGAGCGGCAAACTCCACATCTTCTCCACCGACATCAACAATGCCTCTAATGTCATCAATGTCAACATCACCGCTATCAATGTCGGTATCGACGAAAACAATCAGATTGCCATCCGTGTCTTCCCGAATCCGACGAGCGATGCACTTCACATCACCTCCGAAAATATCAACCGTGTGGAAGTTTATAATATGGCAGGTCAGTGCGTTATGAACTCATCTTACGCAGAAAATGAAATCACCGTCAACACTTCCCACTGGACTCCCGGCACTTATATGGTCAAAGTTACTGCACAGGGTGCCAGCAAAATTGAAAAAGTAATTGTGAGATAACGATTTACAAATCTTTTTAGATAGAAGCCGATGCTCGAAAAAGTATCGGCTTTTTTGCTTTTTTTTATCCTGTTTTATAGGTGAAAATCATCTCTCAAAATCCATTTTTTTTTACTAATTTTGCACCCGTTTTTAAAATATAGTAATCAAGTAAAAATTAAAAATATAAAATTATGACGGACGAAAAATTATTCAACGAATTTGCACCTATTCCAACAGAAAAATGGGAAGAAGTTATCCAAAAAGACCTCAAAGGTGCCGACTATGAGAAAAAACTGGTTTGGCGCACTGATGAAGGTTTCAAAGTTCGTCCCTATTATCGTGCAGAAGATTTGAAAGATATTGAATATCTGAATGTTATGCCGAACGAATTTCCGTTTACGCGTAGCACGAAAACCAATACCAACAGCTGGGAAATCGTTCAGAATGTGACTGAAACCGCTCCCGAAAAAGCTAACGCCATCGCTAAAGCCTCCATTAAAGGCGGCGCCACCACCATCGGTTTCGACATGAAGGAAGTGAAAACCGCCCAGGATTTGGCAACGATGCTCAACGGTATTGAACTGACGAAAGTCGGTGTGATTTTCCGTCACACTTGCGGCCGCGCTATAGAATTTGCACAGGACTTCATCGCGTATTTGGCCGCCAACAAGATTGACAAGGCCCAGATAAAAGGTGCCATCTCCTTCGATCCCATCTCTTGCTGCTTGCGCAACGGAAAATTCGCTACCACACAGGAAGATGCCATGAATAAGGCCATCGAATTGGTGAAACTTACCGCCGATATGCCCGAGTTCAAAGTGGTGAATGTTCGCGGTTTGCAAATGCACAACGGCGGTGCAACCATCATCCAGGAACTCGGTTACACCCTCGGCATCGCTAACGAATACCTCGCTTACGCCACCGCTAACGGCCTCACCGTTGACCAAATGGCTAAAAAAATGGAAGTTACCCTTTCCATCGCCTCCAACTATTTTATGGAAATCGCTAAGCTGCGCGCCTTCCGCCTCTTGTGGGCTACGATGGTAAATGCTTACCAGCCGAAATGCGACTGCGCTTGCAAAGTACGTATCAACTCAGTTGCATCTTCTTGGAACAAAACTATTTACGACCCGTACGTAAATATGTTGAGAACCACGACCGAAGGTATGGCTGCCGCCATCGGTGGCGCCGACAGCATCGCCTTGCAACCCTTCGATGTCGCTTTCAAATCCGATGACGATTTTTCAAGAAGAATCAGCCGCAACGTCCAAATCATTCTGGAAGAAGAATCATATTTCGATAAAGTCGTTGACCCGGCCGCCGGTTCTTACTACATCGAAAATCTGACCGACTCTATCGCAGAACACGCTTGGAAATTGTTCCAAGATGTTGAAGCACAGGGCGGTATGACGAAGTTGGTTTTGGCTGGAGAAATTAAGAAAGCCATCGAGGAAAGCTGCCAGAAACGTGATATGGACATTGCCACCAGAAAATACGTGTTGCTCGGTACCAACCAGTTCCCGAATGCCAATGACGCAATGCTCGAAAAAATCGAAAAGTGTGAAGAAGACAATCATGCCGGTTTGAAATTCTACCGTGGCGCCCGCGCTTTCGAAGAACTTCGTCTGGAAACGGAAAAGATGGCCAAAACCAACGGCCGTCCGAAGGTCTTCCTGCTCAAAATCGGTAACCTGGCCATGCGTCAGGCACGCGCCGGTTTCGTTACCAACTTCTTCGGTTGCGCCGGTTACGAAATTCTCGACAACACCGGGTTCGCTACCGTTGCCGAAGGAATTGAAGCTGCTAAGTCGGTGAAAGCCAACATCGTTGTCATTTGCAGTTCCGATGAAGAATATGCAACCCTCGGCGTAGAAGCTGCTAAGGCCGCTAAAGCTGCTGGCTTCCTCTTCGTTGTCGCTGGCAACCCCGCCGACAGCATCGAAGCACTCACCGCCGCCGGTACCGATGATTTCATCCACGTCCGCACTAATGTGTTGGAATGCTTGAAAAAATACAATAAAATTCTTTGTAAATAATTGAATAATTGAAAGTTAGAGGTTTGTACCATCAAAGGGCAGACCTCTCAACTGTTTTATCGTTCCGCTTTCCCGATTTTTTATGAAGAAAATTTCCACCACGCTCGTCTGTATCCTTCTCATTATGACAGCAGCAGCCCAAAACACTTTCATTCCCAAAGGCATCATTCAAAAAACCAGTAGCGAAATCCAAAAAAACAGCAGAATTTCGTCACTGATGATTATGCGTGGCGTTACACAAACCGCAGAACTTTGGACGGAAGCCGACGGAACCCCAGAAGAATTTTCAGCTTTCTGTATCGAAAATTTCTGTTCCGATTCAAACGAAAAACAGTCGCTTTTCAATCGTTTGTGTGATAACTTCGAAGCCATCATGGGCCACAATAATGCCGTCATCATTTCACTTTGCATGCCCGTGCATTGTGTTGGTTATGAGACACTTCCCATTGATGAAATGTTTGCCGCATACGACGGCTCTTCCCACTTTACGGAAGATATGTTCGCCAACAAAATCGCCTTCGTAGTAACCTTGAATTTTCCTCATTTTACCCTGAAGGAAAAAAGTGAAAATGCGGAAAAATGGAGCGACTTGGAATGGGGTTATGCCCGCTTGGGCGACTGGTTCACTTCCCGCGTTCCCGCCGACAAGTTGCAAGCCATCACCGCGGCCAACACCGCCGCCGATACGTATATTTCCAACTATAACATCTGCATGGGCTCAGTAAAAGCCGCCGATGGAACTCAGTACTGGAATAACGACCTTAAACTCATTACACACTGGGGATTGCGCGACGAACTTAAAGCCGCTTACGCCGACAGTCAGAACGGGCTGGAAAAACAGAAAATCATCTATGCCATTATGAAAAACATCATCGGACAGACGATTCCGAAAGATGTAATCAATCGCGACGAGTATTTCTGGCAACCCACCGTTGACAAAACCTACAAAGGAACCGAACTGGTTTCCCTGCCCCGCGAGAATGATGTCCGTTATCAGTATCTGTTGGACAATTTCCACGCTGTGAAGGCCGCCGACCCCTTCTACCCTGGCAATACCACCTTCCTCGACCGCCGCTTTAATGACGACCTCGAATTTTCACAACAGGATATCGAGAACCTTTTTACCGCTTTTCTTTCCTCTCCCGAAGTACAAACCGTTGCTGACTTGATTTCCAAGAAGTTGGGCAGAAAGTTGCAACCTTGGGACATTTGGTACAGCGGTTTCAAAAATCGTAGTGCTGTGGCAGAAAGTGACTTGGACCGTCTCACCCGCGCCAAGTATCCGACAAAGGAAGCCTTCGCAGCCGACCTGCCCAACATTCTCACCACGCTGGGTTTCACCCGCGAAAAAGCCGACTTCATCTGTTCGCACGTCACGGTGGATGCCTCTGTTGGCGCCGGCCACGCCTGGGAATCTATGATGAAGAGCGACAACGCCCGTCTGCGTACCCGCATCGGTGCCAACGGTATGGATTACAAAGGTTTCAATATCGGGGTGCACGAATTTGGCCATAATGTCGAACAGACTTTTTCCTTGCACAATGTACCCAATTACTTTTTAGCCGGCGTTCCCAACACAGCCTTTACCGAAGCCCTCGCCTTTACATTTCAACAGCGCGATTTGCAGCTGCTGGGTACAAATTCGCAAGATACCATTGGCGAATATTACGACCTGCTCGACAACTTCTGGAGCTGTTACGAAATCATGGGCGTCTCCCTGCTTGACATTCAAGTTTGGAAGTGGATGTATGCCAACCCGAACGCTACGGCCGCTGAGTTGAAAGAGGCCGTCAATACCATGGCACTTGAAATCTGGAATCAGTATTATGCTCCCGTTTTCAAGGTAAAAGACCAACCCATTTTGGCGGTTTATTCCCACATGATCGATGCTCCGCTTTATCTGAGCGCATATCCGCTGGGCTATCTCATTAGTTTCCAGTTGCAAAGTTATTTCAAAAACAAGAACTTAGGCGAGGAGGTGGAACGCGTCTTCTCACAGGGCCGTCTGATTCCGCAATATTGGTTGCAAAAGGCAGTGGGCAGCAAGTTGACCGCAACTCCGTTTGTGAAAGCTGCCGCTAATGCCGCCCAAGTGGTCGGTAACTACGAAAAACAGCAGTCCTCCGCTCAAAAATCCACCAAAAAAGTAAAAAAATAAACCATGTTTGCACTTTTTTCTAAAGAAATCAAGTCATTTTTCACCTCTATCCTCGGATATGTGATCATTGGTCTGTTCTTGGTACTGACCGGTATTTTTGTATGGGTTTTGAAGGGAAATGTGATGTCGGTGGGGCGGTCTACGCTACAAAATATGTTTGACCTCGCACCGTGGATTTTCCTCTTCCTCATCCCCGCCATCACGATGCGAATGATTGCCGAAGAACGCAAGTCCGGTACAATGGAACTTCTGCTCACTCAACCGATTTCCGACACACAGTTGATTTTGGGCAAGTTCTTCGCCTGCGAAGCACTGTTGGTCATCGCGCTCCTTCCCACTCTGATTTATTTCTGGTCGGTTTGGTCATTGGGCATGCCGGATGGAAAAATCGATGTGGGTGCCACTTGGTGCTCCTATCTCGGACTATTTCTGCTGGGGACCATCTTCGTTTCCATCGGGCTTTTCGCTTCCAGCATCACAAAAAACCAAATTGTCGCCTTTTTGCTGGCCGCCCTCTTCTGTTTCCTGATGCACTTTGGCTTCAATTTCATCTATGATTTGGATTTCCTCGGTTCCGCCGGTTACGTGGTTAAAAAAATCGGTATCGAGCACCACTATTCGTATATCAGCATGGGCGTTATCGACACCCGTGACATTATATATTATATAACCGTATCCTTCCTTTTCCTGCTGGGAGCACGCATTTCTCTTTTGAGTAGAAAATGGTAGCCAAAATTTTTATTGGAAATGAAGAAAAGAGTTCAATTTAAGAAAGCCGCACTGATAACACTGTTTGCCACCCTTCTTGCCGTGGTTATCATCAATGTTGCATCAGCATATTTGCACGTAACTGCAGATGTTACTCAATATAAGCGTTTTACGTTGTCTGAAACGACGACCGAATTGTTGAAATCCACCAATGATGAAGTCTACATCAAGTTTTACTTGGTGGGGGATAATGTTCCTGAAGAATATTCCCCCATCGTGGATCGCGCCAAGGAAATGTTGGCAGAATTCAAAGACATTTCATCCAATGTCCGTTACGAATTTGTGGATCCTTTCGCGGGTAAAAAACCGGAAGAACTTCGCCCCATCCTGGGTGAATTTGCCAGCAAAGGGTTGATTCCGATTCCCGTAAATAAAAAGATGAATGCCGGTCAGCAGGCAACGATGGAATATGTCGTTCCCGGTGCCATCATCACTTATAAAAATCGCGAACAGGTGGTCACGCTCGTTGAAAACGATGTCCGCAACTATTATCCGATGGTCGATTTTTCATACATGCGTATGGAATACAACTTCGTGCGTGCGCTCAAAGCCATCATCAATCCCAGCAAGTCAAGAATCGCCTTCTTAGATGGCCACGGTGAATTGGAATGGCCCTCGTGTGCGTGGGTGATTGGCCAGGTGGGAGAAAAGATGAAGGATTTCTATTCGGTTGAACGTATCACCCTCGGCGGCCGCCTCAACAGTTTGCGCAACATTGCCATCGCCGACTCCACTGCCCAAACGGTGCAGGACCTCGGAAACAAGTACGACCTTCTCATCGTCGCCCAACCCACCCGTTGGATAAGCGACACCGACAAATACATTATTGATCAGCATATTATGCGCGGCGGCCGCGTCCTTTGGATGATTGATGCCACCAACGCATCCATGGACAGTGTGGAAAGCGTGCCCGCCTTTTACGCCCAACAAAACATCGCCTGCCGCTCCCTCCAAAAGCTGTTCTTCAACTATGGCGTCCGCATCAACCCCGATATGCTCATGGATATGCAGGATTTCCAAATGCTGAAAGTGGATGGCAAAAATCTTTCATTTCCCTATTTGCTTAAACTTACCAATTTTAAGCAACATCCTATCACTCAGCGAATTGAAGAAGTGCGGGCCAATTTCGCATCTTCTATCGATTTCTTAACTGACGGAGATGGATTTAAGAAACCAGTGCTGGCAACTACGTCCGGCAAAACCGAAGTGAAAACCGCCCCCGGCTTTATGGCTTTGAAAGAGGGAATCGACAAACCCAATGTCGCAGAATACAACCATCAGCATGTCCCGGTGGCTGTGTTGGTAGAAGGCAAGTTTAAATCCGCGTACGCAGGTTTGCTGCCCATCGCCTTTGAAACACAGGCACAATTTAACGACCTCCATCAGAGCAAACCCACCAAGCAGATTTTCATCTCTGACGGTGATATGATTCGTAACTTTGTGGATTATAAGAAGTTGTGTGATTATGTCCCGATGTACGGAATGCCCGCGCGACATGAGTTCATCTTCCATGAATGGTTCCTTCCTGAAGAAGGTATCTATCCGACCGGTTTCGATCCCAATATGGGGTACATGTATGATAATACCGAGTTCGTGGTTAACTGCATTGATTATTTGTGCGACAATTCCGATTTTATCGATTTGAGGTCTAAAGTGTTGCAAATCGGCAAGTTGGATGCCGCTAAGATTTCCAATGAAAAGGTACAAAAACGTTACCAGTTGTTGAACTTGGGCCTTCCATTGCTGTTTTTATTGCTGGTTGGCGGCGTTGCCGTGCTCATCCGCCGCTATCGTTATGCCCGTCCGATGAATAGTTCCAAATAATTAAATTTGTTATGAAAAAAAACACCCTCATACTCCTCATTTGTTCCATCGTTGCCGCCGTGGGGCTGGTGGTTTTCCTTTTGGTGAAAAATAATGTTTTCAGTTCCAAGTTGGAGTTTTCCCAAACCGTCTTTTCTGTGGCGGATTCCTCCCAGGTGACCAAAGTCTTTATCGCCGACATGGCTGGAAATTCCGTGTTGCTGAAACGGGGCGACAAAGGTTGGAGTATGGATGACGGCACTGCGATTTCTCCCGAAATGCTGAAATCCATGCTGGCAACTTTGGTGAATGTCCGTGCCGACAGTCCGGTTCCGGAACATCAGCGCGAAAACCTCAACCGCGTTATGGCCACTACCGCCATCAAGGTGGAGGTGTACGAAAACGAACCGAAGTTCACCCTTTTCGGTCATAAGTTCTTCCTGAAGGAACGCCGTACCAAGACCATTTATTTCGGTCCAGAAACTCCTGACCACATGGGCAATTATGCCATTTTGGAGGGCATGGAGGACATTCCGTGCGTTTTGAAACTGCCGGGATTCCGCGGCATCATCACTCCGCGCTTTTCCGCTATGAAGCAGGATTGGATCAGTCATCAGATGCTGAGCACCAAACCGACCCGAATCCAAGAGCTCAACGTCTTCGATTGCCGCAATGTGGAAGAATCATTCACGGTGAAAAAGGCGGACGAACGCCATTACGACTTATATGACAATAATGGTGCGAGAGTGGCGATCTATGACACTACCAAGGTTTTCAATCTCTTGGCAGAATTTCGTGATAAAAAGTTCCAGTCCATCGCCTTCGGGATGGATCAGGAAAAGATCGACCATATTTTGAAAAACAACCTGTTCAAAGTTGTGACCATGACGGATGTAAACGGGAAGAAGGTGGAGTTGAAGTGCTACTACATGGATGAGGAATACGACTATTATACCGAGGACGGCGACCATCTCACCGACATCGAGCATTTGTACAACCAAGACCGTTTTTATGCGGTACTCAACGGTGATACGAAAACCTTGTATGTTTTGCAGTATTTTGTTTTTGGAAGATTGGTTCAAACACCCTATTCCAAGTTGGTGCTGAATGGTGTGGAAAAATAAATTTTCCAACAGGTAATTGTGTAAATAAAATTTGTATATTTGCGGGCTTATTTGCGTGGAGCATGAGCCGAGGCGATTGCTTTGTAACCTCTTCTGTGTCAAGGTTATAGGTAAGAGCTGAGGTGAATTGTTTTGCGTAAAAAGTAGTAAATTTATTACCAAATCTATTTAAAAATGTCAGGATTAATAGGAAAAAAAATTGGAATGACTAGCATCTACGATGCCTCCGGCAAGTGTGTGCCGTGCACAGTGATAGAAGCTGGTCCTTGCGTAGTTACGCAAGTTAAGACCGTTGAAAAAGACGGTTACAGTGCTATCCAATTAGCATTTGACGAAAGAAAAGAAAAAAACACCCCGAAACCGTTGAAGGGCCACTTTGCAAAGGCAAACACCACTCCGAAGAAAGTCGTTCGTGAGTTCACGCGTTTCGAAGAAGGACACAAAAAGAACTTCGGTGAAGTTTTGGATGTGACGGTATTTGAAGAAGGCGAATTTGTTGACATTACCGGTCTTTCCAAAGGTAAAGGTTTCCAAGGCGTGGTAAAACGTCATGGCTTCGGCGGCGTCGGTGATGCCACCCACGGTCAGCACAACCGTTTGAGAGCTCCCGGTTCAATGGGCGCTTCCTCATACCCGTCAAGAGTTCTCCCCGGCATGCGTATGGCTGGCCAGACCGGTAACGCCAGAGTCAAGGTTGCCAACCTCCGCATCCTCAAAGTTGTGAAAGAGCAAAACATGCTCGTAGTTAAAGGTTCTGTTCCTGGAGCCAATGGTTCATATTTAATTATTGAAAGATGGAGTTAAGAGTTTATAAAATCGACGGCACAGAAACTGCCAAAACGGTCACATTAGACGACAGAATCTTTAATGTTGAACCGAACGACCATGCAATTTGGTTGGACGTCAAGAACATCTTGGCTAACAGAAGACAGGGCACGCACAATACGCTCGACAGAGCAACCGTATCAGGAAGTACCCGCAAATTGAAGAGACAAAAAGGTACCGGCGGCGCACGTGCTGGCGGCATCAAGTCTCCCACCATCCGCGGCGGTGCCACCGCTTTCGGTCCTCATCCGAGAGACTACGGTTTCAAATTGAACAAGAAGATTAAACGTCTTGCCCGCTTCTCAGCATTCAGCTACAAAGCAAAAGAAGACAAAATCGTTGTTGTTGAAGATTTCGCTTTCGACGCTCCGAAAACCAAGGCTTTCCTCAACATCCTCAAGAGCTTCAACCTTCAGGATGCAAAAACCTTGACTTTGGTTAACGCCAGCAACACCAACGTTTTCCTCTCCGGCCGCAACTTGAAGCGTGCTAAAGTGATGAGAGCTATCGACGCTAACACTTACGATGTGCTCAACGCCACCAACCTCATCATCTGCGAAAACAGCCTTGCAGAAATCAACAAAATGCTCGGCGAATAATTCATTAACTTCAAAATTTAGAAACAATGAGCGTATTAATAAAACCTATCATCAGCGAAAAACGCACGGCTGAAGCTGAAAAATTCAACCGCTACGGTTTCATCGTAGAAAGATCTGCAACCAAAACGCAGATTAAGAGCGAGGTTGAAAAAATTTACGGCGTCAAAGTCGTGAGAGTCAACACTCTCGTTCAACGCGGCAAGGATGCTTCTCGTTATACCAAAGCCGGTTTCATCGAAGGCCAAAAGCCCACGATTAAGAAAGCAACCGTTTTCGTAGGCAAAGACGACAAAATTGATTTTTACAGCAATATTTAATAAGATATGGCATTAAGAAAATTTAAACCTGTAACACCGGGGCAGCGCTTCAAACAAATCAGCGCTTATGATGACATTACCACTGATAAACCGGAAAAAAGTTTATTGAGCCCCAGACCCAGCACGGGTGGTAGAAATAATAGTGGTAAGATGACGATGCGAAACCGCGGAGGCGGTCATAAGAAGATGTATCGTTTTATTGACTTCCGTAGAGATAAGGACAACATTCCGGCAACCGTGCACTCCATTGAGTACGACCCGAACCGTTCAGCCCGTATCGCTTTGCTGTTCTATGCAGACGGTGAAATGCGTTACATCGTGGCTCCCCACGGTCTTAAAGTCGGCCAAGTAATCCTTTCCGGTTCTGGCGTTTCTCCCGACCTTGGCAACTGCCTCCCCCTCGGCGAAATTCCGCTCGGTACCGAAATCCATAACATCGAATTGAATCCCGGTCAGGGCGGTAAGATGGTTCGTAGCGCCGGCGGTCACGCCCAGCTCATGTCTCGCGAAGGTAAATATGCCGTCATCCGCATGCCCTCTGGCGAAACCCGTATGATCCTCTGCGCTTGCCGCGCAACCGTAGGTATCGTCTCCAACATCGACCACAGCCTCGAAGTCTCCGGAAAAGCTGGTAGAAACCGCTGGTTGGGCTGGCGTCCGAGAGTCCGTGGCGTTGTCATGATCCCGGTAGATCACCCGATGGGTGGTGGTGAAGGTCGTGCCGCCGGCGGTCACCCGCGCTCACGCAAGGGCTTACCGGCTAAGGGTTACAAGACCAGACGTCCGAAGAAAAATTCGAACAAGTACATCATTGAAAGAAGAAAAAAATAATTTAAAGAGATAATACTATGAGTCGTTCATTAAAAAAAGGACCGTTTATTCACTATAAACTGGAACAACGTGTACTCGACGCTCAGGCTTCTGGCAAAAAATCCACCATCAAGACCTGGTCACGCGCATCCATGATCTCTCCCGACTTTGTCGGCCTTACCATCGCAGTCCATAACGGAAACAAATTCATCCCCGTTTACGTTACCGAAAATATGATCGGTCACCGCCTCGGTGAATTTGCCCCCACCCGTATCTTCCGCGGTCACGCTGGCCAAAAGGACAAAGGCAAGAAATAACATTTTCTTCGATTCCCCACATCTATTATACCCAAAATCGGTGAACTCGCTTCACCGATTTTTTTTTGTTTCCCCACTTCGCACCTTCTCAAAATTTCTGTAACTTTGCACCCGCTTTCATTCCCACGTATGAACTTCAAAATCAATCGTTTCCTGCTTTTATTCTTCGTCACCATCTGCGCTTCCCTTTCCTCTTGTGAAAAAGAAATCGAAGTGGACCTTCCAGATTATGATGATAAAATTGTGATTGAAGGAACGATTGAAAACGGAAGCCCCGCCATGGTCATCGTGAGCAAAAGCATCCCTTATTTTGCCACGCTCGACCTTGAAACGCTGATGAATGACGTCTTCATCCGCGATGCCGTTGTCACCGTTTCCTGCGACGGTCAAAGCGAACAACTCCATTTCACCCTCTGTGAAGATTCCCCCGTCTATCTGGCTTATGTCGGTCGTAACATCATTGGCGAACCTAACAAGCGTTACGACCTCCGCGTTGAATATGATGGCAAGGTTTACACTTCCTCCACCACCATTCGCGAACCATTCCACCTCGACTCCGTCTGGCTCGCCTTTTTGAACGAAAAAGACACGCTTCCCACTTCCCGCATCCAACTTACCGACAACCCCGCAACACACGATTATTACCAGTTTAGAATCAAAGTACACGGAAAAAAACTCCACGACCGCCTTTGGGTTACCAGCATGCCCGTCGCTTTCGATGACGCCACCTTCAGCGGTCAAACCGTTAATTACGAAATCCTTCGCGCCAACCCTTCCGCACTCTTTATGGCTACTATGACCGATGAGGAAAAACAAGAGTATTACCGAATCACCTACCGCAAAGGAGATACCGTCTACCTTAAAACTTCCATGCTCGACTACGATGCTTACCAATATTGGTCGGCAATGACTTATCAGCTGGCTATCGGGCAGAACCCGTTCATGAGTCCGGCTCCCGTGCCATGCAACATCACGGGAGACAACGTCATCGGAAACTGGTGCGGTTTCGCCAGCACCGTCGACACGCTCTATTACCCTGATGACAGCCGGAACCGCAGCTCGAGACGGTAATTGAGAGACAGAAAATGAAGGCTTTATCGTCTTGCTGGTTTATGGCTTGACAACTTCTGACCTTCGGGGAAAGGTGGTAGTATGAGGAACATAATTATCCCTTAACCCATTCAACACTTCATCCATTTGCAAGATTAAAGGGGATGGCCCTATTTCTTTTTGAATTTCGCATCTAACTGACTTAGCCGCGCGGTGACGTACTGAATCATCAAATCCACCTCTTCTTGGTGCGTCGCTCCATCAGAGTAGTTTTTGTCATTTATGGGCCATAACCCAAAGTTGCGTTCGAGTCCCCCGGACATCGCATCCTCATTCCGTTTTATCATCTCTTTGAAATGCTCCACCGAGAGAATGCCTTGCGCTCGCAATTCATTGTAGCGCTTCGCTAACTGTTCAGTATAGTTGAGCGTAGGACTTTCCATCAGCCGTTTCAGCAGTACGCAACGATTGCAATCAATGATGTCGGTGAGCAGGTTCTTTTCCCCATCACCGTCTCGGCCGAAAGAGTGGTCGTAATCCCAGGGGATAATGCGGAAAGGTTCTCCGGTTTTTGTCCGATAAAGGTAGAAATTTTTCAAAAGCCCATCACTGTTGTTTGTGAAAAGCAACAGAATGTGCCAGTCTGTAACATTTTGTAAATCAAACCAATAAGAAACTTTTTCTGCAAAAATCTCATCGCTGCTGCGAAATAGGAAATCGTGCAGAGAATCCATAATCGCTTTGCAGTCTTGATTTTTGATTTTGGGAAATTTTTGTTGGTAATAGTTCTCAGGTTCTTCTGGATTTTCCAACCTTTTTTCGTGAAATACGGGTGGCTCTTTGAAAAGCATGGCACTGTTGTCGTCTTTGTCAAGCCGGGCCACCTTTGCGGTGACTTTTTGCATGATTACATAAAGTCCGTTGTCTTTTCCGTTCAATTGTATGTTCGCGTAGCTGCTGATAGGTGCGATGTTGGCTGACGGATTCATCTCGCGGAAAAGGTCGTAACTGATTTTATGTCGCATGAATGTCTTATCTATGTAGTTGGCATTCAGTATGTAATCATCATCTTTGGGCAATCCGGCGATAGAAACTTTGTCGGTAAGTTCAAGTGAGAATGAGTGTTTTTCGTAACGGGAGGAGTAACCTCCGTGACATTTGATTTTTCCAGCAAAGGCCTCTGCGCTATTGCCCAGCGTCTGATTGACCACACAAGTGATTTTTTTCTCCCACGGAATTTCTGTATCGGTACGAATGTCGAGGGTGGGAAGAGTGGGTTGGGCGGCTGGCTGTTTGGGTTGATTTTGCTGTGCTTTTTTCAGAAAAATATAAACGCCTCCGAAGAAAGCAATGGAGAAAATCAGCGTCAGAATGAAGACCAACAGTCTTCTTCGATTATCCTTTTTGGCTTTTTCTTGGCTATCGCTTTTAAGGGAAATGGATGGCATTGATATTTTTTTGGTGTGTTACAGAAGATTCAAGTAATCAAGGATTGACTCTGGCGTGATGGAACGCATGCAGGCGCAGTCACCGTTTTTTCGACAATCTTCGCACGCTTTATCTGCGCAAAACACTTTCACTTTGGAGCCGATGGGCTGCCAGCGACCAGGGTGGATGGGACGCATTGGCGGATAGAGACCGATGGCATTCGTGCCCACTGCAGCAGCCACGTGTAAAGGACCCGTTCCGGAGGCAATGAGTCCGTCTGCCGCCGCAATGAATGCTACATATTCATCCAAAGTCAGCCGCCCGCACATTTGTACCACATTCTCGGCTTCAACATGAGCCAAGCTGCCCATGAGCACTTCCTCTTTGGCCGTTCCGCAAATGAACACCCGGAATTTTTCCTTCGGGAGGATTTCTAACAGCCGTTGGAAGTTTTCAATGCCCCATTCACGTCCGCTGCCATTGGATTTTGGGTGGAAAATGAGATTGAATCGGTCGGGGACCAACAGCTTTAATGCTTCAAAATCTGAGGTTTTTGGAATGAGGGAAAGGTACTGTCGCACTTCGTCCAACGTGCTGCCAACCTGTGTCAGACCGAGTGGCTCCAACAGTTTGAGATTCAGCTGGGCCTCGTGAAGGTCGGAGTTGCGGCGCGACAGGTTGATGCGGCGGTTGCAGGTAAACCAGTGAAAAGCGCGGTGCGACGTGCCGATGCGGGTGGAAATGTTCGATTTCTGTGCCAATTTCGCAATTTCTTTTCTGGGAAAAACATGCAAAATGGTGTCCGCATTGAGCGATTGAAAATATTTAATTTGTTCTTTTTCAGATAATTGTGAAATTAAGTGCCAGTCGGCAAATTCATCTACGTACGGACAACATTCCACAACGGCCTTCGTATAGCCGGTGCCTAAAAAGATGACTTCACACTTGGGAAAATGCTTCTTGATCGCTCCTGCCACAGGCAAAGTGAGTACCACGTCGCCGATGCTGTCGGTGCGGCTAATGATGATTCTTTGCGGTAATTTCATTTTTTTGCAAAGTGAAGTTCATTTAACTTGGTGTATTTCAAAAAAGTAGCAAAAGCTGAAATGCGGCAGACCACAAATCCGTAGTAGCCGTCGAGCAAGCCGAGATGGAAGATGTAGTCGCGTATGAATTTCCAAGCTGTTTTGCAACGGATGGTGCATGCGCTTTTGCGCTTTTCTCCACGGGCGAATGCCTTTTGTGCCGCCAAAGAAGAAAATTTGTCCGCTTGTCGGATGTGTTCTGAAACGGTATGGTAGGTATAGTGGTTGAGTTCTCCTTGTAAAGTGTTGGTAATGGGTTTGTTGCGGAATTTGATAATTTCGTGGATGTCGCCTTCCCATTCACCGTCATTGCGGTTCCAGATGCGGATTTTGATGTCTGGTCGCCAGCAGTGGTGAAGAAATTTCCCACAGTAGTTGGTGAGTCGGTCCATCGCGTATGCCCCGCTCAATCCGTCCTTTTTCCGTTGAAGAATGGCTGCTTTGAGTTCAGTGTCCACCTCTTCATCGGCATCGATGGAAAAAACCCAGTCGTTGGCGGCTTGGGCATTGGCAAAATTCTTCTGCGCGGAATAACCTTCCCAGTTGTGTCGGATGAACCGAGCTCCGTATTCGTTGCAAATCCGTTCAGTCGCATCCGTCGAACCGGAATCAACCACTACGATTTCGTCCGCAACTTCTTGTACCGAAGCCAGGCATCGCCGGATGTTGTTTTCTTCATTGAAAGTGATGATAACGACGGAAAGCATAACTGGTTAATGATTGATAATTAATGGGTTGAAATGGCTTTTTGGTAGGTGGCCCAAAGGTTTTTAGCGATGGATTCGTCGGTGAATTTCAAGGAAAATTCTTTTCCCTCCACTACCATTTTTTGCTGTAATTCTTTGTTCCCCAGTATGTTGTGAATTTGATTTCCCAGCTCGTCGCAGTCGGTGGGGGAAATATAGCAGCTTCCGGGGCCGCCGCTTTCTTCCAAGCAGCTGCCTGTTGCGGCAATTACCGGTGTGCCGCTGCAAAGTGCCTCCAACACCGGAATGCCGAAGCCTTCGAACAGCGACGGGTACAAAAACAACGTGGCACTTTGGTATATGGCTGGGAAGTCGGCAAATGGCACCCCCATGAGCAAGGTGACGCGGGAGTGTAATTTGTTTTTTTCTATGAATTGATGGAGCGTGGGGGTGTAATCAGTTTCATTGCCAATGATAACCAACGGGAAATCAATGCTTTGTGTGACCATTGCCTGCAAAATCTCCAGATGGTTCTTTCTTTCTTCCAACGCCCCAACACTTAACATGAATTCTGCAGGGAGGCGGTATTTTTGGCAGATTTGTTCTCTTTCTACTGTCGGAATTTCGGTTCGGAACGTCGGACTGCAACCTTGATACACCACATCGATTTTCTGTTCATCGATGTCGGTGAGCTCCAGCAAGTCGCGTTTGGTTTGCTCGCTGATGGCGATGATGCGGTCGGCTATTTTGCAACTGCTCAGGTATTTATGTCTGTACAAGGCACGGTCGATGGCGGGATAGAGTTCGGGAAACTTCATGAAGATGAGGTCGTGCATGGTGACCACGGTTGGGATTTCCTTTTTCTGTATGCCCACCGGAAGTTCGTGGCTGAGACCGTGAAAAAGGTCTAATTTTTCTTTTTCTGCTTCATCGGCCAGACGGTAGGTTCGCCAAATCGACGGCATTCTTTGTGCTAAAAAACCGTTGGGTAAAATGGTGCGGCAGTTTTCGTTGGGATGAAAAGGAATATCGCCGCAGATTTTCGGTGTGTATAGAAAGTATTGATTGTCAGTAAATTGTGTAGATAAAATGCGAATGGTGTCGCGGCTGTAATTTCCCAAGCCGCGATGGTTGTTAAAAGCCCTTTTCGCATCAAATCCGATTTTCATATTTATGACTTTCAATTAGAAAAGTTCCAATTGGGTTCCATTGCCGCCGCCGTCGCCGTCTTCATCTTCATCGCTCTTATTATCGATATTGTCGAAAATCTCCTTGGCTTCCGCCATTTCGATTTCTTCGATGCTGCCGCTCACTATGGTGTCTTCTTCTTCCGCTTCCTCTTCTTCAGGTTCCTCCGGTTCTTCGTAAGGCAGTGGGTCCAACCATTTCACGCTCTTGATATTGCCGAGGTTGAGCTTCTTTCCTTTAGCTTTAATTCCTTGAATTTCAATAAATTCTGAAATTGAAAGGACTTCGGTGAAAACTGCTTTTGGATCTTTTTTCGTATATTTGATTTCCAATTGCGGCAGATAATCAATGCTGACCAGAATCAGTTTGATGTCTTTTTCTATCGGAATGAAGTCGATGTTTTTTTCAGTCAATTGTGGTGCAAACCGCTTGATGTAGTACTTGTTTTCTTTTTTATGGTAGTAAACTGCGGTAATGACTTTGTGTTGGTTGTATTTTTTGATGATGGAAAGATTGTCTTCGAAGTGGGTGGTCAATTCGTATCCTGTAATTCTGTAATTACCAGATTCATAAATAGATATGATTCTATCATCTTTTTTGAAATTTCCCAGAAATTCTCCGCGTTCTTCGTTATTGAGGCGCATGACATTGCGGTCGAACCAGACGCCGATAGCGGAAAGTGTAGAGACGCCCTTTTCGCTCATTTCAACATTAGCCACCGGATTTCTTGACAAAATGTTGCCCTTAGATGTACGTCCCTTGATGGCTAACGTGCTGAAATCGAACTCGTAAGTCTTCTTTTTAAGATTTTTCTTGGGTTTGAGTGTCACCTTGACTTTTTCTGCTTCGCCGTTGGGATTGGAGGTAAAGTAAAGGACTTCGGTGCCTGTTTCTCCGGACGTGAGGTCGTACTCTTTGTTGCGGGTTACGCCGCCGATGGAAAAGCGTTTCACCATGGCGGCACCGTTTTTACCTTTGCAGTAAATCATGTTGTAAACGGTGCGGTCGTCGCCGCGGCGGAATACTTCCACATGGAGTATGTCCTTGGCAATGAACTGCTTATTGGAAACTTTGGTCACGGTGAATTTGCCGTTTTTCATAAAAACTACGATGTCGTCAATGTCGGAACATTCGCAGGCGAGTTCGACATTTTCATCCTTTTTCAAAGAGGTTCCGATGAAACCTTCCTTTTTGTTCACGTACAGTTTCATATTGGCGACGGCGGCACTCACCACGTTGATGCTGTCGAAGCTCTTGATTTCGGTGCGGCGCTCGCGGCCCTTGCCATATTTTTTCTTTAACTGTTTGAAATAGTTGATGGTATAATCGATGATGTGGTTGAGATGGTTTTGAGTTTCTTCAATCTGCATCTCGATGTTTTCGATGGCTTCTTCTGCTTTTTTAATATCGAATTTGGAAATTTTTCTTACCGGTTTCTCGCACAGTTTCAAAATTTCCTCATGGGTGATTTCCCGTTTGAAAAGTGAAAGGTAGGGAACGAAGGCCTTCTTAATGTTGTCGATTTGCGTCTCCCACGTGTCGGTGTCTTTTTCGAGTTCTTTATAGATTCTTTTTTCAAAGAAAATCTTTTCCAAAGAAAGCCAATGCCACTGATTTTCAAGCTCATGGAGGAAAATCTCAAGGTCTTTGCGCAACATTTCCACGGTATTGTTGGTGTTGATGCGCAAAATTTCGCTGACGGAGAGAAGGGCCGGTTTGCCGTTGTGAATTACCCACGGATTGGGGTTGATGTTGACTTGGCAGTCGGTGAAGGCATAAAGCGCGTCGATAGTTTGGTCGGGGGAGGTGCCGGGTTGGAGGTGGAGGATGATTTCCACGTTCTTGGCGGTATTGTCATCAATCTTGCGGATTTTCAGTTTCCCCTTTTCGATGGCGGGGCTGATGGAGTTATCGATGAGGTCGATGGTATTGGTTCCATAAGGTATTTCTGTGATTACCAAGGTTTTATTGTCTTGGATGGAAATTTTTGCCCGGTTGATGATTTTTCCGCCGAGAGCACCATCGTTGTATTTGCTCACATCGATGCAGCCGCCGGTGGGAAAGTCAGGGTAGAGTTCGAAGGGTTTGTTCTCGAGGATGGCGACGGAGGCGTCCAGCAGTTCGTTGAAGTTGTGGGGGAGGATTTTGGTGGCCATGCCCACGGCAATACCTTTTACTCCCTGTGCGAGCAAGAGGGGAAATCGGATGGGCAGTTGGATGGGCTCTTTGTTTCTACCATCGTACGAAAGTTTCCACTGCGTGATTTTGGGATTGAAAACAACTTCGAGGGCAAATTTGGTGAGGCGTGCCTCAATGTAACGGGGAGCCGCCGCCGGGTCGCCGGTCAGAATGTTCCCCCAGTTCCCCTGTGTGTCAATGGTCATTTCCTTCTGGCCCAGCTGCACGATGGCATCGCCGATGGCAGCATCGCCGTGGGGATGATATTTCATGGTGTTGCCCACAATGTTGGCCACTTTGTTCATTCGTCCATCTTCTAACTCGCTCATAGAGTGTAAAATGCGACGCTGAACGGGCTTCAGCCCATCGTAAACATCTGGCAGAGCGCGGTCAAGGATGGCGTATGAGGCATAATCCAAAAACCAATTCTCAAACATCGATTGGACATATACTACATTCTGCAAATGTCCGCTCTCAGTGGAATTGGTTTCTTCAATCTGAGATTCTTCAGTTATATCGTTCTCATTTTCAACGATTCCCTCTTCCGTTTTTTTCTTCTTGTCGTCGTCCATATATTATTTTTGCATTGAGGTGCAAAGGTACGATTTTTAATTTGGAAAAAGAAGTCGGAAATGTGGAAGTTATGAAAAGAAGAATGTTGATTTTCAGCTTAATGCAAGTCTGCGCCGATGAGGTGCATGAACTCTTGGCGGGTGTTCCATTGGGAGAGGAAGGCACCGGTAAATTCGGATGTGGTGGTAACGGAATTTTGTTTCTGGATGCCGCGCATTGACATGCAAAGGTGTTGAGCTTCAATAACTACGGCGACTCCCAATGGGTTCAGAACTTCTTGCAGGCAGTCTTTGATTTGGGTGGTGAGGCGCTCTTGCAGTTGCAAACGGCGGGCGTATGCTTCTACCACACGAGGAATCTTGCTCAGTCCGACAATCGTTCCATTGGGAATGTAACCGACATGCGCTTTGCCGAAAAATGGCAGTAGGTGATGCTCGCAAAGAGAGTAGATTTCAATATCCTTTACCACTACAATTTGCTTGTAATCTTCTTTGAATAAGGCACTTTCCAAAATTGCTTTCGGATCCATTTCATAGCCATGGGTGAGGAATTTCATTGCCTTGGCAGCGCGTTCCGGCGTTTTTACCAGTCCTTCGCGGTAAGGATTTTCGTGGATGTTGGTGAGAATGCCTTTGTATAATTCGGAGAGTTCTTTTACTTCTTCCGGTTCGTATATTTCTTGTTTTTCGTAACCTTTCATGTCAAGATTTATTCGTTCATGGCCATAAGGAATTCCTCGTTGGTCTTGGTGAATTGCATTTTGTCTTTAACAAATTCCATGGCTTCGAGCGGGGTCATGTCGGCGAGGTGGCTGCGGAGTACCCAAACGCGTTGCAGCGTGTTTTGCGGTTGCAATAGGTCATCGCGGCGCGTGCTGGAGGCCACGATGTCAACTGCCGGGTAGATGCGCTTGTTGGAGAGTTTGCGGTCGAGTTGGAGTTCCATATTGCCCGTGCCCTTGAATTCCTCGAAGATGACTTCATCCATGCGGGAACCTGTGTCAATCAATGCGGTAGCGATGATGGTGAGCGAGCCGCCGCCTTCGATGTTGCGGGCGGCGCCGAAGAAGCGTTTCGGTTTTTGCAGTGCGTTGGCTTCCACACCGCCGGAGAGCACTTTGCCGGAGGCCGGACAAACGGTGTTGTACGCACGGGCCAAACGGGTAATGGAGTCCAAGAGAATGCAGACGTCTCGGCCGCATTCCACCATGCGTTTCGCTTTCTCCAAAACGATATTCGCAATCTTTACGTGGCGTTCCGCCGGCTCGTCGAAGGTGGAAGAAATAACCTCGGCATTGACACTTCGTTGCATGTCGGTAACCTCTTCCGGACGTTCATCAATGAGCAGGATGATTAGGTAAATCTCTGGGTGATTGTAGGCGATGGCGTTAGCTACTTCCTTGAGCAACACGGTTTTACCAGTTTTGGGCTGTGCAACAATCAAACCACGCTGTCCTTTGCCGATGGGGGCAAAAAGATCAATGACGCGAGTGGAAATGTTGTCGCCAGGATGCCCGGTTAGCTTGATTTTTTCATTCGGGAACATCGGCGTGAGATAGTCGAATGGGATGCGATCTCGAATCTTTTCCGGCTCCATGCCGTTGATGGTGTCAACCTTTACCAACGGGAAATATTTCTCGCCATCTTTGGGTGGGCGAATCTGGCCTTGCACGGTGTCACCGTTTTTCAAACCGAAAAGCTTGATTTGGGAAGGTGAAACGTAAATGTCGTCAGGAGAGTTGAGATAGTTGTAGTCGGATGAACGGAGGAATCCGCAGGAATCGCCGGCAATTTCCAGAACACCCTCTGCGGTTACGCAACCTTCGTACTGAGAGTTGGCTACATAATCCCACTGCGCGTGCGCCGCTTGAAGGTTGTAGTCCTCGTTGTTGTTTTTGTGCTTCTTTTTGTTCTTTTTGTTGTTATTGTTGTCGTGCTTGACAACTTCTCCAACTTCATTATTCGGTTGAACTTCAGTTGGTTCTACATTTTCTTGTGTGTCGCTGGAAACAGGTGCGGAAGGCGTTTCTTCGTCAGCAATAGTTGTCGGGGCAGCGGTTTCGAGTTCTTCCTGTTCGCTGACTCCAAAGGTGTTGTCGTCGATAACCATGTCGTTCAAACGGGCGACGTCCAATTCGGTATCTCCTTTTTCTGCGTTTTTCTTCCCTTTTTTAGCACGTTTGGTCTTCTTCACTGGAGGTTCAACAGGTTGGGAATTGGCCAGCAGTTCAAGTTCTTGAATCCGTTCTACCTCATTGGCCAAATGCTTTTCTGCGGATTCTATTTGCACATCCAAAGGGATTTCCAGAGCGGGAACTTTGTCGAAGTCGATGGGTTTACTTTCCTCTTCTTTGGAAATATTTTGGCTTGCCTGCATGAATTTGTATTCCTCGGCCTCGGCGGCGGAGAAGTTGAATTCATCTTCTGCCGCCGGAGTGAAACTCATGGTGGGCATGGGTTGCTCCGCAGGCTGGTCTGACATCTTAGCGACATCTTCTGCAACGGAAACTAATTTGTTGACTTTCTTTTGATTGGATGTTGCAACAGGAGCCTTGTCGGCAACAATGCGCCGTCTTCTCGGCTTCTTTTCTTCAGCGTTAATCATAACAAAAATTAATAAGAAAATTTAGAGTGGTGTTCTGCTTTAACAAACGAAATTTACGTTGAAAAAATGAATTTCGGTGATGTTGAAATCCGACTGCAAAAATACAAACTTTTTCTTAATTAGCAAGTGGTTTTTTTTCGTGAAAACGTGAAAGCGTGAAAACGATTAAAAAGTTAACCGCTTAACCGTTTAACCGAATTAACTACTTGTTGAACATGGCATCACTCATCACGATGCGGATGTAGGCTCCGTAGTTGAAATGGAAATCCTTGTATCCTTCCAAACCGACCTTCCCGAAAGAGACGTAAAAACAGGGGTCTACGGAAACGCTTTTGCTGAAGGCAAATTTGATGCCGGCATCGGCAACAATGCCCCAGCCCGGCCCGCCATAACGCGTGTCCAACTCCTGCATTCCCGCGCCTGCCACATAGGTGCTGCCCCCATAAACATCTAACAAGTTGTACGGACGATTTTCAATGATGGCATCGAAACTCTTGACTCTCACGAAGTTGAATTGCGCACCGAACTCAATGAACGGTTTCACAATCTTGTTGGCATGGAAGGTGTACGAACCCGTCAGGTCGAAAAAAGAGCGATTTTCTTTTCCAATCAAAAGGTACAGGATGTAATCGTTGTACTCGTTGGTGGGCACAATGTTCGGGAAGCCGATGCTGAAAACGTCCTTCGCGGTCATTCGGGCAAAGGTGTAATAGATGGATAAACGCCAATGGCGGTTGAAACGGTAGGAGGCCCCGATGCTCACCGACATGGCGGCTTTGTATCGCATGTCGCCTGGGTATTCTTTGATGTAGATGGATTCGTTGGGAGAAATAAACGAGTTGTTGTCGGCGATGAGGCGCGTGATTTCGTCCATCCACGACTGGTTGTTGAAAATATAGTTGAGGTTGTTCTCGTTGGTTGGAATGCCGCTGTAGTAGCCGGCAGGGACTTTGCCGCCCATGTAGATGCCACCCGCGATGATGAAGTCGGCACCGGGACCGGCAATGTTCATTTCGTCATCCTCGTAATTCTGCGCAAAGGCGGAAATCACGGTGGCAGCAAGCAGAAACAAAATGGCGATTCTTTTCATTTTTTCGTCCTTTCATCCAATTTCCCGTAATTTCTTTTCCTCCAGAAGAGCAGTGTCAGGAATGTCAGTGTGATGACAGCGCCGATGGTGTAGGCGATGGCTGGGGGCAGTCCCAGACCTTCTTTGGGAGCGATGAAAATGTAAGTGGCCGTAACCATGGTCATGAAAAGGGCGGGTATCAATGTGATATAGAAGCATTTGTGCTCGCCTTTCAGGTAAATGGTGATGGCCCAAAGGGTGACGGCGGCCAGAATTTGATTGGCCCAGGCAAAATATCGCCAAATGATGTCGAAGCCGTCTTTGTTGACGATGCTGTAAATCAAGACGATGACGCCGGCGCCGAAGAGGGGAGCGGCCACCAGCAAGCGTTTCTTCACAGGCTTTTGGTCGATTCTGAGGTAGTCGGCGACGATGAGGCGTGCGGAACGAAAGGCGGTATCTCCCGAGGTGATGGGGGCGGCGACGACACCCAGCAGTGCCAAAACTGCGCCCACATTCCCCAGCCACTCACGGCTGATACTGTTGACGATGACGGCCGCGCCATCGGTTGAGCCGGGATTCCTCTGGAAAAAGTAGGTGGCGGCAGCGGCCCAAACAAGCGCAACCACACCTTCGGTAATCATTGAACCGTAAAATATCGGGCGGCCCTGCTTCTCATTGGTCATGCAACGCGCCATCAGTGGCGACTGCGTGGCATGGAAACCGGAGATGGCCCCGCATGCGATGGAAATGAACATCATCGGGAAAATCGGCGTGGTGGCCGCCGCCGGATGCGTGTTCTGCATGCCGTCCCATATCTCTGGCAAATGCGGATGATGCCAGAACAACATCACCATGATGCCAATCACCATAAACAAAATGCAAAGCCCGAATATCGGGTAGATTCTCCCGATAATCTTGTCAATCGGCAACATGGTGGCGATGGCGTAGTAAACGAAGATGATGATAATCCAAATTGCTATGTTCCAAGAAGTTAAACTGGCTAATAGCTCGGCTGGCGCATTGACAAAGACGGCGCCGACCAAAATCATCAGCACCGCGGTGAATGCCC
>JAKSME010000140.1 GCA_024400785.1 Bacteroidales bacterium
GAATTTACCAAGAAAATTGATGCCGCCAAGCAGGAAGTCAAAGAACTGGAATACAAAATCAAAATGATGAACGAAAAACCGAAAGAAGAGTAGCCATGACCGCCGCCGAGATCATCCGACTGCACATCAACGATGACGTGTACGCGCTGTCGGCCAAGTCTCACTGGCACGAAGACTACGATAAAAAGTGGCTGGTTCAACAAATCCAGGCACGACAAAAGGCCAAATCGAAGTTGCCGTCGTGGTATGGCAACTTCGATTTGCTTTTTCCACCGCCCCTCTCGGTAGAGCAATGTTCCTCGGAACTTACCGCCGCCTACAAAGCCACGCTCGTCGCCGGCGGCTCGCTCATCGACATGACCGGTGGCATGGGCATCGACGCGTGCGCCTTCGCCCGCCGATGCGACAAGGTGACTTTCATTGAGCGACAACCCGCCGTGGCCGACTCCGCTCAACACAACTTCAACGTGCTCGGTATCAACAACATGGAAGTTATCAACGGCGATTCCGCTCAACTCCTCCCCTCCCTCCCCTCTGCCAACTGCATCTTCCTTGACCCCGCCCGCCGCAAAGAGGGCCAGAAAGTCTTCCGGCTGGAAGACTGCGAACCCGACCTGCTCACACTGATGCCGCTGCTTGCACAAAAAGCCAGCCACCTCATCCTCAAAATCTCCCCTCTTTTTGATATTACTCTGTTACAGAAACAGTTGGACAATATTTCCGCCATTCACATTGTGGCCGTACACAACGAAGTGAAAGAACTGCTGGTGGAAATCAAACCGGGAGAAACCGCCACCGAACCAGAACTCCAGTGCGTGAACCTGGAAGGCGGCGACAAGCCGGAAACCACAGTAGTGTGTTTGCGGGGAAATGAAAAACAGCTGTACATCGAAAAAACACCCAAAGATTGGTGCGCTGACGCAAGTGGCACTTTCTTGTACGAACCGCATCCCACAATAATGAAGTCGGGGTTGATGGACTTGTATGCGATGCGATTCGGTTTGCGAAAACTGCATGCGCACAGTCATCTCTATAGCGGCGAGCAACGCTGCGACAACTTTTTCGGACGCGTGTTCGAGGTGGAGCGCGTGTTCGGCATGGGGAAAGCGGAACTGAAAGCGGGACTGGCCGGCGTGGCGAAGGCCAACATCACCGTGCGAAACTTTCCGTTAAGTGCGGACGCACTGCGGAAGAAACTGAAACTCAGCGATGGAGGCCGCGTGACGCTGTTCGCTACCACGGTGGAAGATGGGAGCCACGTGATTGTGAAATGCGGGAATCCTTTGAGATGAGGGAGTTATTCGGTTAAAGGTGGAAAGGGTGAAGGGTTGAAAGGGCGAAGGGGCGAAAGGTTCAACAACTCAACAGTTCAACTCACAGAATTGCAAACAGGGACAAAAAAGTCGACCAATACGCCTCAAATAACCGAAATTTTCTACCTCAAATAACCGAAAAATTATACCACAAATAACCGATTTTTTATATCATTACCGCGACAGCGATGGGGCTGAATGTGATGCGGTCATTCATCGCCGCAACGGAAATTACGGATTGATAGAAATAAAGTTGGGAGGCATGGACAATATTGAAATGGCGGCCGCTTCTTTGAAAAAAATGGCTGGAAAAATCGATACTTCCCGAATGCCCGCCCCGGCTTTTATGATGGTGCTCACCGCCGTTGGTCCGTACGCCTACCGCCGCCCCGACGGCGTGTTCGTGGTGCCGATCGGCTGCCTGAGGCCGTAGTTTTCTCGGTTAACGTCGGTTATCATCGGTTAACATCGGTTAAAGTCGTGGAAAGGTGGAATGGACGAATGGACGAATGGTGGAAAGTATGAAAGGGCGAGTGGAGAAATTTATAATGCATTATGCATTGTGCATTGTGCTCGGCTTGTACGTTGAAAGACGATACTTATTTACAAGATTATATGGAATGATTCCAGAAATAATATGTAAATTTGCAGCGTCGTTTCCTTTCGAAATTTTGTTTAACGGACTTCACGAAATTCAGAGGGGCGGCGTGAAAACAGTAAAAACAGAAGTTCCCCGAGCTTTGTAGGTGGCTTTATTTGTTTTTTATAAAAAATTGATATTCGGTAATTGATATGAAAAAACATTTACTTTTTGCTATCTTATTGGTGCTTTTGGCCACCCATACGCAAGCCCAAGACCTTTATTGGGTATTCTTTACCGACAAAGCCAACACCACCTTCGACCCATGCAGCTACTTTGATGCGAAGGCCATCGAACGCCGCGCTCAACTCGGTCTGCCACTGTCCGACAGCACCGACTTCCCGCTGAACGAGCAGTACGTGCAACGCGTGGCCGAACTTTCGGAAGAAGTTATTGGTGAGAGCCGATGGTTCAACGCGCTTGCTGTCAGCACCTTCCATGCGGAAGAGATACAACAACTCCCTTTCGTTGCCGGTGTCCGCGCCATTGAAAGTCACGCCCGCCTCGCCAGCGAAACCACGGAACTGAAAGTTCCAACCGCGACAACAGTGCCTGCCGGAATTTCACACCAACTCAAGATGATGCAGGGCGAATGCTTTGTTGAAAAGGGTTTCGACGGCTCGGGCATCCGCATCGCCATCCTCGACGGCGGTTTCAAAATGGCCGACACCCACCCCTCTTTCCGCCATCTTCGCGAAAACAACCGAATCCTGAAAACCTACAATTTCCCCCTCAAAAAAGAAAATGTTTACGGGTGGGACTCACACGGCACGATGGTGCTGAGCTGCATCGCGGGCTTTGGCGAAACAGGCGAGCAACTCGGACTGGCCACCGGTGCTGAGTTCCTGCTGGCCCGCACCGAAACCTACCTTGAACCGAAACAGGAAGAGGTTTGGTGGATGATGGGCATGGAGTGGGCCGACCGCAACGGTGCCAACATCATCAACAGCTCGCTGGGCTACGGCAAAGACCGCTACAATCCCGCCGACATGGACGGAACGTCGCTGGTGGCGCGAGCCGCGAACATGGCGGCGGCGAAAGGAATGCTGGTTTGCTGCTCGATGGGCAACGAAGGCGACGACAAATCGTGGCTCACCCTCGTCACCCCCGCCGATGCCGACAGCGTGCTCTCCGTTGGCGGTGTCAACAACCGGCACCATTCCTCTACTTTCACCTCCTTCGGTCCGACCGCCGATGGCCGACTCAAGCCCAATGTGAGCGCAATGGCCACCGACGTGCAAGTTGCAAACCCTTCAAAATCATATCTTTACACACAAGCATCTGGAACTTCCTTCTCCAGTCCGCTGACCGCCGGATTCGCTGCCTGCGCTTGGCAAACCCACCGCGAATGGACCAACATGCAACTGCTGAAAGAAATAGAAAAGTCGGCGGACTTGTATCCTTACTATGATTACCAATTCGGTTTCGGCGTGCCGCAAGCAAGTTATTTTATTGATAATCAGGAAGTAAAAAGAGAATCTCCTTTTACTATTTACGAAGGAACCACTGAAATTTACATCATTGCTAATGATTCATCGTGGGAAAAAAGTCGTACGGTTTATTTTCACGAAACCGACAGCAACAATAATCTGACATATTACGGAACTGCTTTGATAGATGCCCATAGATATTTTTCAATTTCCAAAAAAGATATTGAAAAGGGCCGTTTTCTGCGAGTTCATTGCGATGGATACACTACCGAATACCATTTGGGTGACAATTTTTCAACGGAAATCGATGAAAAAATCTCTGCAGGGCCGTACTACATGGGGACTTCAACTTCGACGGAATGCCCCACTCCGGTGTTCAAAGGGGTTCTCCGCTCCAATTACAACATCGTTCCCTACATTTCGTGGGGCTTTGCCGTGCCCTCCGACAAGAAGGGTGAATTACAGATAAATTACGGTAAATCAGAGAGTTTCTTAGCGGGAGTCCGTTTCAAGGGGAACATTTGCAAGTGGTACAACTTAGGATGTGCGTTGGAAATCGGGGCGGCGTGGTACAATCTGGCAGAACCGCGCTACGATGATGCGGCGGGGGACGCGCACTCGCGCGACAACCTGAAAAAGGAGAACATCCGTACCAGTTTCCTGAATGCGGAAATTTTCCAGCGTTTCCGTTTGGCTCCGGGCGGATTGACGGGATATGGAATCTACTTCGACATGGGATTTTATGCGGGATGGAACTTTTACAACCGCCACAAAACGGTATCAGGCGGCAGGGAATATCGCATCCGCACAACCACTAAAGCGCTGGATATGAGCAAGTACCAGATTGGTGTCCGCGCCCGCTTCGGTTTTGGTCCGGCGTCATTATACGTTCAATACCGCCTCAACCGCATCGACCGTGCCGGCAAATCGGCCTTCACGCCAGGAATTGTCGACATGCCGAAGTTGGAAGTGGGATTGCAGCTGGTTTTCCCGGTTGATTGATTCGAGAAATTCGGTTAAACGTGAAAACGGTTAACAACGGTTAAATAAAATGGTTTCCGAAATTTCAAGGACAAATCTTAAGTCTTAAGTCTCAAATCTCAAAACTTTAAATTGTAATGAAAAAAGCACTCTTTACACTGATAATCACCGTATTATGCATTACAGCAATTTCGCAGGATGGCCCCAAGAACGTCATTCTGCTGATTGGCGACGGCATGGGCCCCGAACAAGTCCGCACCTTACAATATATTAAAGGAGGCGAGCCGGGCGTGATGACGCAGTTCCCTTATTCGGGCTGGTCGCGAACCTACAGTCTGAGCGACAGCATCACCGACTCGGCAGCGGGCGGCTCCGCACTTTCCACCGGCAAGAAGACAATCAACGGATACATGGTGTCCACACCACTGATTTTCTGATACATGAA
>JAKSME010000141.1 GCA_024400785.1 Bacteroidales bacterium
ACAGCTGAAGGAGGCCGTCAACAAAAAAGTGGAAAAACAGGCCGACAGCTTCCATGTCGAGCCCGAGAGATTAGGGAATAAGATTCTGGAAATCAACAATTTAGATTTTTCCTTTGGCGACAAAGTCCTGCTGGACGATTTTTCCTATATATTTAAAAAGGGTGAAAAGTGCGGTATCGTAGGCAAGAACGGCACCGGAAAATCTACCTTTTTGAAATTGATCATGGGCCAACTGAAGCCCGACGGCGGCAAAATTGTCGCTGGACAAACCATCCAGTTCGGCTATTATTCGCAGGAAGGGATGCAGATTGCGGGCAACCGCCGCATCATCGACATCGTGAAGGAACAAGCCGAAGTAATCCGCACCGAGACTGGCAACTACATTGGCGCATCACAGTTCCTTAATCACTTCGGCTTCAAGTACGAGCAGCAATACACTTACTTTGAGGACCTTAGCGGTGGCGAGAAGCGGAAACTCTACCTGCTCATCACCCTGATGCGCAACCCCAACTTCCTCATTCTCGATGAGCCGACCAACGATTTCGACATCGACACACTCAACAAACTCGAAGACCTCCTCTATTTTTACAAGGGCTGCATCCTCATCGTTTCCCACGACCGCTGGTTCATGAACAAACTTGTTGACCACATCTTTGTGTTCAACGGGGATGGAAAAATCAAAGACTTTTACGGGAATTACACCGACTACAAATTGGCCCGGGAGAAAGAGCTTCGCATTGAGAAAAAAGTAGAAAAATTGCAGAGGCAAGCCGAACCGAAAGAGGTGAAGGAGGTAAAAGAGCAATTCCAACAAACTCACATACAAAGAGAAAAAGGAATTTGAAGCGTTGGAAATTGAAATAGAAGCGCTGGAAGGAGAGAAAAAAGAGTTGGTTGACCAGATGAATTCCGGCACCGGGACGAGCGATGAACTCGCACAATGGGGCGCGCGCTATCAGGAAGTTTCGGATTTGCTGGACGAAAAATCCATGCGCTGGCTTGAGCTGAGCGAAAAGGAAAGCTAATTCCCGCGTACTGCCTCGGGTGTCCAATTTTTGAAGAAAGAGAGCACCTTCTTCGCATTATAACCTTCGTTTTCTTCCAAAAGAGCAGAATCTTGGATGTGAATGACATTGCCCTTTTCATCCAAAACCACCAACACCGGGAAACCGAAACGCGCCGGATTTCCCAACATCGCCATGGCTTCCGGATTCTTATTATTCTTGGAATAGTTGACGTGGATATAGATAAAACTTTCGCTAACCACTTGGTTTATAGCAGTATCTTTAGTGATAAAATCTGCAAAACGCAAACACCACGGGCACCAATTGCCGCCCACTTGGCAAACCACATACTTGTCGGCATTGGCGGCCTGCTGCACCGCCGCTTCAATCTGTTTCACCGCGTTGACTTCTTCATCGTAGATTTTCTTTGCGCTTTGCGCCAAACCGTTAAATGTGAGCAATATGCACACAACTGCGAGGAGGATTTTTTTCATAATAAAAGATGGATTTATTATTCTTCAACATAAACGAGCAATCCCTTGAGGTAACTTCCTTCGGGATGAAAAATATCGACGGGATGGTCGGGGCCGGCTTCGAGGTGGCGGAGAACGCGAATGCGTTTGCCTTCCATAGCGGCAGCGGAGAAAACGATGGTTTGGAAGTCTTCCTGTGAGATGGCCTGAGAGCAAGAGAAGGTGAAGAGGAAACCACCTTTTTTCACCTTCTGCATCGCCTTGCGATTCAGATTGCGATAACCCTTAATGCCCTGCTCTTTCACCTTGTGGTGTTTGGCGAAAGCCGGCGGGTCGAGGACGATGACATCGTAACTTTCGTCTGGAACATGCTCGAAGAAGTCGAACACATTTTCAGCAAAGGAAGAGTGTTTTTCCAGATATTGCCGCCCCAGTTCAGCGATATTGCGTTCCACGAACTCGATGGCTTTTTTGGAGATGTCGACGGAATCGACGTGTGAGGCGCCGCCTGCGAGAGCGTAGGCAGAAAATCCGCCGGTGTAACAGAACAGATTCAGCACACGACGCCCTTTGGCAAACTTTCCAACCATTTTTCTGCTTTCACGCTGGTCGATAAAGAACCCTGTTTTCTGTCCCTTTTCAATATCAATATAAAATGGAACGTCATTCTCTCGCGCCAACACATCGTTAAAACTTCCATACAAGAGCTCATCCACCGGCACAAAATCCTTGACTTCGGGCAGGGTTGCCACGCTTTTATCGTATATAGAATGTATTCTTTCGCCAAAGATTTCACGCAAGACCTTCACAAAAACATCTCGCAGCAAGTACATTCCGTAAGAATGAAACTGCAAAACGACGTTTCCATCGAACCAATCGACGATGAGCCCGGGGAGATAATCGCCCTCACCGTTCACCAAACGGAAGCAGGTGGTTTGTGGATTGTCAATCAGTCCCAACTGCCGCCGAAAGTCCACCGCATTTTGAAATTTCTGTTTCCAGAACGCTTCATCGGGTTCTACCTGTTCGAAACTGAAAACCTTCACACAGGTAGAGCTATTGTGGTAATGCCCAGTTGCAAGATACTGATTGTCAAACGAATACACCTCAACCACATCGCCATCCGCCAAACTTTTGTCCTTCTTGGCGATAGCACCGGAAAACACCCACGGATGAAACCGCTGCAGTGATTTTTCCTTTCCTCGTTGTAAAAATATTTTTTTCATAAAATGTTAATTGTCAATGTTTTATATTACCGCCAAGCGGAAGTTTTTACCAAACAAGGTGGGATATGATGTTTTATATTACCACCCCCTACCCCCTCCTTAAAAAGGAGGGGAATTTCATTTTCCCCAATATGTTTTCAATTCCCCAATTTTCAATTTTCAACTGTCAACTATCAACCGTCAACTGTCAACTCTCCTCTTCCTCGTATTGTTTGTGTTTCGCATAATTTCTCCATTTTTCGATGGCTTCTGCCATATCAGCGGGAAGTTCTGAATCGAAGAGCATGTATTTGCCAGTGACCGGGTGTACGAAACCGAGCGATTTGGCATGCAGCGCTTGGCGAGGGAGAATTTTGAAACAGTTGTTAATGAACTGCTTATACTTGGTAAAGGTAGTTCCTTTGATAATTTCGTTGCCACCGTAACTCTCGTCGCTGAAAAGCGGGTGTCCGGCATATTTCATGTGGACACGAATTTGGTGCGTACGGCCGGTTTCAAGCCGGCATTCCACCAAGGTGACATAGCCGAAGCGTTCAATCACTTTGTAATGGGTGACAGCGTGTTTGCCCGCTTCGCCGTCGGGGAAAACGGTCATAACGAGGCGGTCCTTCGGGTTGCGGCCCACGTTGCCGACAATGGTGCCTTCGTCCTCCTTGAAGTCGCCCCAAACGAGGGCGCGGTAGCGTCGGTCGATGCTGTGTTCAAAGAAGTTAGCGGCCAGTTTCATCTGGGCGATTTCCGACTTCGCGACAATCATGATGCCAGAGGTGTTTTTGTCGATACGATGAACCAACAGCGGTTTAACATCCTCTCCATCAGCAGTTTTCTGCCCTTGAAAATGCCAAAGCAAGGCATTGACGAGCGTACCGGTAAAATTGCCGAAAGCAGGATGGACCACGAGTCCGGCAGGCTTGTTGATGACGATGACGTCGTTGTCTTCGTAAACAATGTCAAGCGGGATGTTTTCCGGATTGATTTCGATTTCACGCGGGGGGTGGGGCAGCAAGATGGTAATCACGTCGCGCGGGTGGACACGATAGTTGGATTTTTCGGGTTTCCCGTTCACCAAGATGCAGCCGGCTTTCGCCGCTTGCTGCACGCGATTGCGCGAGGTGTTGGCCATCAGATTGGTGAGGTAGCGATCCATGCGCAAAAGTTCCGTGCCGGGATCTACCGTGAACCGGAAATGTTCGTACATTTCGTCGCGTTCTTCGGTGACTTCTTCTAAAATTTCGTCGTTTTCCTTCATATTCAAAAATAGGCGGCAAAATTACGGAAAAGTTGTCAGTTTTCAGTAATCAAACCTCATATTTTGTACTTTTGCACCCCAAATTGCACAATATGAACGGCGACCCGAAATTATACCGACTTCTTCAAGAATTAAGCATTTCCTTTGAATATTTGGAACATCCGGCGGCCCCAACCATCGAAATTGCCAAACAATATTGGGCCGGCCACGATGCAAAACACTGCAAAAATCTATTTTTCAGGAACCACAAAGGAAACCAACACTACCTCGTCTGCCTCGACTGCGACCAAAGCATGGACATACACGACATTGAACAGCAGTTGCACCAAGGCAAGCTGAGTTTTGCCTCTGAGCAACGAATGATGAAATATTTGGGAGTGAAGCCCGGTTCTGTCACACCGTTCGGCCTCATCAACGATGAAGAGCACCACGTTATTGTATTCTTAGACAGCAACTTACTAAACTACGAAAAAGTCAGTTTTCACCCCTGTGTCAACACGGCATCGCTCATCATCCGCCGCGACGACCTTGTAAAGTTTCTGGAATACGAGGGGAACCGGTACGAGTGGGTTAAACTTTATTGATTTCGATTAGAAGGTTTGCGTAGAAAACAGTTACCAAACTTCTTATTTTTTGAGGGGCAAATGTCTTTTAACCGAGTAACGACCTCTCACCCAGACCCTCTCCAGAGGCGAGAGGGAGTTCGCCGCATTATCGGTTGCCAACTCCGTGATACTTAACCGTTTTCACGTTTAACCGATGTTAACCAAATTATTTAAGAAATATTTTACTTTATACTATAAATATTAAGAAATAATTGTATATTTGCCGCGATTTTTTCTTAATTAATAACTA
>JAKSME010000142.1 GCA_024400785.1 Bacteroidales bacterium
AAGACTACGAAAAAAGCGTCCTGGAATACGAGGATGTGCAGGAAGCCATCGCCTACGCAAGGGAGTTGGCTGCGGAAGAGGCTTTTGGGAAAGGTATGGAGAAAGGCAGAGAAGAAGGGATGGAGAAGGGCAGAGAAGAAGGGATGGTGAAAGGAATGGAGAAAGCCACTATCTTGATAGCCAAAAATTTGCTAAAAAAAGGGCTGGACATTCCCACCATTGTAGCAGCTACCGGACTAACCGAACAAGAGGTTCTTCAATTAACTGTTTAACCGAGAAACCTACCCCGCCCTTCGGGCACCCCTTCCAGAGGAAGGGGAATTATTCACCGCTATCGGTTGCCAACTCCATGATAATTAACAGCTTCGCCCTTTCCACCTTTCCACCTTTCGCCCCTTCCACCAAATTAACCGTTTAACCGATGTTAACCGTTTAACCGATTTTCACCCATTCCAGCAAAGGCGGAGAAGGTCTTGCCACGGCATGGATTGTTGAGCGGCGACTTCTTGTTGGGTAAGGATTCCTTTGTAGCAATAAACGGCCTGCGTAAGCACGGGATTGGCTTGGATGGCGTGGCGCATATCGCTGAATATCAGTGGAAAGATGAGCGACAGCAGGTAATCGCCGAGGGCGCTACCCGCGGCGTACAACCCGCCTTCCACATGAAGTATGTCTTGCAGAAATTCGCCGCCATCAACATTTCTCACCAATCGGAGCGAGAGCGCGGTGATTTTTTTCATCTGAAGGAAAGTCAGCAGGTCGGAGTTGATCTCGTTGATGGTGACGGGGGTAATTAAGATTTGGTTGTCGCGGAGTTGTGCCAGTTCGTCGATGGTGAGCGGGCACAGACTGACGATGATGTCGGACTTTTGGTAGATGAAGCGGGTGTCATCTTCGATGATGGCGCCGGCATCGGCGTAGTCGAGGTCGATGAAGTCGGCACCGGCACCGAGCCCGCGTTCTATGATGACCGGAACATGATTTTCCACGAGGGTTTCGATGGAGTAGGGGGGCACCACCACCTCTTTCTTAGGAGTGAGAGCGTTGCCTTTGAGGAAACCGACAGCGAGGTGGTGCTCTGCGGTGGCTTCTCCCACGGGTTCGCGTTGTGTTTGGTGTTCGTATTCTCCAACCATGTTGCTATTGTCGATTGAAAAACATTGTCACTCAACCGTTTCGAAGGTGCGAGAGTGGTCGCTGCCCACGGTGATTTTCACCTTGACGAATTCGGGCTGAATGAGTTCTGGTATGTTTTCCGGCCATTCCAAAAAACAGTAATTCCCGCTGTACAGATAGTCTTCCACGCCAATCTCATAGGCATCGGCGAGCTTTTCAATTCTGTAAAAATCAAAGTGATAGATGGACTCATCGTCCTGGGTCAGATATTCGTTGATGATGGCGAAAGTGGGACTGGAAGTGGTGTCGGAGGCCCCGAGTTGCTGGCAAACCACTTTGATGAAAGTGGTTTTTCCCGCTCCCATTTCACCATAAAAGCAGAAAACACGGTCGTTGGGAAATTCCTGCAAAAGTGTTTCTGCTACAAGGGGAAGCTCTTCTTCAGAATAAATGGTCTTTTTCATATCCAAAAAAATCGTGCAAACTTACACATTTTTTTTCGGTAACTATTCATCTTTGTCTTTGTCCCCGCGAAATGCATCGAAGATACCTTTCACCGCTTCTCCGGCATTTTTCAACTTGTTGATAATCAACGCGCCGTTGGCTTTGGCAAAATATCCATTGCATTCACCTCTCAGACGGTAAACTTCCTTTTTCTGCTCTTCATTCAACTTGCTTTCGTCGATATTTTCCGAAATTTCCTTGTATTCGGCAACGGCTTTGTCCAAATCTTCCTGACTGTAATTCTCATAGTTCTTTTCAACTTTTGCCGTGAATTTTTCCAGTTTGCGGACTTGTGCGGTGGGAGAATTTTTCATAAAGAGAATGGCGATGACGGCAGCCACAACGATAATGGCAAGGATAGTGAGAAGGGAATGTTTTTTCATAATGAATTTTTTTACGGATTATAAATTTTTGAAATCAAAAGGCAAAAGTACATAAAATTTTGGAACGCAAAGGTAGAATTTTTTTTTCAAAATAGCATTTGTGTTTTAAATAACTGAAAAAATCGTGTAAATTTGCAGCCAAATTTTGTGTATGAAATATAATCGTATCTTATTGAAACTCAGCGGTGAATCGCTGATGGGTGAAGATGGCTACGGAATCAATTACGGTGCTGTGAGCCATTTCGCCAGCGAAATAGCGTCTGCTGTTGCGGAAAAGGTCCAGGTGGGTGTGGTTATTGGTGGCGGAAACATTTTCCGCGGTGTCAGCGGTGCCAGCAAGGGCTTCGACCGCCGTCAGGGCGACTACATGGGCATGTTGGCAACCATCATCAATGCCATGGCCATTCAGGGCGTTTTGGAAGAGAATGGCGTGAAAGTCAAGGTGTTGACTTCCCTCGAAATTGAAGGTATGACAGAAAAAATCTTCTTCAAAAACGCTGTTCGCTACCTGGAGGAAGGTTATGTCGTCATCTTCGGCGGCGGCACCGGCAACCCCTTCTTCACTACCGACTCCGGTGCAGCCCTTCGCGCGGTGGAAATCGGTGCCGACCTTCTGCTCAAAGGCACCCGCGTGGACGGCATCTACACCGCCGACCCCGAAAAAGACCCCACCGCAACCAAATTCGCCTCCATCTCCTACACCGAAGCCTACGAAAAACATCTTAAAATCATGGACTTGACCGCTTTCACGCTCTGCAAAGATAACAACATGCCGCTGTATGTTTACAACGCAAACATCCCCGGTAACCTCTTGCGCGTTCTCCGCGGTGAACCCATCGGCACTTTTGTCAGTAACATTTAATTTTTTTAGATATGGAAAACAACGAAGCATTAATCGACCCTAAGGTCTATAAAAAGCACAACAACGCGTTCACTTCAAATTGCATCTGGCCATCTACGTTTTGTCCATGGCCGTGCTTTGGATCCTCTACATCTTCCTTTTCAAAGCCACCGAAACCCCTGATGTTTCAGATGTTGTCAACGGTGGCATGACTTTCGGAAAATTTACCATCCTGATTACTTTACTTTGGACTGTCCTTATCATTTTCCACTGCTTATTCGTTTACAAATTGAATAATACGATGTTGGAAAAGGAAATTAAACGTCTGCAAAAAGAAGTTAAAAAGCAGGAAGAATTGAAGAAATCGTTACAGGAACAGAAGAGAGAACAAGAAAATTAACATTGAAAATCAATAGATTATGACAGAAGAAACCAAAAAATGTCTGGATCAGGCCAAAGAGAGCATGAACGGTGCCATCGCCGCGTTCGATAGAGATTTACAAAAAGTCCGTGCGGGTAAGGCAAATCCGCAAATGCTTGAAGGTTTGAAGGTTGACTATTACGGCAACCCTACGCCGGTAGAACAGGTGGGCAATATCAGCACCCCTGATGCACGCCAAATCGTGATTCAACCCTGGGAACGCAACATGCTCCCCATCATCGAAAAAGCCATCTTGGCCGCCAACCTCGGTTTTACCCCGCAAAACAACGGCGAATTTATCCGCATCGTGGTTCCCACCCTTACCGAAGAACGTCGTAAGGAACTGGTAAAGAAGGTGAAACAGGAAACCGAACAACACAAAGTTACCGTTCGTAACATCCGTCGCAACGCTAACGATACCGCTAAAAAGCTGAAAGACAACGGCGTACCGGAAGACGAAGCCAAGAAGTTGGAAGCCGACATCCAAAAGTTGACCGATGACACCATCGCCAAACTCGACAAAATGGCTGAATTGAAGGAAAAAGAAATTATGACCGTATAATAAAATCATTTAATAACATTAAAAAATAAAGAATTATGATTCCTGAAAACTTAAAGTATTCCAATGACCATGAATGGTTGAAAATGGATGGTGAATTTGCATACGTAGGTATTACTGACTATGCAGCTGAACAACTGGGTGACATCACTTTCGTTTTCGTTGACACCCTCGACGAAACCCTCGGTCAGAACGAACAATTCGGTGAAGTTGAAGCCGTTAAGACTTCTTCTCCGTTGATGCTCCCCATCGGTGGCGAAGTTGTTGAATTCAACGAAAAAGTTGACAGCGACGCTACGATCCTCAATTCCGATCCTTACGGAGAAGGTTGGATTGTTAAAATCCGCCCCACCAATCCCGCAGAAGCCGACGCCCTTTTGGATGCTGCTCAATATGCTGAGTTCATCAAGTAAGGTGCTTCTAAAGTGATAAAAAAAGGCGTTCGTAAGAACGCCTTTTTTTATGGAATTTGACTGGGGAGAATTCCCCCTTCCTGTGGGAAGTATTGTTTCGGCGGAGGTACAATTCCCCTTCCTGTGGAATGGGTGCCCGTAGGGCGGGGTAGGCAAGCGAGGCGGGCGTATGGAACATGGCTGTGTGATAACCATGTGCGTTTCAACAAGGTACGGCTTCGCCGTGAAGTATATATTACTACCCCGGCTTTCAGCCACCCCTTCTAAAAGAAGGGGAAGAAGTGCGGCGCACATTCTTCTTCCTGAAAAAAGGCCCGTCTCGGCGGAGGCGCAATTCCCCTTCCTGAGGAATAGTCTGCAACAGCGGAGGCGCAATTCCCCTTCCTGAGGAATAGTCTGCAACAGCG
>JAKSME010000143.1 GCA_024400785.1 Bacteroidales bacterium
GCATTTTGTAATTGCAGACACAAGGAATCCCGATGTGCTTCTCGATATATGTTTCTTTCTGCCTCCCGGCGGACTCCTCCGCTTTTCTCTGCCTCCCGCTTCTGCGGCTGGTCTCAATTCCAAAATACCGCCTACCAGCGTTACGCACCGCATTTTGTAATTGCAGACACAAGGAATCCCGATGTACTCTTTTCGATATGTTTTCTCTTTCTGCCACCCGGCGGACTCTCTCGCTACTCGTCAATGCGAGCATTGAAGGATGACATTTTAGTGGTGAAGGCATTGGTCGCACAAAAGAAATTAAGCCGTAGTCCTAAGACTTCTTAGTGAACTGTGGAGCGTGCGCCTCAAGTATTTTGGGAAGGTTCGGGTCAGCGTGATTGGTATATATTGTAGTCATTTCGAGAGAGTGATGGTCTGCCAACTGCTTCACAGAAAGCACGTCCATCCCGTTCTTAATCATATCCGTCATTCCAGTATCACGGAATGAGTACTGCTGCATCTCGGCAGGGATGCCGAGCTTTGTCCGTAGGTTATTCCACGTTTTTTCCATCACGTTATCCCTCATTCGCACGGAACAAGTTCGGAAATCCTTACCGAAGATATAGTCAGATGGATTAGCCCCCGTTATCCCCAATTCCGCGAAATCCAGCATTACATCCTCGGTTAACGGAACAATTCGCTCGTGTCCGTTTTTCGCGACTTCCTTACGCACACGGATATGTGCTTGAGACATAGACAAGTCAGAGACAAGCAAGTGACGAATTTCCTTGGGACGCAGCAGTCCTCCGTACATCAGTTTGAGACATAGAAGGTATCGTGGATTCTCTACTCTCAAATGGTTCTCAATCTTTTCCCTCACTTCTGGAGTAATGAGCGTGCGTTTTTTCTCTTCCTTTTTCTTCTTTCTCATATTCCGGAAAGGATTATCCTCACAATAGCATCTTTCCACCAACCAAGAAAAGAACGCACTTCCTACGGAAATATAATTGTTGTATGAGCGCGCAGACATTTTCTCCGAGCGCCCTTTTCTTTCATTACTAACGTATTCAAGAAAATCAATTATATGAAAACGTCTAATTTGTGATACAGCAATGTTATTCTCACGCTCATTCATCCAGGGCACAAAAACATTGACAAAAGACCGATAGGTGCGAAAAGTGTCATACCGCTTGTTCTTCTCGGTATCTTTGAGAAAAATCTCAGCAACATTCACCAGTGAAATATCACCACGCCCTTCACATTTCTTTTCGCTTGCCTCCGTCTTTTGCTGTTGAACCATGTGTTCAGAAGTTTCAGTCTGTGTAACGATTGGAGCAGATATAGAACAATTTGTCGTGGTGATTTGTTGCTCCGCATCGACAACAGTTGTCGTACGACAAATATTGCCCTCCATAAAAGGATTCCAACCTGCAGCAAGTTTAAGATTGAGAGCGGTCACAATTCCGTTTATATGCTTTCTCGCCTCTCTCAATGTCCTATAACGGCAGATGAGCCGCTGCAGTTTGATGCGCTTCCTAACAAGACGGCAGGTTTCGGGATGCTCAACATAAAATTCGATTACCCATCCCGAGCGGAACTCTTTGAGCATAGCCGGCAGGTAGTTTGTCAGTAGGTAATTTTCGCAAACGAGGGTTTGGTTGGTGTTGTGGATTTGCATTTTTTTTTTGCTTTGCGGCGCTTGGCAAAAAAAAAGTTCCGTTTCAGTTCCGACTCGGTTTCAAAAGAAACAAAGCAGAATATCAGCCACTATAACTTGCTATTATTCTGCAAGTTACCCGACTTTTATTCGTTTCTGGGTGGAGAAGACGGGATTCGAACCCGCGACCCCTTGATTGCGAACCAAGTGCTCTACCAGCTGAGCTACATCCCCGATTTTGCGGCGGCAAAAATACAACTTTTTTCCATCATTTTTACATAAATAAAAATTATTGTTTTTCGTGACGAAATTTATTTTTTAATAGTATATTTGCAGCCGTTTTGAAAGAAACGCAAATTATTTATATACAACACTTAAAACTTAAAACTATGAGTAAAATTATTGGAGTTTTTGGTCGTCAGATTTTGGATTCAAGAGGAAATCCGACCGTTGAAGTTGATGTTTATACCGCTGCAGGAGCCATGGGCCGTGCCGCTGTTCCTTCAGGAGCTTCCACGGGTATTCACGAAGCACTCGAATTGCGCGATGGAGACGACTCAGTATATTTGGGAAAAGGTGTTTT
The DNA here is from genome assembly GCA_024400785.1 of Bacteroidales bacterium. Classification (GTDB taxonomy): domain Bacteria; phylum Bacteroidota; class Bacteroidia; order Bacteroidales; family WCHB1-69; genus UBA1756. The sequence continues at coordinate 2,223 of JAKSME010000143.1, forward strand.
GAAAGCCGTGAACAATGTCAACAAGCGTATTGCTGAAGTCGTTGTCGGCATGGACGTAATGGATCAGAACGCTATCGACGCTGCAATGATTGCCAAAGACGGTACCCCGAACAAGGGTGATTTCGGTGCCAATGCCATCCTCGGTGTTTCTTTGGCCTGTGCTAAAGCTGCCGCTCAGGAAACCGGTCAGGAACTTTACCGCTACATCGGTGGCTGCCACGGTCATCTCCTCCCTGTTCCGATGATGAACATCCTCAATGGCGGTTCACACGCCGACAACAATATCGACTTCCAGGAATTCATGATCATGCCTGTTAGCGCTCCCACTTTCGCTGAAGCTTTGAGAATGGGTGCTGAAGTCTTCCACACCTTGAAGAAAGTGTTGAAGAAAAAAGGTTATTCCACCAACGTCGGTGACGAAGGCGGTTTCGCTCCGAACCTCGGTTCCAACGAAGAAGCCATCGAAGTAGTTTGCGAAGCTATTGAAAAAGCTGGCTACAAACCGGGCAAAGATGTTTTCATCGCCCTCGATGCCGCCGCTTCCGAATATTATGATGCTGACAAGAACGTATACAAACTCAAATGGTCGACCGGCAAGGAATACACGCCCGCCGAAATGGCAGACTATTGGGCAGAATGGTGTCAGAAATATCCGATCCTCTCCATTGAAGACGGTATGGCAGAAGATGACTGGGACGGCTGGAAACTTCTCACCGACAAAATCGGCGACCATGTACAACTCGTCGGCGACGACCTGTTTGTAACCAACGTTGAACGCTTGAAGATGGGTCTTGAAAAGAAAGTTGCCAACTCTATCTTGGTGAAAGTCAACCAGATCGGTTCACTTTCAGAAACCATCGCCGCTGTCAACTTGGCCATGGACAATAATTACACCGCCATCATTTCCCACCGTTCTGGCGAAACCGAAGATACAACCATCGCCGACCTCGTTGTCGCCCTCGGTACCGGTATGATCAAGACTGGTTCTGCCAGCCGTACCGACCGTATCTGCAAGTACAACCAGCTCCTCCGCATTGAGGAAGAACTCGGTGAAAGCGCCGTATTCGCTGGGCCTATGGTTCTCAAACGTTGGGGTAGATAATTCCTTTATGAATAAAGATCAATCCGTACTGCTCATTCTTACGGGCGGTACCATCAGCATGGGCGAGGACCCTAAAACCGGGGCCCTCGCCCCTTTAGACAAGGAGCAGATGCTCAGTTTCCTCCCGGAACTGAGCCAGCTTCCTGTTAAAATTTCCACCATCTCTTTCAACCCGATGATAGACTCGTCGGACGTGGCCCCTGATTTCTGGGTGAAGATTGTTGAAACGATCCGAGACAATTACGACCGTTTTGACGGTTTTGTTGTTTTACATGGCACAGACACCAGGGCGTATTCCGCATCTGCGGTTAGCTTCATGCTCAAAAACCTAGCTAAACCCGTGATTTTCACCGGTTCGCAGTTGCCGCTCGGTTTCCTGCGCAGCGATGCGAAAGAGAACGTGATGAATGCTATTGAAATGGCAGCCGCCCACGATGAACAAGGCCGTCCGTTGGTACCGGAAGTTTCCATCTTCTTCGAGTCCTTCTTGATGCGTGGCAACAGAACAACAAAGCGAAGCACCGATAATTTCAACGCTTTCCGCGCCTACAATTATCCCAATCTCGCCAAATCGGGCGTGCATATTAAGTATTTTCCCGTCAATATCCTCCCTCTTTCCAACAATAACCCATTGGAAATCAACACAAAATTGGATAACAATATCGTTATCCTCACACTTTTCCCCGGTTTGCGCAAAGAGGTGATGGCCGCCATGCTCAATGTTCCCGGACTTCGCGCCGTGGTGCTGAAAAGCTACGGCTCGGGGAATGCACCACGAACAGAGTGGTTTTACCAACTGCTGAAAGACGCCACCGACCGCGGCATCATCATCGTTAACATTTCCCAATGCCAGACAGGTTCGGTGGAAATGGGGCGCTATGAAACCAGTCTCAACCTACAAAAAGCGGGTGTGGTCAGCGGTTACGACACAACCCTCGAAGCCGCAGTCACAAAGCTCATGCACCTGCTCGGGAATTACGACCATCGAGAAGACGTGGTGAGACACTGGGAAGCTTCTATCTGTGGAGAAGTCACAATTCAGTAATTTCCAATCACTTGAATAAAAAAAATGGCACCGGACAACCGATGCCATTTTTTTGTTTCCCCCTTACCTACCATTACGATCTCAACAACTTGAGCGACAGAATTGCCTCGGG
>JAKSME010000144.1 GCA_024400785.1 Bacteroidales bacterium
GAAACTGATGAGTGTGGTCGGCAGCTTTGTCGACCTCTCGCAACCGCAACACTCACTTTTCGGCATCGTGCTCTTTGTCGCTCTGCTGTTCCTCCTCAAAAACTTTTTCGTGGTTCTTACCCAGTGGCTGCTGGCTCCCGTGCGCAGCGACGTGATTCGCTCGCTGCGCGACCGCATGTACCACAAAGTGTTGGTGCTCCCGCTGGCCTATTTTTCTTCCCAGAAAAAAGGTGATGTCATCTCTCGCGCTGTGAATGATACGCAAGAGGTTGAAGTAACGGTACTTAGCGCCTTCCAAATGATGATTACCGCGCTGCTGACGGTGCTTATTTACGTGGCCGCCCTTTTTACTATCAGCTTCAAACTCTCTGTTTTCGTGCTTGTTCTGCTCCCACTTTCGGGCGTGGCGATCTCCGGCGTCAGCCGTAAGTTGCGCAAAGGCAATAAGATTTCGAAAGAGCAACAGGGCGTCCTTTTCTCGCATGTGGAGGAAACTATCGCGGGCCTCCGTATTATCAAGGGTTTCAATGCACAGGCACATGCGGAGGACGTTTTCAAACGCCACAATGAGAAACTCTTTCGCCTCTACCGCGGCATCGTGCGCCGCGGCGACCTCGCTTCACCGATGAGCGAGTTCCTGGGGGTGACGGTTGTGATGGTCATTCTCGTTTTCGGCGGTTCTTTGGTGCTGAATGGCGATTCCTCGCTCACCGCCCCGATGTTTATCACCTACATCGCCCTCTTCGCGATGATTGTCAATCCCGCTAAAAATATCGGTACGGCCTTCTCCAATTATCATCGCGGCTTGGCCGTCCTCGATCGTATTTACGAGGTTCTGGATTCCGATGAAATAATCAATAATGTTTCAAATCCAGTTGATATTCATGATTTTAAAAGTGAAATCAAGCTTGAAGATGTCTCTTTTTCGTATGGAGCGGGTGAGGTGCTTCAGCATTTGAACCTCTCGGTGCGAAAAGGGGAAATGGTGGCTTTGGTGGGAGCTTCCGGCGCGGGAAAGTCTACCCTGGTGGATCTGTTGCCGCGCTTCTACGACGTCACTTCCGGGCGTATCACTATCGATGGCGTTGACATCCGACAGTGTGACATCGCCTCGTTGCGCGCATTGTTCTCTATCGTTTCCCAGGATGTGGTTTTATTTAACGACACGATTTTCAATAATATAGCTTTTGGTCGCTCCGGCGACGCCGAAGAGCAGGTGATGTCCGCAGCACGTACTGCTAATGCGGCTGATTTCATTGAAAAACTCCCTGAAGGCCTGCAGACCCATGTCGGCGACCGGGGACTGACACTTTCCGGGGGACAGCGCCAGCGTGTCAGCATCGCACGCGCCGTGCTGCGCAATACTCCCATCCTCATCCTCGATGAAGCGACCTCCGCCATGGACACCGAGTCGGAGCGTTTGGTACAGGAAGCCATCGACCGTGTGATGCAAAATCGTACCACCATCGTTATCGCCCACCGTCTTTCTACCATCCGCTATGCCGACAAAATCGTAGTCCTTGATGCCGGCAAGATTGTGGAACAGGGCACGCATGAAGAATTGATGAAACTCGGTGGCAAATATGCAAAATTGGTAGAAGTTAATCAACAACAGTAACTTATGGCTAAACACAAACTCCAGCGTTTCGCAGAAAACGAAACATTCACCAACCTTTTTCAACATCAAAACTATGATGTGCGCAACGATGCTTTCCCGATGAAAGGCCATTGGCACAATGACTATTTCCACAACGAAAATCCTATCGTTGTTGAAGTCGGCTGTGGCCGTGGCGAATATACAGTCGCTATGGCGCGGCAATTCCCTGATAAGAACTTCGTGGGTATGGACCGTAAGGGCGCGCGCATCTGGCGCGGTTGTAAAGATGCCACTATCGAAAACATCACCAATGCCGCCTTCATTCGCGGCCAAATCGACGATATTGAGCGCTATTTCGGCCCCGGTGAAGTGGCTGAAATCTGGGTAACTTTCCCCGACCCGCAACCGAAAAAAGCACGTCGGCGCCTGGTATCTCCCAACTTTGTAGAGCGTTACTGCAAAGTGTGGGGGCCGAAAGGCATTCTGCACCTGAAAACCGACAGCCGACTGCTGTACGAATACATCTTGGAAACAGCTGGTGAAGAAAATTGGAAGGTCCTGCAAAATATAGAACATGTTTATGCTGAACCCAAACTTCCGTTCCTTACCGAAATCCAGACTTTTTATGAAAAAAAATGGTTGGAGCAGGACTCGTTGATTTCGTATGTGAAAGTTGAAGTTGATAATTCCGCCGAATAAAAATTACCGCCATGCACGTGGCTACCAAAGGCATAGTACTTCACAAAACGAAATATTCGGAAAGCAGCGTCATCGTCAATGTTTTTACACGGGAGGCGGGCGTCCAGGGCTTTATTGTCAAAGGGGCTTTTTCTAAACGTGCCCGCGGCATTATGGCACTGCTCGAAAATCTTTCCTTGGTGGAACTTAATTTCGAAGATAAAGGACAGAATATTAAGTACTTACAAGATATTTCCCTCTATTATACCTACTCGCTCATTCCGTTTGAAATGGTTAGACGGTCTCTTTTTATTTTTTATAATGAATTGATTTATAAGATATTGAGAGAATTTCGTGGGGATGCCGCCCTTTTTGATTTTTTGGAAAAATCGTTGTTGGAACTCGATGAACCAACCACTTTTCTTGCTGACGCACATCTTAGATTTATGGTGAAATTAGCAGGTGTGATGGGCATTTTCCCCGAAGCCAATTTTGATGACGGAAGGAAAATCTTTTCTATTGATGAATCTTGTTTCGTCCACGAATATTTTGATTATCCGAACTTTTTGAGCTTGGATGCCTCGCTCTATTTGTGGCAGTTGATGAATGAAAATCCACCTGCGCAGTTGCCTGACAAATTGGTACGCACAGAGTTGCTTTATGGTTTGATAAGATATTTTGAACAGCACAATAGCCAGATTGGGAAGATTGAATCGGTGGAAATTCTGGCCCAATTGCTGAATTAAAGGTAATGTAATTTTATGAAGTCACTTACGGAAATTCGTCACATTTTGCACCGGTTGGCCGAACCATCTGGTGAGGAAGTCCGCACCCAAAAACAGATTTTGGAAATTTTAGAGGAACTCCATCCCTCCGACATACACACTTTTGACAACGGTTACAGCATATTGGCCGTATATGATTCCAAGCAGCCAGGCCCCACACTGTTGTTCCGGGGCGACTTTGATGCAGTCCGTGTGGATGAAACCATCGATGTCCCGTACGCGTCTCTGACCGCCGGGATTTCTCACAAATGCGGTCACGACGGTCATGCCACCATCCTGCTTGGGTTGGCGGAACAATTGCATCTGGAGCCCGTGAAACGCGGTCGCATACTGCTTTTCTTTCAAGCGGCAGAGGAAACCGGTGAGGGCGCAGGACAATTGTTATCTACTTGCATATTAGATGAATACAAACCGAATAAGGTCTTTGCACTGCACAATATCCCCGGTGAGCCACTGGGAACGGTGATTTGCAAAAAGGACAGTTTCACCTGTTCCGTCATCAGTTGCGACATTGAGCTGCATGGTCACACGTCGCATGCGTCAGAGCCGTTGAAAGCGGTTTGTCCGTATGCTGCGGCTCGCGACATTACCGACAGGGTTTTGTCGCTGAACCGTTACGACATGTCCGCTGCCGACTACTGTCTCTTCACTTTGGTGGAGTTCAGGGTAGGGGAGCCGGCCTACGGAGTAACGGCGGGCCATGGGGTATTGCGTTTCACTTTGCGGGCGAAGGATGATGACGTTTTGCAGCAGGCGAAGCGCGAGGTGGTCGCCACGGTGGAACGTGCTGCCGCTGCCCACAGCGGCATCGGTTACAATGTAGCGTGGAAGGAGTATTTTGCCGCTTCTAAAAATCAGGAAGCCGCTGTAAATCAGGTTAAAAGTGCTGCAGCTGCTTGTGGACTTCCTTATGTGGAAAAAGAGTTTCCATTCTCATGGGGCGAGGATTTCGGTCTCCTGACGCAGCATTACGATGGTGCGTTGTTCGGTATCGGTTCCGGTGTGCAGCAGCCCTCACTTCATCATCAAAACTTTGATTTTCCAGACGAACTGTTGCCCATTGCGGTACGGCTGTTTCAATGTGTGATTGATAATGCTTAATGCTATTGAAATGGCAGAAATGCGATCCCGTGTGTCAACGTTACATTGCGTGTATTATGCCATTAATTGAAGGACTTCTGCTTCTGACAATCCGGTAATGTTTGTGATGGTGGGTATGTCCAAGCCCGCCTTTATCATATTTTTGGCTATCAGTACTGTGGCTTTCTCCATTCCCTTATCTATTCCCTTATCTATTCCCTTCTCCATACCTTTCCCAAAAGCCTCTTCCGCAGCCAACTCTCTCGCATAGGCGATGGCTTCCTGCACATCCTCGTATTCCAGGACGC
>JAKSME010000145.1 GCA_024400785.1 Bacteroidales bacterium
TGGGTTAAGGGATTAATTATGTTCCTACATACTTCCACCTTTCACACATTCCCCCGAAGGTACAAAAAGTTGTCAAGTCATAAACCAGCAAGACGATAAGGGATAATTCTGATTCTAAATGATTTTAGTTCAATGTTGCGGTGGCAATCATTTTTGTACCTTCCTCCAATTCAGCATCTTGACCTTTGATGCAGAGGAATAAGAGTCCTACGGGGAAGGTAACGATACCGAAAAATACGCCGCATCCGATGGCAGCGCCACGGCGAGATTTTCCCTCAAAAGTTTTGGCAGCTCCGTTCAAAGATACAATTTGGCCATAAACATCCGTCGTGCTTACCGGCTTCACAGAGATATATCCCTGTTTGCCAACACCTCTATGTTTCTGATATTCAACGTCAAGAATGACAGGTGTGCCTGCAGCTATGACGATTTTTCCATCTTTCATAACATCGTCACTTACCACTGCACTTTCATTTTCCGCTTTTTGGGAATCCTCGTCAACATCATCGGTAAGAATAATGCCGACATTTACTTGCTGCTGAGCATAAACATTTCCTGTCATTATGGCGAAAATAGCTACGGATAAGATGATTAAATACTTTTTCATAATTATTATTTGGGTGTTTAAGAATTGATTTTTGTCTGTTTGACTAAAATTTTGAATACTTTACAAATTAGTTTTCTGCTGATTTTCCTAATGGCGATTCTGGAAATTCCTTGGTCGTTGTGCAACCTATTTCACAATCAAGGTAATAAGTCTCCGTAGTGGGCCATAAGGCATAACCGTTTTGTTGCACCACTTTTACCGCGTGGGTTTTAGGAGTTACTAAATAATGTTCGTAATTTTGGCCGGTTATATATCCTTTTTCAACATCATCTATGTAAATTTTATAGGTGTTATTGGAGGTGTTAATCATTTCGATATAACTGGTCTTGATTTCTTCTGGGTCACACCCGGAAAAGCCGCACGCAAGCGCCGCTAAAACAAAAACAACACAAATCTTTTTCATTTATTAGTTTGATTTTTTATTAGCCAAGGAACAAACTTTGTCATTAGTTATTCCATTCAAGTCCGACAGTGAATTTGACGGTTCCGTTCGCTGCTTCCCAAACGTAGGTGGTGATGCCGGGAGTTATGTATGAAGTGTTGAAGATACACGAACTCATCAAATCATCATCGTCCAGGCCACCATCTTGGTCGTAAAATTTGACATAATAATTTGAACCGAAATCAAGTGTTGTATTGACGTTATTCCACGTGATGGGGAATTCGTTTGAACCGATGTCGTTTCTTACACCGCTCGTATAGAGTGAGCTGTTGCTTGAGGTGAGGATTTCGAAATAGATGTCGGGGTCGGCACCGCCCAGCAAACCGGTATCCCACGAGGAATTATCAGTGTCCAACATCGGAATCTGCTGGAGTTTGAGATAAGTGATTTTGACCGACGAAGGCATTGCCAATGTAAAACTCTGCTCGGTTGAGGAAGAAATGTCATTGTCATTATAGACAGTCAATTTAAGAGTGTAGGTTCCGGCCTGAGTGCACGTAAACGAGGGTTCTCTGTTGGTGCTGGTGGTTGATGTGTAATCGGGTTTCGTCAATGTCCATACGCAACGTGTGGCGTTCGTTGAGGTGTTGTTGCAATAAATCGTTGTCGGGGCATAGTACCCATTGCTGCTGTTTATGTTGAAGGAAGCTGTAGGATTTCCAACCGGATCAATTACGCCTCCGCCGTTATCGTCGTTGTTGTTGATGGGTTGCGGATCGGGTTCTTTTTCGCATCCGCAGAAACCAATGGCCAGCACGGCCAAAAAGATAAGAGAAAGGATTTTTTTCATAACTTTACTTTAATTGATTAATAATATGTTTTTATAAATACTTGTTTTCCAAAAAAGGCATAAAAAAAGCGTGGCCTTGTTTCGTTTTCGCACCGGTCTCTTGAGGTCTTCGACTACCTTTATTTCCCAATACAACGAAAAGGTCACGCAATCTTCATGCGTGAAAAATCGTTGCAAAAACCTGGGAAATAATTTGTGAAGTGTCGAAGTTCCAAAAGACCAAGTCTTGCTACTTTTTTTCTAAATATGTTTGCGCTTTTTCAAGCGGTTATCTCATAGGCAAAAAATTTCGTTAAAAAATGAATTAAGCGTGCAAAAGTACAACTTTTTTTCTTTCCAATGTTACGTTCTATTGCTTTATCAAAATCACATCGCTTTTTTGTATTTTTGCCCCCATAATTTCAAACTTGATTTTATAATGGATTTATTATACACAGATTTGGCAAAACGCATGTCCGCCGGCTTTATCTCCGTGAAAGATATGGACGGTAGCGACTTTTTTGTCAATACTGATATGATTGTCAATGTTGTGGAAAAAAGTGAAAGCAAAGGTGAAGACGAGGAGGTGAAATACTGCATTTTGAATCTGTATGGAGGCGGGCTCGAACAGGGAGGAAAGGTTTTTTGCAAGCCGATGCGCGTTCCCATGGAGTTGAAGGAAGTGCTGGTGCGCATTGACTATACCGGTGCGCGTAACTTCATTAAAATCAAAGGTGTGAATGCCATCTTCAATACCGACTACAGCTTTCACTTTTCTCCGGAAAATGTGGCCACTCCCATCGGCATGCGCCTCAATGCACCGGGAATTGAAATTTACGACCAGGTGGATTTGGCCAATCTACCCATACAGATGAGAGGTCCTTCGCACCAAGACATCAGCGACACCGACAAGGAGAAGGGCATTTACTGGACGCACGTGAATCTGATTCTCGGACTTCTGTCGGAGGGCAACAGCAACTATTGGCATGTCTGCTTGGTGGGCGGAAAGTCGGTGCGTGTGCGCGGACCGTTGCGCGAAATCATTGAAAAGCATCCCAACCTCAGAAACATCCCGCTGGTGAATGTGAAAGACGGCATTCTGCTCAATTTGAACCATATCCGTTTTTTCAAAAAGAATCTGATTCGACTGTGCGACAAAGTCACCATCGAACATTCGAATCCGCAGTTCTCGAAAGACGAATTCACGGTGGAAAAAGCGGAGTACAAAAAGGTGATAGAAGATTTTTTGCACACGGGAGCTGTTCCCGAAATTCATTTTCGCCAAAAGAAATAATAGTTTGTTAACTTATTGAAATTAAGTATATTATGAAAGAATACGATCCCGAAAGCGGTACCTATCAAAATATGGAAGTCGATCCAGAGACAAAGGAAATCCGTTATGGCGAGTTGAATCCGAACGAAGATAAAATTGTATATAAATTCAAGCAAATCAAACAGTGGCATTTGTTTTCCAAATGGTGGTTCTGGGTAATTTGCGCTGTAGTGGTCATTGTGCCGTGGGCGGTGGTGCTGGGCATACATCTTGTCAGCTCTGAAGAAGTAAAAGAGAAAGAACAAAAAGTAGAGAAACTACAAATGGAGGTTGAGTCTTTAGAAAATCAAGTTGATAGTTTGAAGGCCGATGAAAATGCAGGCACAACCGCAATGGGATTTCAAAACGATAGTATTGCTTACACTACAATCACAGAAGCTGAACAAGATGGACACCGTATAAAGATTTATGGTGTCTATTCGGGAATTCCAGAACTTTATGTCTGTGACTCAACTGAAATTGACACCAATAACAAGAAAATTGTGTTCGCCGCGCGCGCAGCAGATTTTGGCGCGGACGAAGGTCGATCCATAATTGCAGATTTTGTTTTTAAAGGAGAAGTTCGTGCCACTGGGAGTCGGAAAAAAGAGGGTTTTTGCGCCATCATAGATTCTAATATAATTTTAGGTGCGGGCCGCGAAACGGAGTTCCTCAACAGAGCCAAAGTCGACAGCGGTTTTTTCTTTAGACATATTCCTTTAGTCATTAATAAGACTCCCATTCCTAGCGATATTACTAAAAAAGAATTACGTCGTGCATTATGCAGTTATAAGGATGAGATTGTTTACATTGAAGGATTTGACAAAATGACCATCACTGATTTTGCCAACCTTCTTGCCGATTTTGGCGTAACAACGGCTATTTATATGGTAGGTTCTGAAGGAGGAAAAGGTTTTTGCCGAGATAGAGAGGGCCAGCTACATGAATGGGGTGACTGGACGAAAAAAGATAATTACAAAAATGTCACTTATTTGATTTGGAAAAAGAAATAGGTTTTGCCAATTCCTACCCCGCCCTACGGGCACCCCTTCCAGAGGAAGGGGAATGGGTGTCTCCGCAGGGGCAAGCCATTGATTCGGTGCCAATACATTCCAGCATTTCTTTCAGAGGAAGGGGAATGGGTGTCTTCGCTGTGGCAAGCCATTGGTTTGATGCCAACACATTCCAGCACTTCTTCCAAAGGAAGGGGAATGAGTGTCTTCGCTGTGGCAAGCCATTGGTTTGATGCCAACACATTCCAGCACTTCTTCCAGAGGAAGGGGAATGGGTGTCTCCGCAGGG
>JAKSME010000146.1 GCA_024400785.1 Bacteroidales bacterium
TCATATAGCGCCTTTTTTTCGTTTTTTTCGTAATTTTGCAGCCTTATTTTAACCTGTTTTATGAAAAAGGCTGATTACATTTTTGAAACCAGTTGGGAAATTTGCAATAAGGTCGGCGGAATTTATACTGTGCTGTCTACCAAAGCATTAACCATCGTCAATCAATTTAAAAACAATTATATCTGTATCGGTCCGGACCTTTGCCGTGAGTCGGATTCCAACAGCGATTTTGTGGAAGATGACACCCTTTATCGCGAATGGCGCGAAACTGCACTCAAGGAAGGCCTCCGTATCCGCGTTGGTCGTTGGAATGTGTCAGGGAATCCGGTAGTGGTTTTAGTGGATTTCACTCCTTTTTTTGAAAAAAAGAATGAGATTCTGACGGATTTCTGGTTGAATTACAAACTGGATTCCATCAGCGGGCAGTGGGATTATGTGGAACCGTTGCTTTTTGGCTATGCCGCCGGCAAGGTGATTGAAAGTTTTTACCAGTTTCATTGCAGCGCATTAGATAAGATTGTGGCACAGTTTCATGAATGGATGACCGGTGGCGGAATCCTTTATTTGGAACAGACATGCCCTCAGGTGGCTACTGTTTTCACCACACACGCCACCGTGTTGGGGCGCTGTATCGCTGGCAACGGCCTGCCGTTGTACGGGAACATCCATCAATACCTTCCGCTCGAAACCGCCGCACGCTTCGGTGTACAGTCGAAATTTTCCCTCGAAAATCTTTCCGCCCAAACGGCAGATGCTTACACCACTGTGAGCGAAATTACTAATAAAGAGTGTGTTGCCTTTTTTGAAAAAAATACTGATGCCATCACCATCAACGGTTTTGAAAACGACTTCGTGCCTCAAGGCGACGCGTATGGGGCCAAGCGCAAGGCCGCACGCGCCCAATTGTTGCAAGTGGCCTCTTGTCTGCTTCAACAGCCCAGCGCCGAAGATGCCATCTTGTTGCTTAACAGCGGCAGATATGAATTTAGAAACAAAGGTATTGACTTGTTTATCAGGTCATTGGCGGAATTGGAAGACGCCTGTCCCAATCGCGATGTCGTGGCTTTCATCATGGTTCCCGCAGGCACGAGCGGTCGCCGTTTGGAGCTTGAGAAGAAGTTGCGCGAAGGGGTGACTTTTGACAACGCCGACAGCGCGGTTTTGCGCGATTATGCCACCCATCCGCTGCACGATCCTTACAACGACCCGATTATCAAAGAGTTGAATCGCCTCAATATAGATAATGCCCCGGCCAACAAAGTGAAAGTAGTATTCGCGCCTGTCTATCTCGATGGACATGACGGCATTTTCAATCTGCCTTATTACGATTTGTTGGTGGGCTTCGACATGACGGTTTTCCCCTCCTATTACGAACCTTGGGGCTATACTCCCTTGGAAAGTGTCGCTTTCGGTATCCCGACGGTCACCACCTCTTTGGCGGGTTTCGGAGCATGGGTGAATAGCAATTTCCAAAAACAACACGGCGTTACGGTCTGTCACCGTACCGACACCAATGACGAGGATGTCTGTCACCAAATTGTCGCAGCCATTCGTCAGTTTGCCGATTATAGTGCCGCTGACCTCGCCGCGGCAGCCAAAGATGCCCGCGAGATTGCCAGTCATGCCCTTTGGAAAAATCTTTTCGACAATTATGCTGAAACGTACGAAAAAGCTTTGAAACAAAGTGATTTACGCTTTGAATTGTTCAAACATAAAACTTCAAAAATGACCTTGTTTCCAGAACCTACGCAAACGGAGCAACCCAATTGGAAACGTATCACTATTAAATCCAATCTGCCAGAAAATCTGCAAAAGTTGGAAGCCTTGGCTAATAATTTGTGGTGGAGTTGGAATTACGCGGCTCGCGATCTTTTCATCGAAATTGCGGGAAAAGAACGTTGGAAAGAGTTTGATGAGAATCCGGTCCACATGCTTCAAATGCTGCCGCTTGATGTGTTGGAAAAATTCAGCAACAATGCCGAATTTGTGCAGAAGCTCAATCTTGTTTATGCTGAATTTCAATTGTATATGAATGAACCCAGCACGAGAAAAGAGAAGAAAGTCGCTTATTTCAGCATGGAGTTCGGCATCAGCAATGAGTTGAAGATTTTCTCTGGCGGTCTCGGTATGCTGGCGGGCGACTATCTGAAAGAAGCGAGTGACTGCAATGTGAATATGGTGGCTGTGGGTTTGTTGTACCGATGCGGGTATTTTGTTCAGCAGATTTCTCCCAACGGAGAGCAAATCAACCTTTATCCGCAGCAGAGTTTTTCCAAACTTCCCATTCATCCCGTGCGCGATGCCGAAGGTAATTGGCAAACCGTGACCTTGGCATTGCCCGGTCGCCAGTTGTATGCCAGAATTTGGCAGGTCAATGTGAGTAGAATAAGACTGTATTTGCTTGATACAGACATGGATAAGAATATTCCTGATGATAGGAAAAGTACAGCCAATTTATATGGTGGGGATTGGGAGAACCGCTTGAAACAGGAGTTTTTGTTGGGTATTGGCGGCGTTCGCATGCTACATCAACTGGGGGAGGCGCCGGAAATTTTCCACCTCAATGAAGGTCATGCATCATTTTTGTCGTTGGAGCGCACACGCTTGCTGATGGCTGAGAAACATCTGGCATTTCCTGCTGCCATGGAACTGGTGCGTGCATCATCGCTGTTTACTACGCACACGCCTGTTCCCGCGGGCCACGATGCCTTCAGTGAGGACTTGATGCGCGTATATTTCTCCAGTTATCCTGACCGCTATAATATTAGTTGGCAGCAATTTATGGGCCTCGGACGCAAGAATGCAGCCAATAGCGACGAAAAATTCTCCATGAGCATTTTGGCCTGCCGCTTCTGTCAGGAAGTGAACGGAGTGAGTCGAATTCATGGACGCGTCACTCGCGATATGTTTGAATATCTGTACGATGGACGCTTCGCCGCTGAACTGCATATCGGTTACGTTACCAATGGCGTCCACTATCCGACTTGGGCTCATAAAAAGTGGCAGAAGTTTCATCATCAACTGTTTTCTGACAATTACAAAAAGGAGATTTCCAATGAGGAAATCTGGAGCAAAATCTACGAAGCCAGCGATTCCGATATTTGGAATCTGAAAAATGAACTTCGTAAAGAGTTGATAGACAACGTGAAAGAATTGGTGGAAGAACAAATGCGCCGTCGCAATGATTCACCGGCCCTCATTATGGAAACCATCAAGGCCATTCGTGACGATGTGCTCACAGTGGGATTCGCCCGCCGCTTTGCCACATACAAACGTGCTCATTTGTTGTTTACCAATGAAGAGAAGCTGCATGCGTTGCTGACCAATCCGGAGAAACCTGTGCAGTTTATTTTTGCTGGAAAGGCGCATCCGCACGACAAAGCTGGGCAGGACCTCATCCGCCGCATCATCGACTTCTCCCGTCGTCCTGAATACATTGGGAAAATCATTTTTGTAGAGAATTACGACATGGTGTTGGCAAAGAAGCTGATTTCCGGTTGCGATGTGTGGTTGAACACGCCGACCCGCCCGCTCGAGGCCAGCGGCACGAGCGGGGAGAAGGCAGTGATGAATGGCGTTCTCAACTTCAGCGTGCTCGATGGCTGGTGGGCTGAAGGCTATGTGTCTGGTGCGGGTTGGGCTGTGGATGAGCAAATTACATACAATGATTCGCGCCGTCAGGACGAACTTGACGCCGCTAACATATTTGCAATCTTCGAGGAACAAATCATACCGGCATTTTACAATCGTTCAAACGACATCCCGACTCAGTGGACTGCAATGATGAAAAACTGTTTCGCGAAAATTTCTCCCCATTTTACAATGAAACGCCAGCTGGATGATTATTACGACAAATATTATCGAAAGTTGGAGGATAGAACAGAAATGCTTTCCAATAACAATGGCGAAAAGATGTTTGAATTGGTGCAATGGAAAACAAAGGTTGTAACTGCTTGGGATTCAATTCGTTTTATTGAAAATAATCTACCTGCAGATCCTGATAGCACTTTTTATTTGGGGGCGACTCGCGACATTGAGGTGAAAGTTGACTTGGGAAGTTTGAATCCTGAGGATGTAAAGATGGAAATGGTGTTCACCCGTTACAAGAATGACAGGATGCAGTTATTCAGCAAGTATGAGTTCCAATATACGGGAAGCGTGCGCGGCGTTGCCAATTTCGTCTGTCATCTGGATGCTAAAGTGGCGGGCGTGTGGAGCTGTGCCATCCGCCTCATTCCGAAAAGTCCGTTGCTGGCTCACGATATGGAGTTGAGCTTGGTGAAGTGGGGGTGATGTCGGTTGGGGGAATGACCTGTTGAGATGCCCAAAGTGTCAGTGGCGAATGCAAATCGTATGGGTTCGGTAATTTGACTTATACCTTGATTTGAAGAATCTCTGCTTCTGACAATCCGGTAAGGTTTGCGATGGTGGG
>JAKSME010000147.1 GCA_024400785.1 Bacteroidales bacterium
GGCCGGGGAAGGCCATCTTGTCGAAAGAGCTTTCCCATTGACTCAGGGAGGCAAGTTTTTGAGATTTCGCATTCTGTGTCTTGGTGCTGTCCCACCCTTCCATCACCAGACAGTCGCGCCAAGCGAGGAGTTGTTTCACAGTTCCTTCGGGGTCTACAGACAATGAATCTTCCATCCATTGGCCGGTTAAAGTCTTTTTGAAGGCTTCTTCACGCATCTTTGTCGCGTTTTCCGATTCTTCGGCGGGAGTTTGCGTCAGTCCCAAACGCAGCAACAGTTGGTCTAAGAGCGCGTTAGTGCTCACCGCCGCGGCATTCCAAAGCATTCCACCGTGCTGGGCGTAGTCGATATATGTTAAATTGTTGAATGATGGACAGTAGTATAATTCCATGATTAAGTTAATTAAAAGATATTTTTCACTTGCAAAGATACAATTTTTTGCGTGAAAATGTCTTCCTCTCCCAATATTTCACACTTCCCCGTTTTCACGCTTTCACGTTTCCCCGAAGGTTCGAGCTATAAATCAGCACTATGATAAGGGATAATTCTGTAAGAATTCGTCTGTTCTTCACTCGCCTCAATCATTCAGGATGTTCTCATCCAGCCAGTGCTTCCAAAAAGTAAGGTTGTCTTTGCGGAAGTAGCGGCGGAAGATGAACTTGTCGGCACGGACGTGCTGCTCCATGTTGGGGTTGTGCGTTAATGGCAGAATGCTGTGTGTCTCGCGGTTGAGTTTGCGGATGCGTCGCTTGCTCTTGGTTGAAAAACCCCGGTTCTCCACCAGGTTGACGGCGGGAACCACGCTCAAATAGGCGCGACTCCAAAAATGAATGAAGTATTGGTATTCCCAAACATCTATGTTCGGATATTGCGTGAGCAAACGGTAACGGCGAATCCAGAATCCAGGGACTTTCTTTTTGAGCTGATAGTTGGACAGTGCAGCGATGATGTCTTCGGGGGTGATGTCTTTTTGTTCCAATGTAAAACCTTGCCAGCGGTCGCGCCATGTGGCAAAACCCCAGCAGGGAGGGTAGGCGGAGAAAAAGTATGATGCTTCGTCGAATCTCTTTTTCATGATGTTGCACCCACAGATGTGCCCGATCTTCGGCGTGTCGCGGTATTTGTCAAGCATGGTTTCGCAGTATGCGAAAAATTCCGGGTGGGGGAGGCAGTCGTCGAAAAGAATGATGCCCTCGGGCTCGTTTTCAAAAAACCAGTTGATGGCACTCACCACATGTTTCGCCTTGCCCAGATGCACTTCGTTGAAACGTGTCTGCAAGTCGCACTCCCATTCGGGCATGAATACGCATTGCACTTCCAACACTTTGCGGAAGTCGACTCGGTCGTCGGACGCGGCTCCGTCAACGGAAACATATAGCTTTTCGGGTTTGAAACTGCGGATGACATTGAAAAGGTCGTGGGCGTATTCAATTCTGTTGTATGCGATGACTAAGATGGGTTTCATGCGGTGAAAGGGTTAATGGGTGAAAAGGGTGTATAATAATATATAGTAAGGTGTGTTGGACGTTTTAGGGATGGGTTGTTTGTTTAAAGTATGAAGTTGACGATGGTTAATGCGGCCATGGCCTCTACTACTGGAAGAACGCGGGGAACTACCGAGATGTCGTTGCGGGAATGACCTTTGTATATTGCTGTATTTCCTTGAAAATCAATTGTCTGTTGGTTTATTTGGAGGGAGGGGATGGGTTTGAAGGCGATGCGGAGGTGGATGGTTTGTCCGTTGCTGATTCCGGATTGTATGCCTCCGTCGTGGTTGCTGAGGAAGCGGAAATCGGTTGTTTGCCGGTCGTTGTATTCACTGCCTCCCAGGGTGGCGGCACGAAATCCCTCGCCGACCTCGAAACCCTTGCACGCGGGAATCGACAGCATGGCTGCCGCCAGCCGCGCATCCAGTCCGTCGTAGGTGGGTTCTCCTAAGCCCGCGGGCAGATGGCGTATTTCACACGCCACCACCGCTCCGGCGGTGTCTCCGGCGGCCACTTCCGCCACCGACTCCGCCCATGCTTCGATTTCAATGCCGTGGCCGCGAAGAATGAGCTTTGCTATCGCACCGCCCACCACGCGGCATGCCGTCTGTCGCGCTGAAAAACGACCGCCTTGCTCGTTGCATGTGTGACCGTATTTCTCCTTCAAAACATAGGACGCGTGCGACGGCTTCAATACACCGTCATTCTCTTTGTTGACTTTAACATCCTCATTTTGAATTAGAAACGCTATTGGCGCACCAGTACTTCTGCCTTCGTAAATTCCGGAAATGAATCTTACTCGGTCGTCCTCGCGACGGGTGTTGTTGCCCTCTGCATCATCGTAATTGTGCAATGAACGTCGGGATAACTCCTTTTGCACAAAAGTTTGGTCAATTTCAATCCCAGCTGGACAGCCGTCGATGACGCCACCGATGCATTCACCGTGCGTCTCTCCAAAATCCGTTATGCTGAATGTGGTGCCGAAAGTGTTCATTTTCAATCGTCTATGTCGGTTTCTTGACTTTTATTTTTGCGGGCTACGGGCATGACAAATATGTCGGCGACAGCTTTCGGACGGTAGATGTTGAGCCAGGAAAAATTTTTCAAGCGGCGGTCTTCCGCAGCTAAATCTTTGTCGGGATACAAGTTGCCATCGGGAGAATTGTAGAAGCGAATGCTTTCTATCTCGCTGTCTTCCAGGAATATAGTCATTTCGCTCGTCATCGCGGAGTTGATGCCGATGAGCGAACTGTCTTCTTCTTGTATGTAATAAAGGCACTCCGCATTGCCGATGACATCCACGCGGCACAACTCCCGGTTGTGAATCAGTCCGGTGATGGTCAACCCTTTGATTTGGTTGAACTCCGTTTCGTGATACAGCGATGAGGCAATGAAGGCATTGCGGCAAAGCAGCACGTTGATGTTCGCGGAATCGAGAATGTCGAATTTGATGGTGTCGGCGGTCAGCTGGTTCTCTCCCGACCATACCACAGGATTGTAGTACATGGTGATGAGGGAGTCTTGCACGAGGTAAACCAGTGAGTCACAAGCACCTTGCATGTCTTCACGGTAAAATTTCGCATGGTTGAAGGCGAACATGTGGGTGGGTGACTGTGCCGTGTCGAAAAGTACGTGAAGCGTGTCGGCATGCAAGAAAAGCGAATCCGTGCCCTCAATCAGCGTGAGTACGCAACTGTCTGTCACAATGGAATATTGACAGTCGAGGTACTCCAGGTAGTCGCCTTCCACAATGAAATTCTTGACCGAGTCCACCAATCTCACATGGTTCCAACCTTGTCCGTATTTGACATTGTTGTCGAAGTATAAACTGTCGCCTGAGAGGTTCTGGTTCTGGTTGTGCAATTCGGCGTTTCCGATGAGTGTGACAATATCTTCTTTCGTATCGTACCAACCGCCATCGGTAAAAGCTTCGTTTTCAGTGGAATAAAGATGAGTTCTTGAGGTGAAATAGAGTATTTCGCTCTCGGTATTGAAATCGGCGCTCTCGCAATCTCCCGTGTAGGTGTCGTTGACGAAGTGAACGGTTTCGCTCACATTGGCCATTTTCGTATTCGTGTAGTAGTACCCTTTTTGGCTGGTAAGCACATTTTCTTTGCTTACCATTTTCCCTCCGCAAAGGTAATAACCCATTTTTGCGTTTAGGTCGTAGGTCATACTGTCGGTGTAGAGTGTGGCAGTTTTATCCGTCAAACGCACATTGTAATAGATGGTTACCAATTCGGCGTTTCCGTCATAAATAATCTCTTTCCCGTAAAGGGTCACGGTGTCGTTAACGTGAATTTTGACGGGATTTCCAAAAGCGTGCAAGCGGTTTTCGTTGCGGTAGTGGTCGGCGCGGTCGCAATAACCGATGGTTTCCCCGCTGCGGAATATTACGTTCCCTGTGTATTGCTCCACACCGGGCCTTACATCTTCGTCATATTCCAACAAGTTGGCTTGAAAGTAAATCTTCTGCTGTGCCTGAATGTTTGAAAAACAGGCGGTTAACAATGCGAATAAGAAGATTCTGACAGCCGATTTTGTCATGTTATTCGTTGGTGGGTATTGTGTCACGATCGACAGCCACGCCATTGACAGCCACGATGCGGTCTTGCTTGTAGGTGGTGGGTGGTACGGATGACTTCTCCGTTATGAAAAGTGGTCATCAAGCCGGTGCCTTGGTGGAAATTGGCTTCGCCGACGGGAATTTCATCCTCATCATAATAAACCCATTTGCCATCCATCAGGTTGTTTTTGTATGCACCGGTGATGCGCAGCGCATTCAAACCGTTGATGGTTTCTGCTTTGCTGTACCACGCGGTGTACTTGCCATCTGCGATGTCGTTTTTATAATGTATTTGGCTTTTTGCCGTCTTTTTTGGAGGAATTATGACAATTTC
>JAKSME010000148.1 GCA_024400785.1 Bacteroidales bacterium
TGCATCAGGCGGCCCACGGACAGACGGCTGCTGAAGCTATATACGAACGTGCCGATGCCCAAAAGCCATTTATGGGATTGACCTCTTTTGCTGGCGAAATACCAACTAAAAAGGATATTGGAGTCGCCAAGAATTATTTGGATGAGAAAGAACTTAAAATACTGAATAATTTGGTTTCCGGTTACTTTGATTTTGCGGAAATTCAGGCGATGGAACATAAACCAATGTATATGAGTGACTACATTCTCCAATTGGATAATATTCTTTCATCGGGGAATAGGAAGTTGTTGGCAGATTCTGGTTCCATTAGCCATCAGGAAGCATTGGAAAAAGCTGAAACCGAATATCACAAATATCAGCAACAGACTCTATCGCCTGTTGAAAAAGCATATTTGGAAACCATTAAACAACTGGCTGAAAAAAGTTCAGGCAAAAAATAGCCGTTATGATCCTCCTTTTCGAAGAATACCAATATAAAAATGCCGATGACATTGCGCTGGTAAAGCAGTGCGTGGACCAGGCCTATCTCACTGAAACCGCCAACGGCGTGAAAGTGGGCTGCGTGGGTTATTTCTACTGCACGAATCCGAAAGTGAATGACGTGGTTTTCGTGCTGCCCAAGGTTTTCATCACACAAGTTGAGGATAAGAACAATCCGCCAAAAAAAATAGAAATGGCTTTCGGGAAATACAAGCCCGAAGAAATCATCAAGCTTGATTCTTTATCAGACACGAGTCTTAATGACGAAAAGAAAACCGTTTTCGAGCTCTCCGCCTGGCTGTATCAGGCCATTGCGCACTTCGTGGAACGCAATCCCGGAACGGAAATCGTCAAGATGTCGAATGTGCAGGAGGTGGCTTCTTCCAAAGGCGAGAAATGCGAAACCTACCTCGACATCATTCTCCAACTTCAGAAATTCCAGAAAGAACACCGCCATCTGTTTACCTTTATCTCCATCGTCAACCGCAGCGGCTCCCACAAAATCAATTGGAACAAAACTGTGCGCAAAGTACAGCCGTTTCTGCAAGACGGCACGCCCATCTATATGGATTTCTACAACAAGACCAAATCCATCAATTTCGATGAGGAACTGATTGTGCTGTTCTATTCCACGCTTCGTTTCTTGCAGGAGAAAATGCGGTTCAAAACAGTGTGCGATTTGCGCTACGACCTCATCCCGATACGGAAAATAGAATCGATGATTGCGCAAGGACAGGGCACCCGCCGCCTGCGAACCATCCGCAAAAAATACTTCACCGACGAACTTGTCAAACTGTGGAATCTGCTCTACGTTTTCTTTGATAAAGCAGAGAAAATCGCTTCCGGCAAATATCACGAAGAGAAGTTGCTGGCCATCAAATTCAACATCATTTTCGAAGATATGATCGACCAGCTCATCGGCGGAAATGAGGGAAATGATGAACTGCTGAAACTCAAGCATCAGAAAGACGGCAAGCGTATCGACCATTTGTACAAAGAACCTTCGCTCATCAACAATGCCGGAGAAATCTATTTTATCGGCGACAGCAAATACTACAAGGAAAGCACCGACTTGGGAGAAACGGCTGTTTATAAACAGTTTACCTACGCCAAAAACATCATTCAGTACCATATTGATATTTTTAATAAAAACAAACAATATCCTGACGAACTTCAGTATCGCGATGAACTGACAGAAGGTTATAATATCACGCCCAATTTCTTTATCCGCGCAAGCGCGATTAAAGAAGTAAAAGATGATAAAGGGAACCCCAAAAACGAAGTGTATTCTTACAACGAAGATGGCTTGGAAAACGAATACGACAAGTATGCTGGAAAGGATTTTGAAGAAGCAGGAAAAAAATATCAAAACAAACTCATCAATTATCATTTCCCCAACCGCCTTTTCGACCGCGATACTTTCGTTCTGCAAACCTACAACATCAACTTCCTATATGTGTTGGCGCATTATGTGCAAGGCGCAGACAAGAGCATTCAGAACAATATTCGAACAAAATTCAGAGATGATTTAATTTCAAGGTTCAACAAGCTATATGATTTTTGGATACTGGCTCCCAAGAACAAAGACATCAAATCTGCTGTTGACAGACATTTCCGTAGAATTATTGGGAAGGTATTTCGTCCTTATCCAGATGAGAAAAGCAATTTGCTGATTCTTGCTTTGGATAAGTTAAGTGAGGAAGATTTGAAAGATGAAAGCAAGTGCGAGAAACACGATGCAGAAACATTGGATTTGCTAACAGAATTGCAGAAGGATTTTATTGTCCGTCCACATCGTTTGGGAGAAGAACCTAGAATATACCATCTGCAATTTGTGCGACCGTATTCGTATGAAAATAAAGAAGGGGATTTTAAAAAGATTTTCCAAGTTGCAGAAGACCGAGCGGAATATGGTATTCAACGAATCTATTTGCTTGGTTGCTATAAAAGCAAGGACCATTATGATTGGATAATAGCGAATAAATTGTACAATGTTCGTCTTGGTGAGCGTCGAGGAGCAGTTGATGAAAATGATTCGTTTGTTGTTTGTGCCACACATTTGGTGTTGTATAACTTTGATAACCCTGAAGAATTTGAAGTTTGGCGTTTGAAAGATGAACCTAAAGTCTCTGATAAAGAGAAGATGGAATCATTAGATTATCCTACTCCTAATGGCGCAAAATATCTGTTATACGGATTGAAAAACGAAGTATCAAAAATAGATATTGATGTCCAGGAAATTCTGAAAGAAAAAAATGTTCAGCAAGATTCTCCGTTAGAAGGTGCCCCCATCTACCTTGCAGGAAAAGAGTTGAAAGAATTTTGCAAAACTAAATAATAATTCCCCTTTATGTCCCACACCCTAACCCTCATTTGCCCGCATTGCGGACACACGTTTGAAAGAACCTACGGCGTGAATGTCGTGGGGCAGGCCACCCTCTACTGCAACCGCTGCGGCAAAGCCCGCTATGTCGATTTAAGTTTGGGCTGGGAACCGCTGCCCGACTGCGAATGCGGCGGCCAATTCGACGAAGCGGCTAAAGGCCGCTGCCCGAAATGCGACAAAAAACTACCCTGAATTTCCTTTCACCTTGCACTCAACACCTCAACATTTTTTCCAACTCAGATCACAGTTCACTGATCACAGTTCACTAATCAACAATTCAACCCAAATGAAAACCAAACACGTCGTCGCCGCTGTCATCGTTCAAGATGGAAAACTCTTCGCCACCCAGCGCGGGTACGGCGACTGGAAAGACTGGTGGGAGTTTCCCGGTGGTAAAATCGAGCCCGGTGAAACACCTCAGCAGGCCCTCCGTCGCGAAATACGTGAGGAACTCGCCACCGACATCGAGGTTGGCGAACTGCTCCACACCGTGGAATACGACTACCCCGACTTCCACCTCTCGATGCAGTGCTTCCGCTGCACCATCGTGGGTGATGCACCCACTCTGCTGGAACACGAGGCCGCCCGCTGGCTCTTCAAAGAGGAACTCCTCTCCGTAAAATGGCTCCCCGCCGATGTGGAGGTGCTGAAATGGGTTAGTGGGTTAATGGGTTAATGGTTGAAAATCAACATCTCAACGATTCAACACGGCAACATAGTTCACTGATCAATCACCAACGATTTCGCTTATGGGAAACACACTCACTATCAACATTCACGGAATGTATGTCGATGACGCGCTGAAAGCTGTTCGCGAGTTTGTGAACAATGCCCCGCGTAACGTCGATAAAATCATCGTTATTCACGGCTACAATAACGGTACAGCCCTCAAAGATGCTATCCGTCACCGCCTCCACTCACCACGCATTCTTGAAATCGCTCCCGGCTTCTTCAATGAAGGCGAAACCACCCTCTGGCTCCGTAAATAACTGAATATTACCACCCTTAGCTCCAATTTTCACCTTTTCACCTTTTCACCCTTCGTCCATTCCACCATTCCACCATTCCACCATGGACCACCTCACCCCTCAACAACGTCGTCGCTGTATGCAAGCCAACAAGGCTACTGGGACCTCTATTGAGATAATTCTCGGTAAAGCACTTTGGCAGAGTGGCTTACGTTACCGTAAACACCCTAAGGATGTTCCCGGGAAGCCAGACTTCTGTTTCAAAAAGAAACGAGTGGCGGTTTTTTGCGACGGTGAATTTTGGCATGGCTACGAGTGGGAATGCAACAAAGGCCGCTTTCACACTCGTGTGGAGTTTTGGACTTCTAAAA
>JAKSME010000149.1 GCA_024400785.1 Bacteroidales bacterium
TTGGTGGTTCGTACTTCCAACTATGCGAAATTCCGCAAATCGCACGTTCCTGGAGGCAGCGGAGATCTCATCGGCATTCTTTCCATTTACAACAGCACCTACCAACTCATGCTCCGCACCATTGATGACGTTTTGGAATTTGGCAGTTTGCAAGAAATCGCATCCACAAATCTTTCTGATGGAAACACTGAAATTATTGGTGGAGGATGGAACTACAATGCCATTAACAATTTCATGTTCCACAATCAGGCGACAACTGTCACCGATGACTGGCTGATTTCCCCGGCATTCCAAGGCAAAGACGTCAACGGAGCCACCATGCTCGTAGAGCAACTGCTCAGCACGGATGTCTCCACTGTCAATACCGACATGTTCATGATTTATTACACAACGAATTATACAGGTGAAAACACGCCCATTACTGCATGGCACCAGCTCAATTACAGTGTATTAAGTGGAAGTTGGTACAAAGCCGAAGTCTCTGGATTGGGGAACTTCAATGACAACGACCAGGTTCGTTTCGCTTTCCGTTTCAAGACCGACGATCCGAACACGTACAATGGACAATGGGGTGTAAAGAAAATTTCATTCCAAAAAATCGTTTCCCAATAATCATAACATTTTCACTTCCTTTTCATACACTTTCATTCATACCGATTCAAAACATGGAATTCAAATTCAACACGATAGAAGAAGCAATTGAAGATTTTCGCGAAGGGAAATTTTTGATTGTTGTAGATGACGAAGACAGAGAAAACGAAGGCGATTTTATTATTGCTGCAGAAAAGATCACCACCGAGAAGGTCAACTTTATGATGAGTTACGGCCGCGGTGTGCTGTGCGCTCCGATGAGTGCCGACCGCTGCCGCGAGCTCGACTTGGAAATGCAGGTGGCCAACAACACATCGTTGCTCGGCACTCCATTCACCATTACGGTAGATTTGCTGGGGCATGGTTGTACCACCGGGGTTTCAATGTTCGACCGTGCCAGCACCATTCAGGCACTGGCCAATCCGGAAATGCGTCCCGAGAATTTCGGTCGTCCGGGCCATGTCAACCCGCTGCGCGCCCGTGATGGCGGCGTGCTCGTCCGCGCCGGCCACACCGAAGCCGCCGTCGACCTCACCCGCCTGGCCGGCCTCCAGCCCGTCGGCGCCCTCATCGAAATCATCAACCCCGACGGCACCATGGCCCGCGTTCCTCAACTCATGGAAGTGGCCAAACACTATGGCATCAAAATCATCACCATCCAAGACCTGATTGCCTACCGTGTCAAAACCGAAACTCTCATTCGCAAAGAACAGGAAGTGAAACTTCCAACCGAATGGGGTGATTTTCAACTCATTGCATACACACAACTCAACAACGGCCTAACCCACCTCGTACTCCGCAAAGGCGAATGGAATGAAGGCGATGACGTGCTCGTACGCGTTCACTCCTCCTGCGTTACCGGCGACATCTTCGGGTCCTGCAAATGTGACTGTGGCGCACAACTGCACAAATCCATGGAAATGGTCGACAAAGCCGGAAAAGGAATGGTGCTGTATATGAACCAAGAAGGCCGTGGCATCGGCTTAGTGAACAAACTGAGAGCCTACCACCTGCAGGAACTTGGCCGCGACACCGTGGAAGCCAACCTCGAACTCGGTTTCAAAGCCGATGAACGCGACTACGGCATCGGTGCACAAATCCTCCGCGACCAAAAAGCCACCCGCCTCCACCTCATCACCAACAACCCGTCAAAACGCGCCGGGCTCCTCGGCCACGGCATCGAAATCGTCGAAACCGTTCCCATCATCATTGAACCTAACGACATCAACCGTTTTTACCTCAAAACCAAACAGGAAAAAATGGGGCATAATTTGCATCTGAAATAGTGGAAGGGTGAAATGGTGAAAGAGTGGAATGGTGGAATGGTGGAAACGTGGAAGCGTGGAAGCGTGAAATTAGTTCTATAAAAAAATAAAGAGGGGAAGTAAAATTCCCCTCCTTTTTAAGGAGGGGACAAAGGGGTGGTAATATAAACTTTTGATAATCAACGAAATGACGAATAAACTTTCCCTGCTGATAATTCTTGTAATACTTCTAACTGGTTGCGGACAGAAAAAAATCAATAAGTTCCAGGGGCAGGCCTTTGGAACTTATTATGCAATTACGTATGTGGGAACGGAAGATGAAGCATTGCAAAATGAAGTAGAAGCTGTTCTCGACGGAATCAACAACGAATTTTCCATCTTTTGCGGCACTTCCACGGTGTCGAAGCTGAACCGCAATGAAGAGGTAAGTCTGCCGGAAGATTTTGTGTACCTTCTCAAACTTTCGAATAAAGTCAGTACCGCCACCGACGGGGCATTTGACATCACAGCGGCGCCGCTCATCACTTTTTGGGGATTCGGCAGCAACAAAGCGGAGCACCCGGTTGCCGACACAACGCTCGCCATCGACTCCATCCGCCAATTTGTCGGCTACGAGAAATTGCACGTCGCCAACAAGAAACTTCAGAAAGAAGACTCCCGTATCCAGCTGGATTTCAATGCAATAGCCAAAGGTTATGCAGTTGATAAAGTGGCCAGACTCTTGGAATCGAAGGGTATAGCAGACTATATTGTCGACATCGGCGGCGAGTTGCGGTGCAAAGGCCGCAAAAACGCGCAACAGGAATGGAATGTCGGCATTCAGGTGCCGACAACGGACAAAAACGGGAGGGTGGAATCGAGCTATCGCTTTGTTTTGGGCGACCGCGCAGTTGCCACGAGTGGAAACTACAGAAACTACAAAGAGGAAAACGGTGAACGCTATTCCCACATCATCAATCCCCAAACCGGATTTTCAGAAAAGTCGAATCTACTGAGTGTAACTGTAATAGCAGACGATTGCGCGACTGCGGACGCATACGCGACTGCATTTATGGTTATGGGGAGAGAAAAGGCCATGCGGCTTTTAGAAAATGGTGGAAATAAGATTTCCGCCCATTTCATCTATTTTGAAAATGGCCAATACCAATACGCTCAATCAAAAAACTTTCCGAAAAAAAACAACTAACTACTCCCCTTTTTTCTTTTTTTCTTGGGACGAGATACGCCGAATCTGCCCCCGCAGGACTTCGCCCGGACCAAATTCAACAAACTCAGTGGCACCATCTTCCACCATTTGGAGCACTGACTGGGTCCACCGTACCGGATGCGTGAGCTGTTGTTGAAGATTATGCTTGATAGTTTCGACATCGGTCGTTCCTTTTGCACTAAAATTCTGATACACAGGACATATCGGTACAGAAAAGTGAGTTTGGCTAATAGCCTCGGCGAGTTCGTCCTGAGCCGTCTGCATTAACGGGGAATGAAACGCGCCACCCACTTTCAGCGGAAGCACGCGACGCACGCCAGCCTCACGCAGTTTTTCAATAGCGAGGTCTACACCTTGTACGGTTCCGGAAATCACCAGCTGTCCCGGACTGTTATAATTGGCCGTAACGACGATTTCATCGGTAATGGAATCGCAAACTTGCTCAATGACGGCATCGTCGCATTTAAGGACGGCTGCCATGGTGGATGGGTGCAATTCGCAGGCCTTTTGCATCGCGGTGGCACGTTTGGAAACGAGCATGAGCGCATCTTCGAAGGCCAGAGTTCGGTTGGCTACAAGTGCGGAAAATTCACCGAGAGAGTGACCGGCAACCATGTCGGGGGCAGGCAAATTCTCTGCCGTAAGGAATGCCACCACCGAGTGAAGGAAAACAGCGGGTTGTGTCACCTTCGTCATCTTCAATTCATCTTCCGTTCCATCAAACATGATATCGGTGATGCGGAAACCCAACACGTCGTTGGCGCGTTCAAACAACTCACGGGCTTGCAGGCGAGTGGAGTACAACTCTTTTCCCATTCCAATAATATGACGCAAAATAATGCATTTCTTTGTATCATCTTTGCCTTCGCCAATATCATCTACAAAGGACTTATCAATTTTCACTGTATCAAGTGGCATAGCGCTCAACAGTGACAAGGAAGAATATCCTGTACCAAAATCATCCATGGAAATCTTAAATCCACGATTTTTCAATTCATTCAAAATACGAATCATGGTCGCCTGATCATCATAGACAGCGGTTTCTGTAAGTTCAAAGTCAATCAGGTTATGCTCTACTCCATATTGATCAACAATATCTGTCAAATGATCTACTAGGTTGTTTTTTCCCAAACTCTTTCTG
>JAKSME010000015.1 GCA_024400785.1 Bacteroidales bacterium
ACGGTATCGGCAGAAGCGCCAAAAAGAACCAGGATGTCATCCATGAAAAGATAACCGCTGAGCATCACCAAGCCACCCAACACCAACGTGAAAATCATACTGTTACCCAGAATCTTTTCCGCCCAGTTAACGTCCTTGCGCCCAAGTACAATCGACATGCGGGAGGCCGAGCCCACACCGATAAGGGCTCCGAAAGCGTGAATTACATTCATAATCGGCAGCGTGATGGCCAATCCGGCAATCGCCAACGCCCCCACACCGTGACCGATGAAAGCTCGGTCGGCAATGTTATAGACGGAAGCGATAATCTGACTGACAACAGCAGGCAGTGCATAAATCCACAAAAGCTTACCTATCCCTTTGGTTTCCAGTTCTTTAGTCCCGTCTTTAACTTCCATCTTTAACTTGAATTTTCAAACTGCAAAAATACGAAATTCGGGTAAACGGATAAACAGACAGGTTAAAATATATCAATCCGAGCAATCACCTACAGCTTCCACCTCCGCATCTGCTCCTTCACGTATTCCTCCAACTCTGGTGCCGACAAAATTGTGATATGCTCGGCCAAACCGATGTAGAAGCGACCGATACCGGCCAGCTGATAGACATCCGTTTCCAACGTCCAACTGCCATCCTTATTATCCGTCAACTCATTCTCGCTGCCTTCAAACTCTTCCACCAACAAGTTGCGCGCCATGTTGTCAAGCATCAGAACAACATGAATTTTTCTTTCGCCCGCCATGTGAAACAAGTCAACTTGCAACTCTTTATGGTCCAAGGTATTAGTCCAAGGTTCCGCCGTTACTTCCACATTTCTGATTCTCGCGATGCTAAACAATTTGTTGCATTGGCTTGAATTTTCATAACAACAAACATGTTTGTGGGCACGGGCGAAGGAAATGGGTTCCACCTTTCGGTCGCGGCAGTCGTCGCTGTTATTGGAGCGATAACCGTGCAAAATCACCTTGACCTTTCCCTCAATCGCCTTGGCGAGAGCGAACTCCTTGGAAGCCTTGTCTTTATCGAAATGCAATTTCCGCGACATCATCTGCGAAGCCGTTTCATCATCCATTTCCCTTGACTCAGCATTGATTCGGATATAGGCGGTATCATTCAGTTTAGCAATCTTATACTCGCTGGGAGCCACCTGAATGGCGACTACCTTTTCCTCAAACATCGGTACAATGCGAATGTACGTCATCAAATCGAGACCGAAGGCCTGTTTGGCCTCATCGGTAATGTGGCGCAGATATTCATCCATGGAATATTTATGGAGATATACCATATCTTGTTGTATTCCAGTTACATAACCCAAGTCATTCACGCCGAGATAAAGTGTTCCGCCAGTGGTTGAGTTCAGAAAGGCACACACTCCCTTGAACACGTTAAACTTTTGAACTTGCGGTGCCGCCTGCATTCCGTTATTGGGCGGATACACAAATGACGTTTTGAATTCCCTGTTCCAATCCTCAGTTCCCAAGTATATTCCATTTTCTTCCTCCAAGCCCTTGGTGGATTCATCCTCAAGAGAAAGCATTTTGGTGATTTCTCGTTTGAGAGAGTTCAGCAACGGCCGCTCAAGCAGTCCCTGCATTCGATTGCTGGTCTGCACCAGTTTGGCCAATTTGGCGATTGATTCTTCTCCCTTTTGGATGGTGTCTTCCAAAAAAACGGGGTTGATGATGGTTTCATAATTGCGTAAAATCTCAATTATGGTGATTCTACGGTCGGTAGAAATATCCCCTTTGATAAGTTCTCCCGGCGTGAGTTCCATGATTTTAGAGTGACTTCCTTGTGCGAAATAGATGGTATAACGGATGTACTGCGTAACGAAATCCACCATTTGGAAAGAGGGTGCGTCATCGGTCATTTGGCACAAGATGGCAATGACACAGAGTATGCGATAACGCTCACGCGGCAACGAAACACTCTTTTGCAGCAGATAGAGCGCACGCGCAAAACCGGCAAGCGTCTGCTTGTCGAGACTTCTCACCGTTTCCAATTCAACCACCTCCTTCGTTTCCGAGGGGGGATAACAGAAGCATTGCAGCGTTTGCATTCTTGCAGCCGCGGCATCAAAAGCCTCATCCGTATCTTGTTGATAATGAGCATATATATACCCATTATCATTAATATAGGAAATGGAAAGTATCGCTCTTTCTCCATCATCATGAACATCATTATTGGTATACACCGGCACACCAAATTCAGTAATCCACATCGTGGTTCCCTTCGTGGTTCGCTCAGCGCGCGCAAGAACTTCCTGATTGGGTTCAAAAACCATTTCGGTTATATAGGCAATGAACTCCTGATCGATTTCAAATACAGGAACTCCGTTTTCATTCCTCACATAACGAGTGCCAAACTCATCCCCCACCTTAAAACTTTTCAAACAGTCATAGAAGTTGCAGCACATAACATTGCCCATTTTTGCAATTCCGTGGAGGGGAACATGTTTTTTATCGGTAGTAACAACTTCAATTTTTAAATTTGAAATCGCTGTCACTCTGACATTTACCTTTTCATCTTTATCAGGTTGATATGAAAAGAGTTCCTTTTTCGAGCTTTGAACCGTCTTCAAACCATTAATGTAGTCTTTGGTAAATTTCATCACCGAATCGACATCATCCTGCTCACTCTGACGGAGCTTGCCACTTTGCAGAGAAAGCACCTCAACTTTCCCATCAACGATAGAGAGGGAAGGCACATACGAGTTTTTCGCAAAATCGCGCTTGCTGCAGGGCATCAACTTGAGCTTTTCATTTGTCAGACAAGCACTTCCCAATCCCTCAAGCCAAGACTCAGAATTATTTCCGTCACACTTTCCATACTTGACCACCTTGCTGGCCAGCACGTCAACGGAATCATTCTGCAAATCATTCCAGTTGTAGCCGACGCTCCGCACTTCGGAACAAAGGGCGACTTCCAGGGCCTTGTCCGAAATTGACTTTTGCAAGTTGGGTGAACAAAGCTGTCCCAACAACAGATGTTGATACAGGTAGACTTTGGTTCGAAGAGTGCGGTCGGCAATCGCATCACTCGTAAGAAGGAAAACGCCGAACAACTTCA
Organism: Bacteroidales bacterium; assembly: GCA_024400785.1. Lineage (GTDB taxonomy): Bacteria > Bacteroidota > Bacteroidia > Bacteroidales > WCHB1-69 > UBA1756. The sequence continues at coordinate 3,070 of JAKSME010000015.1, forward strand.
TACCGAAAGTCAAATCATCTTTCCAACTTGGCGATATTTGCAGACCTCCATTGTCCAAAAGCGACAATGACTGTGAGGAAAGTCTATCCAGATATTGTTCAACTCTAAGATGCAACAAATGAAGCGTTTCCGCATGAAAACTATCCTTCTTTTCATTGGCATTCTTCTTCAAATAATCGGATAATCTTTCGAAATTGGCATCGATATATTCGGGACGCATTTCGAGCCACAACGGAGTGATATTTGTGTTGTTTTCTGGCATAAAGGTTGATTTTCTGTTACGAACCATTTCCCCAAATGGATGGAGAAAATGACAATAATCCTGCCGCAAAAATACTTCTTTTTTACGATAAAAAAACCTCAATCCTCCCCCGTTTCCACGCTTCCCCGTTTCCACGCTTCGTCCAAAATCAGAACTCCCCGATTCCGTGATGGAATTTCACTGCGCGCGGCAAAGTGATTTCTTTCATGCATTCCAAAGCGAAACGGTCGGTCATGCCGGAGAGGTAGTCGGCAACAATCTGCTTGCCCATTTCGTCTTCGGTCCATCCGTTTTTGGTGGCCTCATTGAGATAGAAGCCGCTCATATTTTTCAGATAATCAACAAAATAGTTATCAAGAACCAAAGTTCGCTTGCCGCGATAACGGTGGTTGTTCCAATCGAAATGTTGGTGGATTTCGTAAAGATAGTCGAAGATGGTGGAAACGATTCGGTCGCACGATTTTTCCACCTGCAGTTGGATGGGGTGACCGTAAATATTCTGGTAATTGAATTTGCGGAGGGTGAGCATCAATTCGTGGGCTTCTTCCGACACAGCGATGGCCTGCTCGGTGGAATGTGCGACGAGGTCATTCACCAAGTAGTTGATTATGTTGCTGTTGCTGTCACCGATTTTGCGACGGATTTCCGATGGAATGTCTTTTTTCTTGATAAATCCAGCCACCATCGCATCCTCGATGTCGCGACCGAGATAGGCGATTTTGTCAGAAAAACGGACAATTGCGCCCTCGTACGTCGACGGAACGAACTGACGGGAATGAATCTCATCCAGATTTTTCACCGTAAAGTCCGGGGTGATGGAGCGTTCAAACTTCTCTCCATTGTGGCAGATAATTCCATCTTTAACCGCATACGTAAGGTTGAGTCCCTGCCCGCCGGAAATCAACTTTTCCACCACGCGGTAACTGTTAACCTCATGCATAAACCGGTCGCGACCGCCGAGATAGCGTGCCAGCGCCGCCTCGCCCGCGTGACCGAAAGGCGTGTGCCCCAGGTCATGCCCCAAACTAATGGCGTATGCCATATCTTCATTGAGCGCCCATTCCTCATCCTTCTTCGCATTCAGTCCGCGACAAATGGTGGCACTCACCGAAGCAACATGCAACACATGTTCGATTCGGGTGCAGATGTGGTCGTCGTTCGGGTTGAAAAAAACCTGCGTCTTGAACTTCAGCCGGCGAAACGGTTTGGAATGGAAAATAGCTGTTTGGTCTCTGTAATAACACCCGCGAATGTCATTTTCGCGCGGTGTTGTGCGTTTTTCCAAATCCGAATCCGAAATCTTATTGCGAATCATATTAATGGAATTTTGTTCTTAATATTCACCGTTTAACCGCTTAACCGTTTAACCGAACTACTGTGCCAACATCAATCTCACCTTGATACCGGCGTCGATATTCATGTTGTTATATTGTTGGGAAATGTAGGGTTTGTTGATGATATGATCGTAATAAAGTGTCAGACCGACCATTTTGCTAAGTTGGTAATCAGCAGCGAAATTGATGGTCATGGAGAGTGAACCGGCGGAAATCTGGTTGATTTCTTCGGCGATTTTACGGAGTACGGTTTGATTATCCTTCAAAGCGAACGAGAAAGTAAGGTTGAGGTCGCTGGTCACCTGACGTTTCATACCTGAGAAGATGAAACCGATGGTGATGTCTTTGATACGGTAACCGGCGGAAACCGACAACTCGTTGGAGGTCATTTCAGTGATTTGGTTGTTGGCGAAACTGAGGGAGGTGTTGCGAGAGCGTTTGTACTCAACCTTGATCATCAAGCTGTTTTTGAGCGTCATGTCGAAACCGATGAGCGGGTTGAGTTGTTCGGAGATGGTGATCTGTCCGATTTCGCGACTGGGGATGAAGTTGCCGAGTTGGTCTCTGGCGGTGGAATTGCCGTTAATATCTTCTGTATAAAGGAGGTTGGTAGTATAATTGCCGATGTTATAGGTGCAGGTATAGGCATGGGTGAGAGAGAGACTCTGGAAGACTTTTTCAACGCCTTTAATTTTGGTAAAACCGGTGTAGTTCAATCGCCAGTTGGGGAGCGGAAGTTTCGGGAACGGGCTTGACACATCGAGTGTCGCGCTGTTTTTTCCGGCGTAAGCGGCGAGGAATGCGGAGGTGAGCACATCCTGAGAAAGCTTTCCATAACCGACGGGATAGCCGGTCGTGTCGATAACGCCGCCTGAATGCGGATTCTGTTCCGACAAACGAGTGGCCAACTCATATCGGACATTCATGAAATCTTCAAAAATCTTATCCCCTTTGGTAAAGAAGCGGCCCAAGCCGAACTGAGTGATGTTGTAATTGCCTTGCGTCTTGGGAGTATAAGAGTGGAAAACGCCCTCACCATCAGCACGATAATATTCTGAATAGCTGGAACTTTCATTTCTATTCGCCGTAACATCTATACGAAAATCCTTAAAGGGTTCGATGGTGGCACGGAAATTAATCACCCGATTGTGATTTTCCTGGTAGGCGTAATTCATCAACGTATCGGTAGAAAGCCAACCTCTGTCGGATGAGATGTGACGGATATCGGTTTGTCCGCCGAAAACAAACAAGAAGCCGGGAGCGCCATTCGTCCAATTCAACCCCATGATGTTGGGGGCGCACATGAAACCGGGCATGGAGATACCATTGCCGGAAGTATAACTCAAAGAGGCATTTCGCAACATCATCAAAAAGCGCAAACTACCATCAAGAATGATTTTCCCATAATTGGGTTTTTCCTTCAAAGAATCCTGGCCTTTCCCCTTATCTTTGCCTTTGCCCTTTTCCTTCTTATCTTCCTTGCTTTCATCTTCATCAGCAGCGGCGGCCTTCCCCTTCACTGCGTTAAGCTTACCATTTTTGCCGTTATTCTTATTTGAGCCCTGATTGATTTTCTTCAAATAAGGAATTTTATTATAAAGGTTGACAAAGTTGACATTTCCGTTCAACTGTAAAGTTTGCGAGTTAGCGATGGTATTACCCAAATAGCTAAGGGCCATGGATGTAGCAGAATAATCGTATGTGGAGCTGTAACGAGCGGAAGCTGTAATCCAGCTGAAAAGCGGGATTTTGTTGATCGGCACCTGCCAAGAGGCGTCGAAACGCTGCTGGAAGGTGTTGACACGGCCGGCATGGCCGAAGCAGCGCCAGATGGAGTCGCGTTCGGCACGAGTGTCAATCAAACCCTGTGGCTCGTCAATGCGGGCGGAAGCGTTGGCGGTATACTCAAACTTCAATCCCTGCGACAAATCCCAACGAAGTGCATAATCACGCGTCCAGTCGAAAGTTTTCACAAAACTGGTATCCATGATGACATTACCCTTGCTCTTGGGGCGGTACTTGAATTCATTAAATTCGCGAAGCACGGTGGTGCGGAAGGTAAACATCTTCGGCAACGGGTAGAAGTTGAAGTCACGAATCAGCTGCAACCATTTAGACTTCAGCCATTTTTGACTTGCCAACGGACGGATATTCTTCGGGTTGCTATTATAGGCATAGCCCAACTCACCCTGATGGGAGAACTCGTTGTCAAATTCCACATCCACATTGCGCGTCTTGATTTCAGAATAAGCATACGAAAAATCCCAGTTTTCAATATCCCAAGGACGGATTTTGATAGGTTTGTCGAAATTACGTTCCTTGCGAACATTCATCAAATTCACATTTTGTCGGCGCACGAAATCGGTGGTCATGTGGCGGATGGAGTCGCGTTCGGCCATGGTTTCGTAGGTTTTCAAATCCTCTTTCAATTTCACATCGGGATTCAGGGGGTTATATTCTGGGATGGAAACATTTTGTGAAAGGTCGTAATGGAGAGGGATACGGATGTTCCATTTTTCGGGGAAGAGTGTCTTACCCGCTTCGAGGTTGGCAGCGAAATCGATGCTGTAACGGGTTTCGCTCTGCGTCTCAGTCACAGACTGGTCCAAAGTACCGAAGCCGGGAGTTGACACCGTTCCCGATAGGGTGATATCACCCACATCGGCCAAATTCAAGCGCATGCGTGCCAAAGCGGCGAGTCCCTGTTTGTCGTCGAAGTCGCACAAACGCAACTCATTCACCCAGATTTCCACCGACTTGGGACACATGTCGTCGCCATCGTTCAGGGTTTTCTTTTTCGGGTTGCGGACACCGATCATGATGGTGGCCACATCGGCCAAGTTCGGGGTACCGACGACGGTGACACGGTTGCCGTTCAAATCGACGGAATAAGGAACTGCAATGCTGGGATGAGAGCCGTTGCGAACCTCTTTGTTGCGCATCTGCTTCACCGACACCAAAGAGTCGAGAATGACTTCCATTCTGTTGCTCATCGGCCAAACCGCGGTGGAGTCCTTACCGCAGTACCACGGGGTAAATTCCACGGGAATTTCATATTCGTAATAGTTGTCGGTAAAGTCAGACCCCAAACGGATGAAGGCTGTCACCTCGCCCTTGGTGAGATGGTCGTTGGCATTTACCTTCTCAGCATGGATAAACATTCTGAGTTTCTTAAACTTACGAAGGTCATATTTGGTAGTTTTGTAAATAGCGCGGGCATCACCATCCATCAAATTCTGGACTTTCATGGTCAGGGCCTGTTCATTTACATAATATAATGTAGTGCTTCCATAACCTTGTTCGCGTTCGATTCCGGGAGGAATGACGTACGGAACCGGGTCGCGGTTGCCATTTTCTTCAAAACTCAAAGAAGAAACATTAAAACTGGTTTCATCGCCACCGTTGGCCGGAAGATAATCGCCATCTTCCATCAAATCAAGAGAACAGGTTCTCCAGTCGCTCTTCACCAGCTCGAAGGTGGCCAAACGGCAAATGATGGGCTGATCGAAATCGCGCATAAAGAGACGCATAAAGCGGATGGAGTTGAAACCGGAGATATTACCCACCACTTTGTCGGGTGACTTGATCGGGATCTTGAACTGATACCACTTGGTCAACGGGCGGGTGTTGTTCGGCAGCGGTTCCGGTGAGGCCTCATAAATATCGTTGATGTAGTTTTCTCCGATATTCATGCGGTCGGGACGCAAATCCACCACATACTGATAGTACTTTTCATCCTCACTCAAGGTGTTGTCATTGTTGACATCTTCCATATTCGGGATGTTAGTTCCCGAAGTGGGATAGTTTTCCGGACTTTGGTTGTCGGTGGGAGAGTTGCCGTCCGCATTATTATAATATTTGTAACGATCGAGAATTTTCACATCCTGATCGTCATAATCCTGACCGCGGAAATAGTGAAAGTTGTCGGATGAGGGGTCGTTTGCCAAACGCTGATAGGCATCCGCATCCAGATAGCCATTGAGCATGGAAAGGAAGTTGTCTTCGAAATGCTCGCGTTCACGTTCATCTTCCATACCATCATAACCGACATCCTGCCATTGGCGGGCTTCGTCGCTGTTGTCGAAAGAAGTCACAATCATCTGGATGGTCGGGACGCGTCCCCAAACGGTGTATTCAACATTCTCGTCGCTGCCATCAATCGGAAGACCGTTTTCAAAGAATTTTTTACCATCCTTCAAAATATCCTCAGACATGTCACCCAAGTTGAAATAGAGCTTACCACCGCTGTGGTTCGGATTATCGATGAACGGGTCCATCATCCAGAACTCGATATATTCATAGTTGGCGGACTCGAAGTCGGTGTTGTCCATTTCGCGCATGATACCGCCCCAACGGGAAGACGGAACATTCAATGAACCATCGGAAGCGACACCGGCAGAGAATCCCTCATTGCCATGGACATCATAGTTGTAAGGGCCACGTTCCGACGGGTAGAAGGCCAAGTTAAGGACGGAAATATTTGTGGGTGTGGTAGTTCCGTTTTCTTTGTTGGGGAACAACTCAGTTTCATAGACCTCACGGGCGTAAGTCGCGGACTGGTCATCAACTGTCAAGTTGTGCGGAGTGGCGCTGTTGTTGCGGTAGAAAATCGGGTCGATGATGTACCAACAGAACTTTGCGCGGTTATAACCGTAGGCCAGTTGGCGACGAACGGGGTCGGCATCCGACGTGTGGGCTTCGGGGAATAACTGCATCTGACCTTGCGGCGTGGAAGCAAGATGCCACTTATAGATGGAACGCAGGTCGGTCGTCGACTTCGTGGCCTCAAAGTCATCGATATAGGTCGTTCCCTCCTTGCCGATGGCACGAGAGTGACCGGGAATGAAGTGGGCAAATTCACCTTCAAATTGAAAATTTGACTCACTGGTAGTACTATGGAAACTCAACAAGTCGACAGCCTTGGTCACCCACGGCATCTTGGTCTTATAGTTGAGATTCAAGCCCCAAATCGTATTATTGATAGGTTCATCACCATAGTTGACTTTCTGTGTGATAGGACGTTCATTCAAATTCAGCAAAGTGGCACCGATATTGAAGTTCTCCGAAAAAGCATAGTCCAAATTCAAGCCGAACATGCGTTGGTCGGTGGTGGCGAAGGTGGACTGATTTTCCAAACTGATGGTAATGGGAGTTCCTGAATTCAGCACGCCCGAATTGATGATGGAAACGGTACCCATGCTGTAGTTGACAGTATAGTCAACATTTTCGGTCAGCGTGATGCCTCCCGCGGTAACTTTTACAGAGCCCTCGGGCACATTCATCGCGTTGAGCGAGATTTCAGAGCCATAACTGGATTTGTAACTGCCTTCCAAGTAATATTTATCTTTGGCGGTGTACTGTTTCGCCAAGGTTTTTGTAGTTCGATAGAGGGTATCGAATGCATAGCGGTCGGCGATTTCCGGTTCGGTCAATACGGCGCGAAGGTCTTTGCCGAAAGGTTCGATGGTGGGGAAGTAAATCTTACCGTTGGTTGCATTGATGGTACCTCCCTGGGTGGCTGCATTGTCGATAAAGTCGAAGATACCGTCGGAAATCGTGTCCTGCTGTTTGTTCAAACGGTCGACGCCCAACAGGCGAATCAACGGAATGTTTTTCTGACTGCCCAAATTAAAGAATCCGTTGGCGACACCTTCGTCGTCACCGGTATAAAGCACATTGAGGATGAAGTCTTCATTGGAAACTTGGTAGGCATTCAAGCTATAAACATTCTTCATCATCAAGTCCCACAACGGCGATTTCGTATCCAAGGTAGTACTTTTCAACAACTTGGCACGAAGGCACTGCGGGGCGTTCACCTCATTGGAAAACTCACCGACCTGATAAACGTGGTCGTCGCCGATGATGGTATATTGGTAAGCGACTGCCAAAACCTGGTCGGAGGTGAGAGCGGTATTCAGAGAAATGAAACCGAGTTGCGCGTTGAAGGTATATTCTGACGAGTTCAGGAGTCGGGCACTTTCGACCTTTTCGTAATCGACGCCTGAGGTGAGGCCTCTGGCACGCATGTTGTTGTTGACATCGGCGAGGTTGCGGTAAAGCGAGGTGTCGATATAGCTGACGAGGGTGTTGGCGGAATCGCACGGCGTGTAGACACCGGGAGTGGCAGTAAAACCGGCAAACTGCGGATTTGTTTCACCTAAGTCAGTAAAAGCCACAATGTTACGGTTATTCGTTGTAGCGGAACCGATGGTGGTGCGCCAAACCTCGATTTTCGTAATGACAATGGGAGAACTCACCAACGGCAGCGTGGAGAGGAACTGGTTGTAGTGGTCGCGGAAATACTGGTTGAGGAAGTAGTGGCGGTTTTCGTCATATTCATCCGCCTTGATGTAGAAGTCGTTGGTTTGTGCGCCGCCGGTAACGGTAATGGTTTGCGATTCGGCCTTCTTCTCCGATGCGACAGCCGTCACCATCAATTTACCGAATTTCAACTGCGTCTTCACACCGAACAAACTCTGGCTACCCGTAATCAACGTGCTGTTGAGCGGGAGTGTAACATTACCGAATTCAATAAGTTGCAGAATGTCATCCTCCTTGCCTTCGAACTTGAGTTTCATTTCATTCTCATATTCGAACATCGCTTCGGTGTTGTAATTGAGGTTGAACTCAATCTTATCACCGATTTTGGCGAGGGCGTTCAGCTGGATGTTTTCATCGAAGTTGAACTGGGTGACTTTACGTTGTTTTACGGGGAGTGATGGGTTGTCGTTGCGGTTGTGGAGGACGCCGAAAATAAGTTCCACATTGCCGGAGGGGCGGATGTCGATGGTATTGCTGCCGAAGATGCTTTCAAAGATGTCGCCACCGACATGGATTTGCGGAATCAAGCCACCGCCGCGGCGGTTGCCGTGAGATGTGTAAGAGGCACCGCGTTCACGCCAATAGTTTGATATTGACTGTCTTAAATCATAATCAATGTATTCATCAATACTCATGGAAGAACTCGGCCCGAAGGGAGTGCTGCCAATCATATTTTGAAAACGGTAAGTATTTGTGGTAGAATCGTAAACGATATCGGTGTGATACGAAGATGGCGTTGAAAGATGGAAAGGGCTGTAAAACTGGTCTTCATCGAGAGGGTTGTTGTCGTAAGACGGGATGGGAGAATGCAGGCCTGTGTCAGGGGGCGGGACTGCGGTAGAAAGAAGTGCGGTGGGCTGTGTTTCGATGGTATCCTCTATGGCAGCGGCAGGTTTTTCATCTTCAAAAGAAGAAAAATGACGATGGGGCGCATCGGGAGTAGCGATGGCCCAAAGGAAGGAGCAGCAGACTGCGACAACAAGAAATGTGAGGATGAATTTATGGATGTTATTTCGGAAAATCACTTTCTAAATGGCTGTATTAGATAATTTTACAACAGTTTCAATGCTTTTTTTATTAAGTCTTCGACGGTGAGCGAGGAGCCTTCGGCCTTGATGATTTTGTCGAGAACCTACTCAGCTGAATTTTTGGCAAAACCTAGCGCAACCAGAGCAGATAACGCTTCTATTTTATTATTATTGTAATTTGTTGAAAAATTATCAGAAACCTCGAAGGCGCCTTTGGCGATTTTGTCCTTCAATTCAATAATGAGGCGTTGGGCGGTTTTGGCACCGATGCCTTTGACGGACTGAATGAGGCGCACATCCTGGGCGGCGATGGCGTTCACCAGTTCTTGGGGCGGCAGGGCGGAAAGAATCACACAAGCGGTATTGGGGCCGATGCCGTTGACAGAAATGAGCAAACGGAACAACGCGCGCTCAGCCTCTTCGCAAAAACCGTACAACACATGGGCATCTTCTTTTACAACATAGTGAGTTAGAAGTGTAACTTGCTGTTCTTCTTTAAGTTGTGAGAAAGTATTCAAAGAAATATGTATAAAATATCCCACACCGCCGGCAGTTTCCACAACAACATAAGCGGGATTTTTTTCTATCAAAACACCTTTGATATGATGAATCATAATGAATGAATTAATTTTAAAAATGAGGGTGCAAAGGTACAAAATATTTCAGAAAATTTCCGTACTTTTGCCGCCCCAAAATCGAAAAAAAATGACGCCAGAAGAAAAAGAAAACATCAGACAGGTCAAAGACCGCTATCAGATTATCGGTTTCGACGAGAAACTCTACGCAGCCCTTTCCAACGCATTAAAGGCAGCACGCACCAACGCACCAGTGCTGATATTGGGTGAGAACGGCGTGGGCAAGGAGAACATCGCAAAAATCATCCACGGCAACAGCAAGCGTAAAAACCACCCATTCATCGCCATCGACTGCGGTGCCATACCGGAAGGGACCATGAGTTCCGAATTGTTCGGCCACAAGAAAGGGGCATTCACCGGAGCCGACGACAATCGGAAAGGCTATTTTGAGCAAGTCAATGGAGGCACGATCTTCCTGGATGAAATCGCGGACATGCCCCTCACAACGCAAACCAGCCTGCTTCGCATTTTGGAATACGGCGAGTTTCTGCCCGTCGGCTCCTCCATCCCACAGAAATGCGACGTGCGCATCATTGCCGCCACCAACAAAAACCTCTACCAACTGATTGCCGATGGCAAATTCCGCCAAGACCTTTTCCACCGGCTTTTCTGCATCTCCGTCAACGTACCCGCACTTCGCGAACGCAAAAACGACATTCCCCTCCTGTTTGCCTATTTCGCAGAAAAAGTGGCAGACGAATACCAATGCGCCCCCATCTCCCTCACCGATGAAGCGGAAGAGATTCTGAAAGATTTCCCCTGGCCCGGCAATATCCGCGAACTCAAAAACGTTGTCAGCAGAATTTCCACCCTCGAAACCAAACGCACCATCGATGGCGAACTGTTGCAGTCGTATCTTCAATACCCATCCCTCTCGCGCCTCCTGCCTTCGGTTATCCAGCCCGGTCATCAGTCAGATATGCGCTATGACCAAGACGCTTTACGTCAGGAAGTTACATCATTGCGCGACCGGTTACAGAAACTTGAAGAGCACTACACGGCCACCATTTGCAAAATCTATGAATGGATGTCGGGAAACAGTCCTGCATCCGCCACAGACGTTGCGCCGGTGGTGCCGGCCCTGCCCGCGCCGTCGGCATCCGACACCGCACGCGAAGCCCCCATCAACGTGGAAGCCACCGAAGTTCCCGACATGGAAGAAGCGGCGACGGAAACTGTAAAGACAGACAACCGGAGCAGGGAGGAATTTCTGCGCGACCGCATCCTTGCCGCTTTGGAAAGAAACAACGGCAACCGCGAAGCCACCGCCAAGGAAGTCGGCATCTCCACCCGTACCCTTTACCGAAAACTCAAAGAATATGGCCACTAAATTCCAGACATCACGCTTTCTGCTCGCACTCTTCATCAGTGCCGTCGCACTGACGGGTTGCCGCGTTTCGGTTTCCCTCACCGGCAGCAGCATCGATGCCAGAGCCAAAACCGTTTACATCCAAACCTTCCGCAACAACTCCACCCTCGTCAACCCGACATTGAGCCAACAATTCACCAACGCGCTCAAAGACCGGGTGCAGGGTCAGACACCGCTCACCATCGTGGATGTCAAAGGCAACGGCGACTACACTCTGGAGGGCGAAATCACCGGCTACTCCATCAACCCCGTGGCCATCCAGGGCGACGAAACCGCCGCCATGAACCGCCTAACCATCACCGTTAGGGTTCGTTTTCACAATAAATATGATGAAAACCAAGACTTTGAGCAGTCGTTTTCCCGCTATGCCGACTACTCCAGCAGCATGAATTTCACCTCCGTGGAAAGCAGCTTGGTTGACGAAATCAACGAAGCGCTCACGGAGGACATCTTTAACAAAGCATTTGTCAATTGGTAAAATAACGAATATGTTCGACAATCTTCTCACCATCAACGAGCAAAACCTGGCGCAACTGAGGCAACAGTGCGAAGAATTTCCGGCCTCTTCCCTATCGGCATTCTTCTATTTGAAAATGTTGCAGCAGCTTCATCCCGACACCTACGAAGCGCAAAAGGGCAAATGGATGCTGCACATCCTCGACCGCGCCCGTTTCGCCAAATACACCATGGAACTTCCAGCCGAAGCCGCCGCCCAAATCCCCGCCGAGCATGCCCCCGCTGCCGTTTCCTCCGAGCGCATTCGCCCCGCCGACGTCGACCAAGACTCTCTTATCAATCAGTTAATTGCAGATTTTTCTGTCGAAACACCCAAAATCCAGTTCGACCCCGAGCGCCACGACGGGACCATCAACTACAGCAAACCCAGTTTGGTGGAAGATCCTGAGATCGTAAGTGAAACATTAGCAAAACTTTACCTCAGTCAGGGCTACCCTGGAAAAGCCATAAAAATTTATAAAAAATTATGCTTGCATTTTCCAGAAAAAAGTTGTTATTTTGCAGCCCAAATTAATGAAATTAAGAATAATAAGAATTAACAAATAAAATAAATCTAAAACAATGGTTTTTCTAGCTATTTTAATCATCATCGCAAGCGTAGCATTAGGATTTTTCGTTCTCATTCAAGAATCAAAAGGCGGCGGTTTGGCTTCAAACTTCGCTTCTTCCAACCAAATCATGGGTGTGAGAAAAACCACTAATGTTGTTGAAGGCATCACTTGGGGACTTGCTGCAGCCATTCTGGTTCTTTGTTTATGGACCGCTTTCAAATGCAAAAAAGAATACATGGCCAACCATCCCGAACTCCAACAAACCGAGCAAACTCAAGAAGCCGAATAATCCCTTTATTCAAGCATAGGGAAAAGAGAGGACCAAAATCCTCTCTTTTTCATTTCATGCTTTCCATAAAAAATGAAACACAGAGACACATTTTATTACCTCCTCATTCTCATCGCCGTTTGCTGCTGGGGCGTGTCGTTTGTTTTCACCACGGGCACCTTCCAACTCTGCGAAATGACTCCCGTTGCGCTCATTTTCTTCCGTTTGCTCATCGCAGCGCCCTTGCAAGTCATCGTCTGCGCGCTCTTTTTCCGACAAAAGCTCCGTGAAATTCCCCGTCAAGACTGGCTTTACCTTCTGTCGCTCAGTCTGTTCGAACCGTTTCTCTACTTCATTTTTGAAACTTACAGTCTGAAGGTCACCGGGGATGCGACCATTGTTTCCGTCATCATTGCCACCATTCCCATCTTCACAGTTTTTCTTTCCGTTTTTTATTTCAAAGAAAACCTTTCCAAGCTCAACATTTTCGGTGTTATCGCCTCCGTTATCGGTGTCATCATCATGCTGGCGCCCAAGTTCGGAAGCTCCGGAGCCAACCATCTCGGACTGTTGCTGGCCTTCGGCGCGGTGCTTACCGCCGTCGGTTACAGTTTTTTCCTCCGAAAAATCTCCGACCGCTACAACCCCATTTTCATCGTTTCATGCCAAAACACGATGGGGCTGCTGCTTCTGGTTCCGCTCATGTTCATTCTCCACTCCCCCGCTGAATTGCATGCGCAATTCTCCTATCTCAGCAATCCCGCAGTTTTGAAATACGTTCTGCTGTTAGCCATTTTCTGCTCGGCCATCGCCTACACGCTTTACATTGTTGGTTTGCAACGAGTTGGCTTAGGACGCGCCAACACCTCCACGAACCTCATTCCCGTAGTTACAGGAATTTTCGCCTACTTTTTCATTAACGAACCCTTCCCTGCGCTCAAAATCATCGGTGCCATCATCGTGGTGGCCGGCGTTTGGTGTGTGCAAATTAAGTTGGAAAAGTAAGATTATCAATTAGTTATAAAAAAATAAATCATAAAAACAGATACCATGAGAAACAAACTCGGCAAAGAAGTCATGATTTTCGACGGTGCTTTCGGCACAGAACTGGAAAAGCGCGGAATCATGTCGAAATGTCCTGAAATGCTGAATGTTACAGCGCCGGATCAAATTGCGGCCATCCACAAAAGTTACATTGAGGCGGGCTGCGACTTCATCACCACCAACACCTTTGGTGCCAACCGCATCAAGATGCCCGACAGAGACCGCAAAATGATGATTGACGCGGCCATTGCGCAGGCCAAGCGTTTCCGCACTTCGCAGTTTGTGATGATGGACATCGGGCCGCTCGGCAAGATGCTTTACCCGATGGGCGAGCTCAGTTTCGACGACGCTTACGAGGCATTCAAAGAAATGGTACTCATTGCCCGCGACCAAGTGGACGGTTTCATCTTGGAAACCTTTTCCGACCTTTACGAACTGAAATGCGCATTGCTGGCGGTAAAGGAAAACAGCGACAAACCGGTTTTCACCACCATGACTTTTGATGCCACGGGCCACACGCTCACCGGAACTTCGCCGCGCATCATGGCCGAGTTGATGTGCAACATGGGTGCCGATGCCATCGGTGTCAACTGTTCCCTCGGGCCCAACGACCTGCGTCCCATCGTGGCCGAACTGCTGAAATACAGCACCAAACCCGTACTCGTACAACCCAACCGCGGTCTGCCCACCCTGAAAGACGGCAAAGCCACCTACAGCCTCACCCAAGACGAGTTTGCCAACGCCATGGCCGACTTCTGCCAACAAGGAGTTGCCATCCTTGGTGGATGCTGCGGCACAAATCCGGACTTCATCCACGCCATAGCTGTCAACAAAGGCAAAAAAGTTGCTGAAAGAAAAATAGTCAGCGAAACCGTCATTACCTCTGCTACGCGCTTGGTGGTGATGGACCGCGTACAAATCTGTGGAGAAAGAATCAACCCCACAGGAAAGAAAAAGTTGAAAGAAGCCATCATCAACGGCGACTTCGACTACATTTTCAAAGAAGCCATCAAGCAGGAAGAAGCCGGAGCCAACTTGCTGGATGTCAACCTTGGTGTACCCAAGACCGACGACGTTTCCAACATGAAGAATGTGGTGGTAAAATTGAACGAGATTACCAATTTACCGCTGCAAATCGACTCTTCCAACCCGAAGGCCATTGAGGCCGGTTGCCGTTACTACAATGGCGTGCCCCTCATCAATTCCGTGAACGGAAATGCTGACAACATGGCAGCAATTTTTCCCATTGCACAGAAGTATGGTGCTGTGGTACTTGGACTTACGATGGATGACAACGGGATTCCGCAAACAGCGGAAGAACGCACCGCCATCGCCGAACGCATCATCAACGGGGCGGAAAGTTACGGCATCGACCGCCGCCGCATGATGATTGACACGCTGACACTTACCTGCAGCGCACAACAACCGCTGGTGAAAGAGACTTTGCGTGCCTTGCGCATGGTGACCGACAAATTCGGCGTCGCCACCGCACTCGGGGTTTCCAACGTCAGCTTCGGCATGCCCAATCGCGAACTCATCAACAGCACCTTCCTCGCCATGGCGCTGGAAAACGGTCTGACCATGCCCATCATCAACCCCTGCAACGCCGCTATGATTAACACCGTGCTGGCATTCAACGCTTTGCGTGGCGAAAAGGCTGACCTCGACAACTTTGTGGAAAAGTCGGTGGCCGCCGAAACCGCGCCAACAAACACTCCCGCCAACATGACGTTGGGAGAAGCCGTCCGCCGCGGTTTGAAAGAAGACAGCATCGCACTCACCCGCGAGGCACTGCAGTCGCAAGAGGCCATGACAATCATCAACGACGTGCTCATCCCCACCCTCAACCTCGTCGGCAGCGACTTTGAAAAGCAGAAGATTTTCCTTCCGCAACTCATCTCGGCTTCCGAAGCCTGCAAAGAGGCCTTTGGCATCATTAAAGAAAAATTTACGCAAAGCACTGACAACAAAGGAGTTATCATTCTTGCTACCGTAAAAGGAGACGTCCACGACATCGGTAAAAACATCGTGAAAGTGTTGTTTGAGTCGTATGGCTACAATGTTATTGACCTCGGGCGCGACACCGCAAAAGAAACCATTCTTGAAGCGGTTCGCCAACACAATCCCAAGGTTGTCGGACTGAGTGCGTTAATGACGACCACGGTGCTGTCGATGGAAGAAACGATTGCCTTCTTAAAAGAGAATGGCATTTGCGCTCCGATTTTCGTTGGCGGTGCCGTGCTCAACCAACCGCTGGCCGACGAAATCCACGCCGACGGCTATACCAAAGACGCGCTCGAATTTGTAGAAGCCGTTGAAAAAATGTAACCCTTACCAATTTCGCAACCCAAATCACACAACATGGAAACTGGAATCAAAGGTATTCAAGAAATAATTGTAACAGAAGAACTTACAGCTGCTCACATTGGCAGTGGGCTGGTAAAAGTATTTGCCACTCCGATGATGATTGCGTTGATGGAGAAAACCTGTGCCAGCAGTGTAGAGCCCTTTTTGGAAGCGGGCCAGGGCACGGTGGGCACACACGTCAACGTGTCGCACAGCGCGGCCACTCCCGTGGGAATGAAAGTACATTGTGAGAGCGAGTTGGTGGAAATCGACCGCCGGCGACTCACCTTCCACGTTACGGCCAGCGACGAGCGGGGAATCATCGGGGAAGGCATGCACGAGCGCTTCATCATCGACAGCGCCAGGTTCCAAGCGAAAGTAGATGGG
The DNA here is from genome assembly GCA_024400785.1 of Bacteroidales bacterium. Lineage (GTDB taxonomy): Bacteria > Bacteroidota > Bacteroidia > Bacteroidales > WCHB1-69 > UBA1756. Next base: position 19,131 of record JAKSME010000015.1, read on the forward strand.
AAATAATCGGTTAATCGGTTAAATGGACGAAGGGGTGAAAGGGTGAAGGGACGAAGGGAAATTTATAAATAATTAAATCACAAAACAAAACATTATGAATCTTTCAGGAAGAAGACTCAGCAAGAATGTCGACGACCGGCGCGGCAAGAAAGTGGGTGCCGGACTCGGCATTGGCGGCATCATCATTGCCGGTATCATCGCTTTGATTTTGGGAAAAGATCCCTCGACCGTTATTGAAAACATCTCCACGGGTGGCAGCGGAAGAAGAAGAGTTGGCGACTTTTACCAAGAAAATCCTTGCTGGCACCGAAGATGTATGGAAGGCGGAGTTCAAAAAGATGGGCAAAACGTATGTTGAACCCAAATTGGTATTATTCACCAATTCCGTCCAATCGGGCTGCGGCGGCGCCACTTCCTCTACAGGTCCTTTCTACTGTTCCGCAGACCAAACCGTATACATCGACCTTTCATTTTTCAGTAGTATGAAAAAGCAGTTTGGCACGGCTGGCGACTTCGCATACGCCTACGTCATCGCGCACGAAGTCGGGCACCACGTACAATATCTACTTGGCACACTGGGAGATGCACACAGAAAGATGAGCCAGCTGAGCGAAACGGAAAGCAACAAAATCAGTGTCCGTCTGGAGTTGCAGGCGGATTTTTACGCCGGGGTTTGGGCGCACCAAGACAACCTGATGTTCAACTCACTGGAAGAGGGGGATGTTGAGGAAGGGCTGGCCATTGCCTCACGCATTGGCGACGACTACCTGCAAAAAAGAGCCCAGGGGTACACGGTTCCCGAGAGCTTCAACCACGGCACTTCCGATCAGCGCAGCCGCTGGCTGAAGAAGGGCATCACAACCGGAAATATCAAAGCGGGCGATACCTTCACACCGGCATATTCACAATTATAACATCGGAGGCAGGCCACCTCACTTCACCACCACCTTCTTCATCACACGCTGCCCGTCGGTAGTAGTGATGGAGAAAATGTAAAGTCCTGAGGGAAAGTTGCTGACACTCACACTCGTTTGTCCTGCGCCGACCGTTAGGAACGCCACCCGTTGGCCCATACTGTTGTACACGCTCAATTCACGCATGGCGCTGCCTTTCACCGTCACGCTCTCGGAAGCGGGATTGGGGTAGACAACAAACTGCTCGGGCACTTTTGCCACTTCGTTGATTCCCACATGAGACGGCTCTAACACCGTCAAATACAGTAGGTAAAAGTCGAGACAGCCATCGGGATGCTCCACCTGGCGCTGGAAGATGCGCGTGCCGACCTGCTGCGTTTGCACCTCCGCGACATCGAAACCATTGTCGGTATAGCCGTTGCCACGATAAACCGTGTCGTAATAAACCGTAGGATTATCGTTAACACACTGATTTCCAGTTATAAAGATATTATCAAGACTAAGGATGCTATTGCCATTGGTAGCACCCGAAATCGTAATGCGCAGCATAATGCTGTCTTGATTGTCCAATTCCGCAATTGAGCTGAAGTCCACCTGATGGTAGCGCCAAGAGCCCGCGTCATCCATTAGCGGAAGGGAATCGCTGCCGAAAGGATGAAATTCGCCGTCCGTGCTCCATTCATAAACAAGTTTTTTGAAAGCGGTGGCGCTGTATTTACTTGCAAAAGAAAGTTTTATGTTGTAATATTCGGCTGTGGAACACACAATGACGAAAGATTTATTGTTGTTTCCCGTTTTCTTTAGGTTGATGGTTGTATCGGCATCCGACGAACAAAGATTACCAAAATTGGAACCTCTGCCATTGGGAATTTGGTTATCGGTAAAATCAAATGAGGAAGAGCCGTGCGTGCCGTCGAAGTAAATGGCCGCATTGACATTGTCGGCGCAAATGGCATCGGCCGGAAGAACTTTTCCGGGCGCTGGACTACTGGGGAAAGTCCAACCCGCAATGGGCTGGGGCTCGGGAAGGAAACCGTATTGCAAGGTAAGGATAGTGTCGCGCATATACGAAAGATGGCTGGCGTTGATGATGTTATACAGCGAGCATTTGTATCGTTGGGCTTCTGCCAGTGGGGATTCAAGCACCAACTGCACAGTTGTTGCGGAAATGGCACGGATTTCTCTGATGGCGGGATGCTCTGGCCAGATGTTGAAATTTTCGGCCATGGGCGACATGGGTTCGCTGAAAGTGAGTTCGATAATGTCGGCGGCGGGCTGAGAAAATGAGACCAGATGCGGGGCGGCGGCGGGAGTTTCGCTGAAAGTGTAGTGGACAGAGTCATTGCCCCAAATCATAGTCACCAGCTCGGGATGGTCGATAAGCGGATTGCGGTTGCCTTGGATAGCATAAACCGCATTGTTGCGACGCATCTCCTTGTAACTCACGGGGTCGGCGAAATGCCACTCCAGCAACATGTTCAGTATCCACGGGCGAAACTGCGACTTGTCGGCCATGGCAGAGGTGTCGTGGTCGGACACCCAAAAATCGTCCTCACGCATATAACGAATGGAGATATAAAGCAAGGAGCGAGCGAAGTCGCCCTTGAAAGCGTCCATCGGTTCATAAACCGTTCCTCTAAAGTTCTCAATATCTTCAAAGGGAGGCACATAGCTGTTGAGCCCTATACCGCTGCCATCGCGGAAGAGGTGGTCGCAAGCGACGGGATTGATTTCACCGAACGGGAGATCCGACTTTTTAATGTTCACCTCGTGGTCGGAGGGATAAAGGTTGAACAGGTCGGTATAGGCATCGCTCCGGTTGGCTTGGAACAGCGACTTAGGGAAGGTGTGCTCACGATCGAATAAGACGCAATGGTCGGTACCACTTGACATTCCATGCTGGTCGCGCAGGAAATTGCATCCATAATACATGTCATAAACGTCATATACTGACTCTTCCGCGGGATCGGTCAGCGGGAACATCTTAAACAAGCATGTATCATAAGGAATTGGCTGATGTGTGCTGGTGTCCCAACCCGAACAATCGTAGTGTATTCGCTTGTGCCCATCGATGATGGAGCGGAGACTATCTTGCAATTCTCGGCCTTTCTTACCTTCGGCGCGACTGTAATATCCCAGCGGAGCTTGTGAAAATCCATCATTGACCATCAAAAAGATGACGAAAATGAGAAAAAAATGTTTGTTTGCTTTCATAATGTGTATTTTGATAATAAAAGTGTTGTTTTCTGACCTAAAAATGCACTTTTTCAAAATGCGCGGCAAAGATACAAATTTTCGTCTACCGGTGAAATAGCCGACAGAAAATTCCGACTACCTACCCCGTCCAAAGGGCACTCCTTCCAAGGGGAAAATCATTTTCTTGCGACCTTATTCCTACCCCGCCCTGCGGGCACCCCTTCCAAGGGAAGGGGAATTCATTGCTGCCGCTTGACTTCATCACCCATTAACCCTTTCCACCTTTCCACCTTTCCACCTTTCGCCCATTCCACCTTTCCACCATTCCACCTTTCCACCATTCCACCTTTCCACCATTCCCCCAATTAAATTTTCATCTTTTTGCAATAAAAAAGGGCAACCTTCGTTTGAGTAAGTCATAATTTTGGAAAAGTGAAACGCAAATTATTCATAGTCATCCTCTTACTTTTTGCTCTGCTGGGTTCTGCCCAAGCGCAGAAATCCAGTTTCGGAGTCCCCAACTTACAGAAATACGACAATCAGCTATTCCATTTTGGTTTCATGCTGGGGTACAATCAATTTGATTTCACCATTCGTTCCGACAACGACCTCAGCAAATATTACGACTCGCTGATGGTGGTCAACACCGCTGCCATGAGCGGCTTCAACCTCGGCATCGTCACCAACCTCCGTCTGGGCAAATATTTCGACCTGCGTTTCATTCCCGGGCTTTCGTTTGGCGACCGTGTGGTGCGCTACACCATCCTCTACCCCGACGCTTCCCAACTGGTGACAAAGAAACGTATTGAGTCAGTCTATTTGGATTTGCCGTTGTTGGTGAAATTCAAGTCATCGCGCATGCACAACGTGCGCGCCTATGTCATCGCCGGCGCACAATACAGTTTGGACTTGATTTCCGCGGCGAAAAAGCAGAACAACAATCCGCAAGAAATCATGCTGAAACTTTACCCGCACGACGTGCAGGCACAAGTGGGACTCGGCATCGACTTCTATTGCGCCTATTTCAAGTTCACCACCGAGTTTAAAATGTCATTCGGTTTGATGAACTTGTTGGTAAAAGAAGACAACATGTTTGCGCAGAGCGTACAGTCGTTGAAATCGAAAATGCTGCAAATATCGTTTATTTTCGAATAATTACCGTTTTTGCTTTTCGGCATATTCATCTATAAGTTCCTTAAATTCAGGAAGATTACGGATGTTCATCAGTTCATAGTCTTGCATAATCGCATTGATTCTGCCTAAATACCAGCCGAATTCGAAAGATTTTCTCAAATATTTCATCGCCAGTTCAATTTCACCCATCTGGGCATAAACCCGGGCTATATCGAAAAGCACCTCACCGTCTTTGCTTTCCACATTATAATTTTTGGGCACCTGCTTCAGGGCGCGTTCTTTATCCCCGGTGAAGTACCAAGCCAGAATGCGGTCGGGATTGACTTCGATGGCCTTGCGGTATTCGGCTTGCATAGCGGCGGTATCGCCCATCAGTCCATACGCTGCGGCACGCAGATTGTACAAAGTGACATAATTGTCGCCTTCCATATACTTTTCCAATTCCGTCATTTCAGTCAAAGCCTTTTGCCATTGTTCCATGAACATATAAGCGTGGGAACGGTTGTAGTGATAAACCGTATCATCGTGATACACAGCATAAAGTGAATCAAATATTGCGAGAGATTCTTCATATCTACCAGCAAATTGCAAGATATACGCCTCTATTGAGAAGTAATTACCTTTGCTGATTCCCCACTCCGGAGCTTTTTCCCTCCAGATCTTCAACGCCTTATCGTGCTCACCGGCAAAACATTCGGTTTCTACCAACAAGAAAAGGTTATCCGTATCTGCGGCCATTTGGAAAGCATATTCGGCGTATGGTATGCCGCGCTGAGGTTGCTGCATATAACGGCAAAGGGAGCTGGCGCAATGCGACCAAATAACGTTGGAGGGCTGTTTGGTCTGCTGTGCTTCGAAGCGAGAAAGCATCTCTTCGGGAATGGTGTCTGCCAGAAGGTAATAGGCCTGGGTGAAAAAATCGTTTGCCACGTCATAGTTGATGCAAGTAATCAGGTAGTCGAGAGCTTCTTCCAAATCGCTGTCGCCGATGGCGAGGATGGCGCCCCAAGCGTAAAAGTACCCTTGGCTTCTGTCAATCTCAATGGCTTTGTGAATCCATTGACGTGCCTCGTGCACATTCGTATACGCCGTCACCTGACTCATGCCGTACAGCGCCCGCTGGTTGTTCGGATTAAGAGACAATACCTGCTCATAATCCTTCTGGGCCAACGAATAATATTCCATGTTCGAATACAAATCCGCTCGTTCCAAGTAGCAGAACGGGATTTTCGGATTGGTCTTGATGCCCAAGGTCAGACAATCCAATGCTTCCTGCGTTTTTCCCATCTGCACTAAGACAGAAGCCTTGTCGCGATAAGCGATAAACTTATCTTCCTTAGGCAAATACTTGGCGGCCAAATCCAAAGAAGCCAGAGCTTCTGAAAAATTGTCCAACGCATACTGAGCGATAGACAATCCCCAGTAGCTGTAACCCGACTTGGGATTGTTTTTGAGGTCCTGTTTGAACATTGTGACAGCGGTTTCATAATCGCCATTTTTCATTGTCACGTATGCCTGGTCGCACAATGGGCTCACGCCCTTTTGGGCAGAAAGTTGCCCTGCGAATAACACGCAGAGCAATAAAAGTAAAATTTTTTTCATATTTATAAAAATTGGAGGCACAAAAGTAATAATAAATCTTTAATAATAACTTCCTTTTTTTAATGAAAAAGGGGGAAAAAACAAAAAAGTTTATGTATTTTTGCAAGTTTTGAAATAAAATGCTAATCAATTATAAATCAACACATTAACCATAGTAAAAAAGTAAATTCGCGTTTTGGCACAACTATTGCATAAGGTTGCCGTTTTTTTCAACCCGCATCAACGCGAATAACAATAAAAAAAAAAAAAATCATGAGTCTCTATCAATCTGCTGTTAAGAAGCCCATTATGACCGCCTTGGTCTATGTTGCCATTGCTATTTTGGGTGTTTTTTCTGTTATGAAACTTCCTATCGACCTTTTTCCCGACATGGGTGAGAACCACATCATGGTCTTCACTGTGTATGCGGGGGCAAGTGCGGCCGATATTGAAAACAACATCACCAAGCCCATCGAAAACGTGCTGAACAGTGTGGAGGACTTGAAGGAGATGACGTCACAGTCGAAGGAAAACTATTCCATTGTGACACTGGAATTCGAGTATGGCATTGACATTGAGAAGGCCACGAACGACGTGCGAGACAAGTTGGATATGATGAACTCACAGTTGCCCGACGGCTGTAATTTGCCGTTCCTTTTCAAGTTCAGTATGGACGACATTCCGATTTTGATGCTTTCTGTGAAGTCGGGGGAAAGCACAAATGCATTGTATAAGATTTTGGATGAAAGGGTTTCGCAGCCCATCAGCCGTGTGAAGGGCGTGGGTACCGTTTCCATTTCCGGTGCGCCGCAGCGTGAAATCGCCATTTATTGCGACCCTGACAAATTGGACGAATACGGGCTCACCATTTCCACCATTGCCTCCAAGATTGCTGCCGAGAACATGAACCTTCCGTTGGGTTCCATGGACATTGGTTCTGAGACTTATTCCATGCGTGTGGAGGGTGAGTTCAGCGACGCGGCCCAATTGAACGGCATCGTGGTTGCCGGCGACGGGACCACCAAGAGCGTATATTTGAGCGATGTCGCCCGTGTCATCGACACCGTGCAAGAACGCATGCAAGAGGTATACAACAACGGCAACCGCGGAGCCATGATCATCGTTCAGAAGCAGTCGGGAGCCAACTCCGTGGAAATCTCCAACAAGGTGCTCAACATGCTTCCCGAACTCCAGAAAAACCTTCCTTCGGACATTGAAATCGGCTTGATTGCCAACACTTCTGAAAGCATTGTCAACACCATCGACAGTTTGAAAGAAACCATCTACATCATCTTAATCCTGGTTGTTATCGTGGTATTGCTTTTCCTGGGCCGTTGGCGTGCAACCTTCATTGTCGCCATCGTCATCCCGGTATCTTTGGTGGCGGCCTTCATTTACCTGCGACTCACCGGCAGCACGTTGAACATCATCTCACTTTCGTCATTAAGCATCGCCATCGGTATGGTGGTGGACGATGCCATTGTGGTTTTGGAAAACATCACCACGCACATTGAGCGAGGCACCAAGCCCAAAGCGGCGGCAGTCTTCGCCACCAGCGAGGTCTCACTTTCCGTTATCGCCACCACCCTGGTCTTGTTGGCCGTATTCGTACCGCTCACCTTCTTGGAAGGCCAGGCCGGTATCCTCTTCAAACAGCTGGGTTGGATTGTCGCCATCGTTTGTTCTGTTTCCACCATCGCCGCACTGTCACTCACCCCGATGCTTTGTTCCATCATGTTGAAGAGCAACCCGAGCCGAGGCAAGGTGTTCGGCGCCATCTACAAACCGATTGAGATTTTCTTGAATTGGCTCGACCGCGCTTATGGAGCCATGTTGCGTTGGTGCACCAACCACCGCTTCATCGTCATTCTGATTGCCATCGTCATCTTCGGCGGCAGCTTGACTCTATTGAAGGTCATCCCCACCGAGTTCTTCCCCACGCAGGACATGGGCCGTTTGTCGGCCACTGTGAAACTGCCCGTCGGCACCCGCATGGAAACTTCCCGCGACTTCGGTCTCCGCTTCACCGAACACATGAAAAAGGAATACCCAGAACTGCTCATGTGCAACTTCTCCGTCGGCCAGCCCGATGAGGACAACTCCTTCGGCATCATGTCGGAAACCGGTTCCAACATCGTGAAATTCAACATGCGTTTCAAAAACAAAACCGAGCGCAAACGCTCCATCACCGAAATCGCCGACAAGGTCCGTGCCGACCTCGATGAATACGAAGAGCTGTACAAGTACCAAGTCACCGTGGGTGGCGGCGGTATGGGCGGCCAGTCGTCCGTGGATGTTGAATTGTACTGCTACGACTTCGAGACCTCCGACCGTGTGGCCGCCGAGTTGGCCAACCGCATGCGCAACGTAAAGGGCTGCTCCGAAGTCAACATCAGCCGTACCGAATATGTTCCTGAAATCCACATCGAGTTCGACCGCCAGAAACTGGCCGAACACGGTTTGAACCTGACCACGGCGGCAATGTACGTAAGAAACACCTTCAACGGCAACATTTCTTCCCATTATCGTGAAGACGGCGATGAATACGACATCCGCGTGAGAAACCTCCAAGACCGCCGCAAAAGTCTTGAAGACATTGAAAACATCCTGATTTATCCGCTCACCGGCGGCAATGGCATCCGTTTGAAAGAATTGGCTTCCATCGAAGAGACCTTCACTCCCCCGACCATCGAACGTAAGAACCGAGAACGTATGATCAAGGTTTCATGCGTTGTTGGTAAAGACGGTGTTTTGAGTGAGGTGGTAAAAGGCGCGCAAGAGCAGCTGGATGCCATGGACATTCCCGCCGACATGACTTACAACATCGGTGGTGCGTGGGAGGACCAGCAGGAAGCCTTCGGCGACATGATTGTGCTCATGGTGTTGATTGTCCTTTTGGTCTACATCGTGATGGCCGCCCAGTTCGAATCCTTCACCTATCCTTTCGTCATCATGTTCTCCATTCCGTTTGCCTTCACCGGTGTGTTCATCGGTTTGGCAGCCACCAACACGCCGCTCGGTGTTATGGCCCTGGTTGGTTTGTTGATGTTGATTGGTATCGTTGTGAAGAACGGTATTGTGTTGATTGACTACACCATTCTGTGCCGTGAGCGCGGCATGACCATCAAGGATGCCGTCGTAACCGCCGGCAAATCACGTTTGCGCCCGATTTTGATGACCACATTGACAACGGTGCTCGGCATGATCCCGATGGCCGTCGGCACGGGAGAAGGTGCTGAAATGTGGAAATCCCTCGGTATGACCGTAGCTTGGGGTCTTTCCGTCTCTACCCTCGTCACCTTGATCCTCATTCCGATTCTGTACAGCTGTTTCGCCAGCGTTGGCGAACGCCGCCAGCAGAGAATCGCCCGCAAAAATGCCTTTTCTGAATAATTCACAACCATGAAGAACATCCTCCGCAAAACCATCCTTCCGGCCGTTACCGCCCTTCTGTTATTCTCTTTTTCATCTTGTAAAAAAGTCAAAGAAGAACTTTATGACAATGGCAATCCCAAGTCGCGCATTGAATACAGAGGAGGGAAGAAGAATGGTGAAGCGCGCGAATATTATCCCAACGGTTACCTTCGTTCTTTTATCATTTATAAAAATGACAAGGAAAACGGACTGGCCCAATACTATTATCAGAGCGGGGTCATTTCCATGGATGTGGAGATGAAGGATGGGAAAAAGGAAGGCCGCATGCGTACCTACTTTTTCAATGGCGACCGCGAGATGGAATGTTTTTATAAAAATGATAAATTGGAGGGAACGCAAACCTATTTCGACA
>JAKSME010000150.1 GCA_024400785.1 Bacteroidales bacterium
CATGAGGCAGTTGAATTAGTTATTAATTAAGAAAAAAATCGCGGCAAATATACAACTATTTCTTAATATTTATAGTATAAAGTAAAATATTTCTTAAAATATTTTATTATGGATTGTCAACAATAAATTCGCATTGGGAATAGCTATGTATATAAATGTTGACACTAATCCTTGTTGAAAGAAGATAGGCAATGACGTGGGAATTGTCGGTTAATGAAAAAAAACAGCAGTCTGTAAGCCGGGTTCTGTCGAGTTCCGTCATCTATCTAGGCCGACCGTCGCCGGTCGGCTCAATCAACCTACCCTCCGAGTCGGGCGAGCCACCCTCAGGCCTCGGTTTATTTGGTTTTTCAACCCGTGGGGTTTACCATCACCGGCATCACTGCGCGGTGTCGTGAGCTCTTACCTCGCGTTTTCACCCTTACCTGCATGCAGGCGGTATCTTCTCTGTGGCACTTGCCGTCATCCTCTCAGATGCCTTCCTGTTAGGAAGCACGGTGCTCTGTGTTGCCCGGACTTTCCTCTCCTCCTTGCGGAGCAGCGACGGAACAACTGCTGTTTTTCTATCTTGCTGTAAAAACGTACTGTATAATATCTGCACCCATTTTCAGCGCTTTCTGGTGAGTGTTTTCGGAGTCATGGTGTACGCTCGTGTCCTCCCATCCATCGCCTAAGTCGCATTCATAGGTGAAAAGGCACACCAAACGACCTTCCCACACCAATCCGAACGCCTGGGCCGGCTTGCCATCGTGTTCGTGGATCTTCGGCAACCCGTTCGGAAATGGAAACTTTTGATGGAAAATGGGGTGGTTATATGGTAGTTCTACAAAGTCTAATTCGGGGAAAACGGCTTTCATCTGTGTGCGGATGAAGTTGTTCAATCCGTAGTTGTCGTCGATGTGAAGGAAGCCGCCGGAAATGAGGTACATTCTCAAGTTCTGTGCCTCTTCTGCTGAAAATACCACATTTCCGTGCCCAGTCATGTGGACGAACGGATATTGGAACAGGTCGGTGCTTCCCACCTCCACGGTTGCGGGTTTCGGGTCCAGCGACATGGAGAGGTTTTGGTTGCAAAAGGCAATCAGATTCGGCAAAGAGGTCGGATTTCCGTACCAATCGCCGCCGCCACGGTATTTTAGCAACGCAATCTGCTGCCCGAAGCAACTGCCGCACAACACCATGAATGCCAATATGATAATGTTTCTTTTCATCTTTATCATTGAAAGGTTAACCGTTTAACCGATTTCACGTTTCCACTAATATCCACCGCCCCATTTTCTCATAAACCACTCAACACCAAGCAGTAAAACGATAATCATCAAATAAATCCAACTGTCAAGGAAGGGACTGTATTTCTTATGGTAGGTAACGATGGGTTTGATGTTTTCGTTGGTTTTGATGGCCTTCACAACATCATTCATTTGATTGACAGAGAAGTGTTTACCATTGCTGCTGTTGGCCAGATTGCGCATTAGGTCGTGGTTGGCGACGAGGTTCATGCTTTCGAGCAGGATTTCTTGAACGGTGAAATGTCCGTTTTTTGTGTAGCTGTTGGAACCAACGGTCGTGGCTGCTTCCCAAGTGTAGTCGCCGACAGGAAGCTTGCCCAGGTTGAGACTGTAGGCATTGTTCTGTTTCGAGAATTGCGAGGTATATTCTTTGCCTTCGCTGTCGGTGAGTTTGAAGCGCACATCGGGCGTGTTGATGAGCTCGTAACTTTCGTTGTAAACCTCAGCGCTGATTTCCACCGGTGTGTTTTCGCTGTAAAGTTCGGCGGCATGGATGCGGAACTGACTTTGGTCGCCCTTAACAGAAAGATATAGTGCAATCTTGTTTATGATTTCATCGAAACCGTCGAAGTTCTGAACCTTCAGGTAGTTTTGCATGCGCCAGCGCCACAACTCAGTGCCGGCAATCACACCGATTCGGGAGCGGTTACTTTGATAGAAGGAAATCAGCGGGTAATTACTCTCTACATTGTTGATTTTCTGATACATGAACACGTTGGTGCTGACTGCGGTCTGGTAGTTGCCGAAGAAGGTGGTGAGTGGGGGGTAGTATTTCAACATCTGGCGGGCTTCTTCAGAGAAGGTGAAGGCCAGGAAGTTTTCGTTGACGTAGGGGTTGGCCTCGTTGTAAAGTGTGCGACCTCCCTGGTTGCTGGCATTGACGCTCAAACCGGTGTTCATCTGGTTGAAAGTCCCCAAGTCGGACTGACTGCCGAGAATGTAAAGTGCGGAAATACCGCTTTGAGCCACTTTGGAAACCAGGTTGCCTGCGGCATGGTTCTTAGCTGGCAATTGGTGCAGTACGAAGAGGGAATAGTCGGAGATGTTCTTGTTGAATGCGTCTGCGGCGAAAACTTCCACATCGTATTTGTCGGAAGTTTCGAGCGCTTGGCGGATGGCGGCCACGTCGGGATGAGGTGCCTGATAAATGATGGCAATCTTCTCACGTTGATCAACCACTTCGATGAAGAAGGTCTGGGAGTTGTTTTTGTGGGTCACTTCTCCGTCAAGTTCGGTGAGCTCGGCGCGATATTTCTGCAGCCCTTTCTTTGTGGCTTCCAAGCTCAGCTTAACGGTTTCAAAGTGTTGATTGCCACGTATATCGATGGCTTTGGTGAAAATTTCCTCATCGCCTTTGAATACTGTGAGCGTGGCTTTTTTCCCCGAAAGATGCGTGGCTGAAACTTTGATTTCCACAGGGAAATAATTGCCGAGATACGTCTGTTTGTTGTGCAAAACGCTGGCTATGAGCAAATCGGTTTGAACACTCGTGTCGCCCGTCGCCACGGTGTAGATGGGGTATTTTGCTTTTTGTGCCGCATATTGCGGATTGTTGCCGGTATTGAAAATACCATCGGAAATCAGCACCATCGCCCCGATGTTGTGAGTGGAATAGAGATTGTCAACTTCGTCAAAAATGGCAGAAAGATTGGTGGTCTTCCCATCAAAAGGAATATCGAATTTCCCTTTGTCTTTCAAATCATTCTGGTCTCCAACAAGATAGGTTTTGATGTCATAATCATCGCCAAACTGTTCCAGCATTTGATTGACATTCTTGCGAAAGTCCCCTTTGTAAAAGTTGGAGTCGGCGGTGGAAATCATAGACTCGGAGTTGTCGACGGCGAAGATGAGCAGCGGTTTGTCGGCTTCCTTCACACTATGTTTGATGAGCGGGGAGAGGAGAAGGAAGGCGATGAGGGAGACTGCCAGCCCGCGAAGGATGGGCATCACCCATTTTGCGCGTTTGTCATAGTCGGTTTCGTGATTTTTGAAATACAGAAATAACGCATACGACGCACCTAAAAGAAGGCAGACGGGAATGAACCAAAGCGAGTATTCTGCAAGTATTGACATATCCAAAATTTTGGGGTGCAAAAATACAAAATTGTTAGCAGTTGCAAGTGTGTATCGTAGAAAAAAACTATCTTTGCATTCCAAAAAAATCTCTCTTATGAATAGTGATTTCCATATCGCGATTGCGCAAAATGAAATCAAGTGGAATGATGTCCATAACAATTTGATTTCCATAGAATTACTGCTAAAATCTGTGACTTCTTCCGACTTGATTTTGTTGCCGGAAATGTTCTCTACGGGCTTTGTCGTTGGCGAACAGCCGTTATCGGACGTTTCAGCGGAAGTGCTTCCGTGGATGAAGCGGATGTCGAAGCAGTATGACTCCGCTCTCGCAGGCAGCGTGGCGGTTCACGATGCCGCGGGCTGGCACAACAGGTTGTACTTCGTCACCCCCGATGGCGCGATGCAATATTACGACAAGCGTCATCTGTTCCTGGGTAGTTCCGAAGCACAGCACTTCCAGCGTGGCGAAGAACTTCCGATATTTCACTTCCGTGGCTGGAAAATCTGTCCGCAAATCTGTTACGACTTGCGCTTCCCAATTTGGTGTCGCAATGCCCGTAACGATGGAGAATTCAAGTACGATTTACTGTTGTATGTAGCCAACTGGCCCGGTTCGCGAGCAATGGCGTGGAACACGTTGCTGCGGGCACGCGCTATCGAAAACCAATGTTTCGTTGCGGCGTGCAACTGCGTCGGTATCGACACACAAAATCATCATTATCAAGGAGATTCT
>JAKSME010000151.1 GCA_024400785.1 Bacteroidales bacterium
CGGTCTCTGCCTTGAGCTTGCGGGTGCGCTTCTCGAACTTCTCGACCATCCTGATGACTTGGTCCTCGGTGGTGACGGACTCGTCGGCCTGGAGGGAGAAGGTGAACCTGGTGAGGTTGTCGCTGTCGTTGCCTACGTCATCGGTATGACCTTGAATTTCTGCTTTTACGGTCGGATTGTGTTCCAAAAAGTCAGCGAAAAGGTCAATAAGGCGTTTTGACTCTGTGGTGAGAGCGTAGGAATTGGTGGCGAAATAAATGTCGTGGAGCTCGCAAACTTTGCCGACTTCTATTCTCTTGACTTCGGCATCGGAGGTAATGACGGGTTCGGCTTCTTTATTGATAGTCACCATTTTAGTATCGTAGGCATACCCCTCTTGCTTAACGTTGAGGATGAGACTTTGCGGTTCTGCTTTGTCGTTGTGGGCGGCCACGGCACACTGCCCGGTTTTCTCGTTCACCGTCGTCGGTGCGATGATTTTCGACTCTTGGTCTCGCAGTTCCACCACTGCGCTCACCAACTCGTGGTCGTCGGTGTTCACGGTTCCTTTTACAATGACCATGCTTTTGGGGCGTGCTTCCTCATAGAGTTCGAAACTGTAAATGTTCCAGTCCTGGGAATCCAGGTTGTTGGAGGAAAAATAGGCCGTTGTTCCATCCAAACTTACAAAAAAGTCGACGTCATCGTTTTCCGAATTGATGGGGTAGCCGATGTTGACGGGTTTGGTCCATTTGCCTTTATCATCAAGTTTGGAGTAGAAGATGTCCATGCCGCCGATGCCGGGGCGGTTGTCGGTGACGGAAGATGAGAAGTAGAGGGTTCTGCTGTCGGTATGAAGGAAGGGGGAGCGCTCATTGCCTGCGGAGTTGATGATGGGACCGAGGTTGACGGGTGCTTGCCAGTTGCCATTGGCATCGCGTTCCGTCATCCAGATGTCGGAGCCGCCGTAGCCGCCGGGCCGGTCGGAGGCAAAAAACAGGATGTTGCCGTCGGAACTGAGTGTCGGCTGCGACTCCCAGGAGTCTTCACGGTTGACCTTGCTGCCGAGCGAACGCGGGTCCGACCAGTCACTTCCATCCCATTTTGAGTAGTACAGGTCGTAATTGGGGTAGGTGAACTCCTGTCCATCCCCTCCTTTCAGGCGTACTTCGTGAACGGCCGCAAAGATCAGCATGTCGTTGGCCAGGTTGATGGTGGGACTGCCCTCACCCTCGGCTTCATTGAAGGGGTAGGGGAGCGGTTTCCCCGTTTCGTAACCGCCGTGGGCGGTTTGGCGGCTGAAGGAAAAGAACTCGCGTTCAGTGTGTTCGGCGCCGAAAGCCGACTGCTTCGTATAGGGTTGCCGGCGCGTGAAATAGAAGTATTCTCCGTCCGGGGAAATGGTCGCTAAGTATTCGTCGTTTTGGGTGGAAATTCCGGAAACCGGTTGGGGATTGAAAGGAACGGGATGCCCAAGCAATTCTGTGAACACCTTGGCATTTTTGATGATTTGTTCCGCATGTGACAATTCAACGTCATTTTTTACTAAGTCGGGATTGTCAACCAGCACTTGAGCGTGTTTGGTGGCTTCGGCGAAATCTTCCAATTGCCAAGCCACGCGGGCTGCCAGATAGTGAACGCGGATTTTGTATTCGGGGCAAACCGACAGCATACGGTCGGCAGCTTCCAAGCCGCGCCGCGCCGCTTTCTCGCTTTCCACCATGTAATTATTGATTTCTATTGGAAGAAAGTAGCTGAGTGCCAAGTAATAATTGACTTCCAAATGTTCCGGATATTCTTCCAATATCTCATAATAAATTTCGTTTGCCGCATCTTTTTTGCCGGATTTTTGCAGGTCGCGTGCCTTTTGGAAACTCTTGGTGATGTTTTTTGGAAAAGTTTGAGCACACGGGTCGGCATCGTCATTGTCATCTTGTGCCCAGGCTGGTGCGAGAGTGAAAAGCGTTATGCCGATAAAAAATATGAAATTGCGGAACATCTCTTTTGGTTTTTTCTGATTATCCTCTGGTGATGGTGTGGAAAAGTTCTTCGATGGAATTGCCTTTGACACCGCGGTTGGCCGCCTCTTGGCGCAGGGTGTCCAGAGACGCGTCAGCCACTATTTGCCCTTTGTTGATGATGATGGCGCGGCTGCACATGGCTTCCACTTCCTGCATGATGTGCGTGGAAAGGAGTACGGTTTTTGTCTTTCCACACTCTTTGATCAGGTTGCGGATGCCGACCAACTGATTGGGGTCGAGGCCGGAGGTGGGCTCGTCTAAAATGAGTACTTCCGGGTCTGAAATCAACGCTTGCGCAATGCCGACACGCTGTTTGTAACCCTTGGAAAGCTGCACGATCTTTTTGTGCGCTTCCGGTGTGAGCCCCGTCATCTCAATGACTTCGTTGACCCGCTTTGCTCGTTTTGCAACGGGAATGCCACGCATTCCAGCGATAAAACGCAGAAATTCAACCACATACATGTCTACATATAAAGGATTGGCCTCGGAAAGGTATCCGATTTTTTTGCGAAGAGCTAATGAATCATTCCAAATATCCAACCCACAAACACTTACATCACCATCGGTGGGCGGTTGGTAGCACGTGATGATTTTCATCATTGTGGATTTTCCCGCTCCATTGGGGCCCAAAAATCCGACCACTTCACCTTTTTGTACTTCAAAACTAACATCTTTCAATGCCCATTGCTTGCCAAATTGTTTGGATACGTTGTTTACGATAATTGACATATTGGTTGATTTTTACTTTTCTATTTTGGTATGGTAAATAACATTATAATGCAGATTCCCAGGTAGATAAGGTTGGGTAGCCACACGGCCATGGCCGGCGACAGCGATTCTGAAACTGCAAATACGGTGGAAACTTGTTGTAAAAAAATGAAGGCAAAAACGAAAAACATCCCGATGAAGATGTGGACTCCGATGCCTCGTTGTGTTTTTCGGGCCGCCACGCACAATCCCAACAGGGTCATCACAATGATGGAGGCAGGATTGGCCACACGCCGGTGCTGTTCAATCTGATAGCTTTTCACCAAAGAAGAGCCTTTGGCCTGCTCTTTGGCAATAAACTCTTTTAACTCTTTGTACCCCAATGATGTAGCTGCCGTGACATCCAAGCTGAATTCCTCCGGAGTAAAGTTGAAATTGGTGTCTACCTCCTCGCGAACGGAGACATGTTCCACACCATCTTTATTGAAAGTACGCGTGCGGACATTCATCATCTTCCAATGGTTTTTGAGTGTGTCGTAAACGATGCGTTCTGCTGTCAACTTGTATGGAATATTCTCATCTCCAATGATTTCGTAGGTGAAATTTTCACCTTGTAAAGTCCTTTTGCGCCAATTTTGCACGTAAACATACGAATCCTTGCTGTTTTTGAAATGCAAATTGCGCTGCGTGATCATCCCAATCGGAACATTCTTGTTGGCATGAAAGTGAATGTCTTTGAAAGCGTTCAGCTCTTGGTTGGATTTGGGAACGATGAAGTTGGCCATGAACATGGAAAACACGCCCAAAATAAGCGCCCCTATGATGTAGGGAACAATGAAGCGGTAAAAACTGATGCCACCATTGAAAAATGAAATGATTTCATTCCTGTCTGATAATTTGGATGTAAACCAAATAACTGATATAAAGGTAAATAGCGGAAAAAATAGGTTTACAAAATAGGGAATGAAGTTGAAATAATATTTCGTAATCACAGTCCAGGCAGGCACGTCGGAGAAGTGCTGCATGTTTTGTGAAATATCGAAAACAATGATGATGGTCATCAACAAGGCAATGGCATAGAAAACGGAGCCGATGAACTTCCGCAACAGGTACGTGTCCATGATGCTCCATTGTCGCTTAGTCTGTTTTTGAACGGAAAAGTGCTTTGTAGTAGTTGAGGTGCCAGAGAAGGTGGAAAACTGCAATGATGGTCATGGCGATGCCGAACCAAACGTGGATGTGTAAGAAATCAATGTAGCTGGCCGGGTAGTAGCCATGGTGGATGAAAATGGCCAGCAAAGTTCCTAACAGACAAGAAACGAGGAAGGTGACGGTCAATGCGATGTTCCAAACCTTACGATGTGTGGCTTTCTGCCA
>JAKSME010000152.1 GCA_024400785.1 Bacteroidales bacterium
CAGTTAGAGCGACTTTCCGACCACCCGTGCATTGCGCTGTGGTGCGGCAACAACGAGGTGAAAAACGGCTGGGAAGACTGGGGATGGCAAGCCGACTATACACCCGAGCAGCGAGAGGACATTACCCATAACATTAACTTACTGTTTGACACGCTGTTACGCACAGACGCTGCCAACTATGGCATAGGCGTTCCCTACATTTCCACCTCGCCCCTGTGGGGCTGGGGGCATCCGGAATGCTGCACCGAAGGAGATTCCCACTACTGGGGCGTCTGGTGGGGCGAGGAACCCTTCGAAATGTACATTCCCAAGACCGGTCGTTTCATGTCAGAGTTCGGTTTTCAGAGTTATCCCGACCTGGGAACCCTGCGAACTGTGATTCCAGAAAACCAGCTACAACTCGGCTCGCCGGCCATGAGCAACCATCAAAAGCACGCGAGAGGGGTGCAAATCATCGGCAAAGCAATGGAACAATATTTCTATGTTCCTGATAATCTGGAAGATTACATTTACACAAGTCAGTTGGTACAGGCTTTCGGCATCGGCCTTGCGCTTCAGGAGCACCGCCGCCGAATGCCCTACTGCATGGGGTCGCTGTTCTGGCAGTTGAACGACTGCTGGCCCGTGGCTTCGTGGAGTTGCATCGACTATTATGGGAGGCGCAAAGCATTGTACTACGAAGCCAAACGAGACTTCGAGCCGATTATCATCGCTTGCGACACCGTACGCAACAACACACTACCGATTTATGTGGTGAACGATGGACCCGATGAACTCAACGGCACCCTACTCATCCAGAACCGTGATTTTTCTGGAAAGATTCTTTCTACAGAAACTCTGAATTTAAATGGATTGAAATCCCGAACTTCCGCATTGGCTTACAATTACATCATTCCCACATCCACCGACAAGAGAAACAACTATCTAAGTATCAGCATAGTAGATCACACTAAAAAATCAAATCTTGCAGAAAAAACCTACTTTTTCGCCTATCCGGGGGAACTGAATCTGCAAAATAACGAAGACAATCTTTCCATCAAAAAAATCTCCCCTAAAGACTATCCTGAAATATACGAAGGCCATGCCAACGACATTGCGCTATGGGTTTCTGCAAAAGAGTCCTTACTATATGGAGTTGAATTGAAGGCAAGCGTGGAAGGGACTTTCTCCGACAATTTCATGGTTCTTGAAGTCGGCAAGTGGAATTTGGTCTATTTCACGCCAAAAGATAAAAATATAAGAAAAGAAGATGTGAAAATCTCGGGACGTTCGTTCAACGAATTGAAGCGCTAACGCAAGTTTTTGGAATTTCTTTCCCAGAAAACACCATCGGAATAGCCTTGGATGTCAGGATTTTGCATAGCCATTTTAATGCGTTTTGCGGCCCAGAGGCAATATTCCTCATTAATTTCAACGGCCAAATAATTACGGTTCAGTTTTTTACAGACCGCGCAGGTAGTGCCACTTCCGGCAAACGGGTCAAAAACCAAATCATTTTCGCGGGAGGAAGCCAGCAGTAATTTAGCATACAGTTTTTCAGGCTTCTGTGTCGGATGGTCGGTATTTTCCGGCATTGACCAAAAGGGAACGCTGATGTCATCCCAAAAATTGGAGGGATAGGTAAGGCGGAAATTGCCATCCGCTGTTTCGGACCAGTCCTTGGGTGCGCCATCCACTTTATATGGTGCGAGCACGCGGCGTTTCATCTTCACAGCCTCCACATTAAAGAAATAGTCTTTCGGATTTTTCACGGCGAACCAAATGTCCTCCATCGCGTTTTTCCAATTTGCCTTGGCGCCTCTCCCCTTTTCGCGCTGCCAGGTGATGCGATTCAGCACCGTGAGTTCTTCCTCCAACACACGCTGCAAAGAGGCGGTACATTTCCAGTCACCGCAAAGGTAGAGTGAGCCGGTCGGTTTCAGTTTCTGACACACCTGATGGAACCAAGTCCGCAGATATTTCTCGTATGTTTCCGTCGATTTTGCATTGAAAATCAGTCCGTTAAAGTCTTTAGAAAGATTGTAGGGAGGGTCAATGATGATGAGGTCGGCCACTTCATTGGGAATAGTATCCAACACACGGAGGAGGTCGCCGCAAATAAGTCGGTTGGCGAAATCCTTAACATTACGGGCCTCCGTTTCTGGAGTGATAAAGCTATGTAAATCAGAGACTTCGCTTGAAGAAACGACAATTGTGCGATTATTGGTTGCGCGGGATTTTGAATTCATTTTGGAGATTTTGACAAAAAGGCCAACAGGAAGATCCCGCCGGCCTTTATGCGATTTTCTATTGGTAAGTAGTGTGAGTTTTATTATTTATTACCTTGATTTGCAACGGCATCCATCAATTTTTTCACCGTTTCTTCATCAGCGAGGAAGTAGTCTTTTTGGAGCTGCATGTTGTCATCGAATTCGAAGACGTAAGGGATGCCGGTGGGGAGGTTCAAACCGATAATGTCCTCATCGGAGATGTTTTTGAGGACCTTGATGATACCGCGGAGGCTGTTGCCGTGAGCGGCGATGATGATGTCATTGGATTCTGCAACGCGCGGGCGGATGACATTTTCCCAATAGGGAACGATGCGGGCGATGGTGTCGCACAAAGCTTCGGTATGAGGTCTGGCCATCGGGTCGTTGATATTTTTGTAACGCGGGTCGAGGGCGGGATTGCGTTCATCATCGTCAGCCAGACTTTCGGGACGGATGTCATAGCTGCGGCGCCACATTTTGATTTTTTCGGGGCCGTACTTTTCCGTCATCTCAGCTTTGTTGAAACCTTGCAAAGCGCCATAGTGTTTTTCATTCAAGCGCCACGTTTTTTCAACGGGGATCCAGAGCTGGTCCATATTTTCCAAAACAATGTTCAAAGTTTTGATGGCACGCTTCAAGAAAGAGGTGTAAGCATATTCGAAATTGAAACCGGCTTCTTTCAAAGCGGCACCGGCTTCGGCGGCTTCTTGCAATCCTTTTTCAGAAAGGTCCACATCGGTCCAACCCGTAAAGAGGTTGGCTTTGTTCCATTCACTTTCGCCGTGGCGAATCAATACTAATCTGTGCATAATATTTGGGTTAATGGGTTATGGGTTAATGGGTTAATGGGGGGAGATATGGTTAGATTTTATTGTTTTTTGGGAAGATGACGGTAGGTTTGAAAGTTTTGGCTTCTTCAAAGTCCATGGAGCAGTAGGAAATGATGACGACGATGTCACCGACGAGGACTTTGCGAGCGGCGGGGCCGTTGAGACAGATGACGCCGGAGTCTTTTTTCCCTTTAATGACGTATGTTTCAAAACGTTCACCGTTGTTCATATCAAGAACCTGAACCTTTTCATTTTCAATCAGGTTGGCGGCGGTCATAAGGGTTTCGTCAATGGTAATGCTACCGACATAGTTAATATTTGCCTCAGTGACAGCGACTTGATGAATTTTTGATTTTAAGAGTTCGATTTGCATTGATAAAAGGTTTACTTATAACGGATATTGTCGATAAGTCTGACATTGTTGGCCCAAACGGTGATGCACCCCACGACCGAGTCGGAGTCATTGAGGCTGCGGATGGGTTGTAAGTTTTCGCCATCCACGATTTCGTAATATTCGAGCTTGAAGATGTCGATTTTTGCGATTTCGTCAGTGACGAACTTAATAATTTCAGCCACATCAGTTGTTTCGAGTTGAGTAGAAGCTTTAAGGATGCGATAGATGTTAGCGGCTTTGGTTCGTTCATCCGAGGTAAGTCTTTTGTTACGGGAACTGAGGGCGAGGCCGCTGTCTTCGCGAACGATGGGACAGGGGATGATTTCCACGTTGAGGGCGCATTGGCGCACAAGAGTTTTGATGACGGCGACCTGTTGAAAATCCTTTTCTCCGAAGTAGGCGCGGGTAGGCTGAACCCAATCGAATAGGCGTTTGACGATGATGCCGACACCGTTGAAATGGCCGGGGCGGGCGGGGCCTTCCATCACCTGTTCCACCGGTCCGAAATCATATTTTTCGGTAGCGGGAACACGGTAAACCTCTTCCGCCGTGGGAGCAAA
>JAKSME010000153.1 GCA_024400785.1 Bacteroidales bacterium
AAGTGCACAAACGAAACTACTACAACCTTTTCCCCTCGGTTCACATCCGTTATGACATCACGAAGGAACATTCTTTGCAGTTAAGTTACTCGCGCCGTGTCAGCCGCCCCAACATCTGGCAGCTCAACCCGTTCATGAATGTTTCCGACCGTCAGAACTACCGTTGCGGCAACCCCGACCTACAACCCGAATTCGTTAATTCCGTGGAACTTGGGTATTTGATGGCCATCAAAAAGTCCTCCATCAGCGCCACCGTTTATTATCGTCAACGAAACAATATCATCAGCCGTTACACGCAAATCATGCAAGACACCCTCGATGGAGAACAGCACACCTACACCCTCACGACTTACCAAAACTTAAAAAGCAGTCAGAATTTCGGTATCGAACTCGTTTATGGTCAACAACTTTGGAAGTTTTGGCGCATCTCCCTCAGCGGCAGTTTCTACCGCTTGATTGTCAACAGCGACGACCTCATTGATGATTATTTGGCCCGCGATTGGACCTGGCGTGTACGCTTAAACCAAACCTTCAACTTGCCCAAAGACTGGCAGATTCAGTTAAACTTCCGTTACCGTGCGCCCAGCATCACCACGGGCAGTATGGGCTGGGGATCCGGCGGCGTCGGCCAAGGCAAGCAGTCGGGCAACTACGGCCTCGACTTGGCCATCAAGAAATCCTTCCTCAACAAAGCTCTGGTCGTCAGTCTCAATTGCCGCAACTTGGTTAATTCTTATAAAAACAATATCGAAACTTATTCATACAGACCCAATTACGGTTATCATGCCCACAGTATCCGCGAGCGCGGCCGTTTGAACATCTCCCTCGCCGTCAGTTACAAAATCAACAATTACAAAAAGCGCATGGAGAAGAACTTGGGCGGGGAAGGTGAAGAAATGGATTTCGAAGAATAATTGTATCTTTGCACTCCGATTTTGAAAAAGCACAGCACTAACATGAAATCACGTTTGACGAAAGTTTTCATTCTCATACTCATTCTTTGTTGCGGAATGCGGAGTTATGCCACGCACATCCTCATCCCCATGGATTTAACGCAAAAGAACCATCTGAAAGCCTATGGGATTGCCTACTACGCCGTTGCTAAAACAATAGATGTCAGTTGGTTGCTAAATTATCGCGGGGGAAGTTTCATGCTTCCTTACGATGCGGGAGTCGCCGATGAATGTTCCATTCGCGGAGTGAGTTACGAAAATATTTCCGACCTTCAGGCCTCACAAATCCTGTCAGAAATTTCATCCATGGAAAACAATATGGACGAAATCCGCTTGACACAATTGCCAAAAATAGCGGTTTACTCTCCGAAAAGCAAACTTCCGTGGGATGACGCCGTAACTTTGGTGCTCACCTACGCAGAAATTCCTTATACCGTAATTTATGATAGCGAAGTTCTCAGCGGAGAACTTCCCAAATACGACTGGCTGCACCTTCATCACGAAGATTTCACGGGGCAATATGGAAAATTCTGGGGTTCTTACCGCAATGCGGCTTGGTACAGAGACGATGTGGCGGACCAAGAAGCGACAGCTGCTCGTTTGGGATATTCCAAGGTTTCACAAATGAAACTGGCGGTGGTGAAAAGCATTCGCGACTTTGTTGCCGGCGGCGGTTACTTATTCGCCATGTGCTCCGGCCCGGACAGTTTTGACGTGGCTCTCGCCGCCGAAGGCGTTGACATCTGCGACGTCATGTTCGATGGAGACCCGATGGACCCACAAGCACAAACGAAGCTTGATTTCAGTAAGACTTTCGCTTTCACCGACTTCCACATCGTTACCAACCCTTATCAATACGAAATTTCGGACATTGACATCAAGCCGACCAACAACAGAAAAGCCAACGACTTTTTCACCCTGTTTGAATTTTCTGCAAAATGGGATCCTGTTCCAACCATGCTTTGTCAAAACCATACCAGCGTTATCAGCGGCTTTATGGGACAAACTACCGCCTTCAACAAAGACAAAATCAAACCAACGGTTTTAATCATGGGGGAAACGCCGATTTTCAACGAAGCACGATACATCCATGGTGAATACGGAAAAGGGACATGGACATTTTACTCCGGCCATGACCCCGAAGATTACCAACATTTTGTTTCAGACCCACCCACCGATTTGGACTTATTCCCCAATTCTCCCGGTTACCGTCTGATTCTCAACAATGTACTTTTCCCAGCGGCGAAAAAGCAGGTGAGAAAAACCTGATGTATCCGTTTTTTTGGCGTTGATTTTTTGTGTAAATTTGCACCTCAAAAAAATTGACCCATTATGAGAAATATTTTAATTACCGGTGCTTCCACTGGATTTGGCGAAGCTATCGCTCGCACGATGAGCCGCGAAAACGGCCGATTGATTCTTACCGCCCGCAGCGAAGACAAACTGCTAAAACTTTGTGACGAAATCACCAAAAGCACGGATTGCAAAGTGCTGCCATTGGTTTTCGACGTCCGTGACCCTCAAGCCTGCGAAAAGGCCATCAACTCCATCCCCGACGAATTCAAACCTATTGATGTGCTGGTCAACAATGCCGGCTTAGCCGTTGAACTCGACCCCATCCACGAGGCATCGCTCGAAGACTGGGAACGCATGATAGACACCAACATCAAGGGTCTGCTTTACATCACACGTCTGATTGCTCCGCAGATGGCAGAACGGAAAAGCGGCCACATCATCAATTTGGGTTCCACAGCCAGCCACGAAGTCTACAAAGGCGGCAGTGTTTATTGCGCCACCCAACATCCAGTGCTCGCACTTTCCAAAGGCATGCGCACCGACCTCCTCCCCTACGGCATCAAAGTCACGATGATTGCCCCCGGTGCTGCGGAAACCAACTTCTCCATGGTTCGCTTCCATGGCGACAAAGCAAAAGCCGACAAGGTATATGAAGGCTACGATCCCCTCGTTGCCCAAGACATTGCAGACATCGTTGAATTCGTGCTCAACCGCCCGCCCCACGTATGCCTCAATGAAATCATTGTCACCCCTACCGCCCAATTCAACGGAGTAATTGTGAGAGATAATCATTAACAGCTTTTATGTCAGCACAATGTTTCGTAAAATCGTGCTGACGCTCACACTGTCACCGTTGTTCTTGTTGTTAGGACTGAAATAATTCGTTACGCCCGGCACCGGTTTTTCCATACCGCGCCGAGCGTAACTTTTTTTTGACAAACGCAAAACCGACTAATTTCTGTACCAACCCGTTGAAGTGTCATGTATCCAACGTGGCCCTTTCCGACCGCCTCGCACATAGTCCGGATTCGACACAAATTTCTCATTAAATGAGTAAATTAAGCGGACAGAAATAACATTGTTGTATTGCTTGCGGACCTCTTTATTCGGGCCGAACGGGTCATACATGCGGGTTCTAAACGGAACCATCGAGTATTGAAAGCGGACATTCAACTTCAGTCCTTTCCACAAACGGATTTTCGCGTCAGCAATCACACTCCAATCGTTGGTTTTGTACATCCCTGAACGGAGGTCCGTGGTTGTGGTCCAACCGTTTTCAATTTCATGGACACGGACCAATCTTCCCCACGCGAAACCGGCACCGATGGAACAACCGGAACGCCAGTCCTCATAATGGAACAGGACTGGGACTTCTACATAATCCAAAGTCAGTTTATACTTGATCTTTTTGTTGAAAGGAACCGAGAAATCCTCATTGTGCCACAACAAAGGAGTGTTTTCGCTCAAAGTAGCGTTGGCGCGATAGGCATTTTGGAAGCTACCCTTCTGATTATAAAGCAATTCAATGGTACCGAACCAGTGAAATTTGTTATCCAACGGCATCATAACGGACAAACCGCCGTTGAAGCCCCATTTATAATAACCGGCCACTTCGTCGCCATCGACCTGAGAATCATTCACACCCGCGATGATGGAGCCAATAAACCGTTGGGAATGGGCACAGGAGAAAAGTGCTAATAATAATAAGGTAAGCGTCAGTTTCTTCATGTCAAAAATTTTCGGCCGCAAATTTACATCAAATTTCTGTTTTAGCGATTTTTCA
>JAKSME010000154.1 GCA_024400785.1 Bacteroidales bacterium
CGAAGGACGCATACGAGATGGGAAAACACATCGCCTTCGCTTCCGGCATTGTGGCAGCACTCAAGGCAGACCCGTCGGACAAAGACCGCGCTGACAATGTGGAAGAGTTGCTGGATGCCATGAAAGACTTTTCCGAAAACGCAGAGGAAACGACTTTCAATGAGGACACAGGAGAAATGATTGAAAACTTCCAACCGACATTAGACCGCTTTTTGGAAAGCGTTTCACTTCTCACCGATGCCGATACTAAGGACGAAGAAGATTCGCACAAAGTCAAATTGATGACCATACATGCGGCAAAAGGGTTGGAGTTCGACTATGTTTACATCACTGGGCTGGAAGAGAATTTATTTCCGTCTTCACTTTCCATCGGTTCACGCCGCGAGCTGGAAGAAGAACGCCGTTTGTTCTACGTCGCCATTACGCGTGCCAAAAAAGTACTCACCGTTACGCACGCGCAGACACGCTATCGCTTCGGCAGTCTGCAGTTTTGCGAGCCGAGCCGCTTCTTGGATGAGTTGCCGCGTTCCTGCATGAAAACCATAGAAAAGGCATCTTCCGGCAAAGGCGCTTTCGCCAAAAAAACCGTAAAACCAAACGAATGGAGCGGACGGACCTTCCAAAAGAAAGAAGCCCCCGCCAAACCCAAGCCGGAACTTGACATTTCCGCCATCGGAAGACTGGCCAAACCGGCAGAAATCAAAACCGGCCTTCGCATTTACCACATCAAATTCGGTTATGGAACCATCCAACGCATCGATGGACCGGCCAACGATGCCAAAGCCGTAGTTTTTTTCGACACCATGGGTGAAAAAATTCTATTGCTGAAATTTGCCAAATTAATTATTCCAAAGGCATAAAATCCTTATTCATCAATATATTTCATTCTAAAAAATCAAAGATGAAAATAGAAGGGAGAATTGTAGACATTGTCGGACGGAAGATTTTTAACGGTTCCATTGAAGTCAACAACGGAAAAATATCTGCTGTCAACCGGCACGAAACCGCTGAAACACAATATATTCTGCCTGGTTTTGTTGATTCGCACGACCACATAGAAAGTTCGATGCTGCCACCGCGCGAATTTGCACGCCACGCTCTCAAGCAAGGCACCATTGCCATCGTTACCGACCCGCACGAAATAGCCAATGTATGCGGCATAGAGGGCATTCATTTTATGATGGATGAAGCGGACCGCACACCGATGAAAATCTGCTTTGCGGTTTCGTCGTGCGTGCCCGCCACCGGCCTTTGCTCCTCCGGCGCCGTAATTGACTCCGCCGATGTTGCCGAACTGCTGAAAGACCCAAGAACTTACGCCCTCGCAGAAATGATGGACTTCCCTGGAATCATCAAGGGGGACAAGGAATGTATGGCCAAGGTAAATGCAGCCCTCGCCGCCGGGAAACCTGTGGATGGGCACATTCCGCTCGTAAGCGGCAACGAACTTCGCAAATACGTTCAAGCCGGTATCTCTACCGACCACGAAGCCAGCAACTTAGAAGAAGCTGAAGAGAAAATCGCCCTCGGCATGAAAATCCTCATCCGCGAAGGCAGCACCGCCCGCAACTTTAACGCTCTGCACCCACTGATTGCCAAATACAAAGACAGCCTCATGTTCTGCACCGACGACATGAAGGCAATGGACCTGCAAGAAGGCCACATCAATAACATGGTCAGCAAAGCGGTAAAACTCGGATATGACATTTTCGATGTATTACAAATTGCAACTATCAATCCCATAAAGCATTACAAGATTCCAATGGGCCTTTTGCAAGTGGGAGACGCCGCCGACTTCATCGTATGCGACAATCTTACAGATTTCAAACCCAAAGCAACATACGTAGATGGCGAAATGGTTTCGCACCTCCCTTACGATGCCGCCGAAAAAATCATCAATCAGTTCAAACTTCCCGAATTCAGCATTGAGCAATTGGCCAACGACATTGATGGGAAAGAGCAATTGGATGTCATACAAGTCATTGATGGCGAACTGATTACACCACACATCATAATTCCGAAGAGCGAATTTGACACAGTGCAAAAAATTGTGGTTGTGAACCGCTATCAAGAGATTCCATCGGTAGGAATCGGTTACATTCGCGGCTTCGACCTACAGGGAGGAGCTATCGCTCAAACCATCGCGCATGACAGCCATCACGTAATCGCTACCGGCAGCAGCGATGAACTCATACACAAAGCCATAATGGAACTCATTCTGTTACAAGGAGGCATCGTTGTAACGGATGCAAAAAAGACCACATCACTCGCCTTCCCCATCGCAGGCTTGATGGCCAACGCCACCTGCAACCATGTAGCGAACAAACAACGTGAATTGATGGCGCACCTCAAAGAGCTCAAATGCCCGCTCTCCTCCCCCATTGTCGCCCTCGGTTTTATGCAACTCATTGTCATTCCAGAAATTAAAATCACCGATAAGGGCTTGTTTGATGTCGTTAAATTCGATTTTATCAAATAACTCACAACCTACCAAACATCACATCCAAAATGAAAGAACCTATCAGAAAACTGCTGAAAGAAGTGGCCATTAACGTACTGATTGCCACACTTATTTTTATCGGAGTCGTTGTATTGCTCCATTTTCTGGGACTCGTAGCCGACGACAATGGACATCTTCTCAATCGATGGCTGCCACTTGAGTTGGCAGCGGGCATCATTGGGTCTGCCTACGTGCTCACGGTTAAAAATCCGAACAACTATTTCGGTTTCGTGCTGGGTGTCATCATGTCGCTTTTATTGGCCATCCAGTTTTATGTAGAGAGCACTCCTGACAACAACATGAAGGACCAAACCCTTCTTTATTGTGCCGTATTCATTCCCTGTCAGTTACTTACATTAGTGAAATGGATTTCAGCCAGCAACGGAACGAGCAAGGATTCAAAGCATGCCGTTCCTTCCTTCATGGGAGTGAAAGGGCTGTTCATCGGTCTATTCATCTTTGCCGACATTGTCGTTCTTGACATGCTGGTTCTGCAGCCGAAAGTCAATGTTGCCAACCTGATGAGTGCCTGTGTTGTCGCCAGCAGTACACAGGCCAACTTTCTCATGATTCGGAAAAGAACCGATGCTTGGTTTTACTGGCTATTGTTCTCGGTAACCGGGATTATCCAGATGATTTGCATCCAAAATTACGTAACACTCACCTTGTATATTGTGTACCTGTTCATCAATGGAACGGCGTGCATTGCGTGGTGCAAACAAACCACGAAAGAGCGACGGGGGTGGCTGCTTGCCAGCAATTGGAAAATCAATAAATAGGAGTAAGAAGGTATTATTTCGCCAATCGTTTCACGATTTCTCCAACGGTCAATTTCTCCTGTTCACCGGACTCCATATTCTTGAAAGTAAACACATTATCCTTCATTTCATCTTCACCGGCCATAATCACGAAAGGAATGTTTCTGTTGTTGGCGAAAGTCATTTGCTTACCGATTTTGGCTTTGTCGGGGAAAAGCTCAGCGGTTATGCCTGCATCGCGGAGTTGCTGCAAGGCCGCCAACGCATAAAGTTCCTCTTTTTCGCCAAAATTAACGAACATGGCCTGAATCGGGTTCTCAAGCGAATTCGGGAAAAGCTGCAATTCGTTGAGCACGTCGTAAATGCGTTCCGCACCGTAGGAGATACCCACGCCGGAAACATTCTTAAGACCGAAGATGCCGGTAAGATTGTCGTAACGACCTCCGCCGGAAATACTGCCGATGCTCACGTTCAAGGCCTTCACTTCGAAAATCGCACCTGTGTAGTAGTTCAAACCGCGAGCCAGGGTAATATCAATTTCGATATTGGTTTTAATCTTCAGAAATTCAGCATATTGCAACATCTTCTGCAACTCTTCAACGCCCAACGTACCAACTTCGCTGTTGGCAAAACTGAAGGCTAACTTCTGAAGTTTTTCTTCATTGGTACCGTTAAAATCGAAGAA
>JAKSME010000155.1 GCA_024400785.1 Bacteroidales bacterium
CGGTTACGTGCAAGGCAACGAACCCAGTCACCACATTCCGTACCTTTATATGTGGACCGGCCAGCCCTGGAAGACGCAGTACTGGCTCCGCGAAATCATGAACAGGATGTACCGGAATGATATCGACGGGCTGTGTGGCAACGACGATTGCGGACAGATGTCGGCATGGTATATTTTCACGGCGATGGGATTTTACCCGGTTTGTCCCGGCAGTGGGGAATATGTGCTCGGAGCGCCGTATCTTCCTCATTTGAAAGTTACGCTGGGCAATGGGAAGACATTGGAAATCAAGGCGCCGCAGGTGAGTGATGAAAATCGGTATGTGCAAAAAGTGCTGTGGAACGGCCAGCCGTGGGACAAATGTTATGTCACGCATGAAATGCTGATGCGAGGGGGAGAGCTTGAGTTCGAAATGGGAGCCCGACCGAATAAAAAGTTGTTTCAAAAGCGAGAGGGGAAGCCATACAGCATGTAGTTAGAAGTGAGTTGTTGAAAAAAATCCACACCTATATTATATATATATCTTTTTAAATTGTATTTTTGCCGCCCAATTTTAACTAATATATGATATGAGTAAAAATCTGATCATCGTTGAGTCTCCTGCAAAAGCAAAAACTATTCAGAAATTCATCGGTAAAGACTACACCGTCATCTCCAGTAAAGGCCATGTTCGCGACCTACCTTCCAAGGATTTGGGAATTGACGTCAGCAAACAATTTTCACCCCAGTATGAAATTCTTTCAGAAAAGAAGAAACTCATCAGTGACATCAAGAAGCTGGTGAACGAGGCAGACGTTGTCTGGTTGGCAACTGATGATGACCGCGAGGGAGAGGCCATTTCATGGCATTTGATGGAAGCCGCTGGAATTCCGGAAGATAAGACGAAGAGAATTGTATTTCACGAAATCACGAAAACAGCCATCGACAACGCATTGGCCAATCCCCGCATGTTGGATGTGGATTTGGTGAATGCCCAACAAGCCCGCCGCATCTTGGACCGTCTCGTCGGTTTCGAACTGTCACCAGTGCTTTGGCGCAAGGTGAAACCCCAACTGTCGGCCGGCCGTGTACAGTCGGTAGCCGTTAAGCTGATAGTGGAGCGCGAGCGCAAAATCAACCAGTTCAAGAGCAGTTCGGCCTACCGCGTTGTCGGCCGGTTCGCCGCCGAAGGCCAGGAAAAACAGGAGTTCGACGCCGAACTGAATAACCGCTTCGAAGCTAAGGAAGACGCACAGAACTTTCTGGAATACTGCAAAGACAAGTCCTTTGTCGCCGACGCAGTTGAAAAATCCCCGGGCAAAAAATCCCCGGCACCGCCATTTACCACCTCTACCTTGCAACAGGAAGCCGCTCGCAAACTCGGATTCTCTGTCAGCAAAACCATGGTGGTGGCCCAGCAGTTGTATGAAGCCGGTTACATTACCTACATGCGTACCGACTCCGTCAACCTTTCCGATTTCGCCATCGCTTCCGCCAAGGAGGAAATCGTGAAACTTTACGGTGAAGATTATTCAAAAACCCGCAAATACCAAACCAAGGTGCTTGGCGCCCAGGAAGCTCACGAAGCCATCCGCCCGACTTCCATGGCCAATCACACCATCCCCGGCGACACATTCGCAAAACGCTTGTACGAACTGATTTGGAAACGCACGCTCGCTTGCCAGATGAGCGATGCCAAAACGGAAAAAACCACCATCAACATCCCGGTGCCAGGCCGCAGTGAGAAATTTGTTGCCAATGGCGAAGTCGTTTTGTTCCAGGGATTTTTGAAGGTTTATACCGAATCCACAGACGATGAGGAAGAAAAGGTTAGAGGTTGGTTGCCGCCCGTTGCTGTCGGCCACGCCCTCAACTACAGCGAAATCAAAGCCATGCAGAAGTACGCCCAACCCCCGGCGAGATATACCGAAGCCAGCTTGGTGAAAAAACTTGAAGAACTCGGCATCGGCCGCCCTTCCACCTATGCTCCTACCATCTCCACCATCCAAAAACGTGAGTACGTCCTCAGAGAAACCCGCCAGGGCGGTGAACGCGAATTTTGCCAACTCATCCTCAAAAAAGGTAATGTGAAAGAGGAAATGAAAAAGGAAAAATTCGGTTACGAAAAAGACAAACTCTTCCCCACCGACATCGGTATCGTGGTCAACGAATTCCTCCAAGACAACTTCGACTCCATCATGGATTACAGCTTTACCGCAAAAGTTGAAAAGGAATTTGATGATATTGCAGAAGGTAAACTTCAGTGGCAGAATATGTTACAAGGTTTTTATACCGACTTTCACGAGACCATCGACCAGGCACTTACTTACTCGAAAAAAGCCAGTGGCGAACGTCTGCTCGGCCAAGATCCAAAAACCAACGAGAACGTATATGCCAAGTTGGGCAAATACGGCCCGATGGCCCAAATCGGCGAAAACTATGAAGACCAAAAACCGCGCTACGCCCGTTTGAAACCGCACCAGTCTATCGAAAGCATCACACTCGAAGAAGCATTGGAACTTTTCAAACTGCCCCGCATTGCCGGACAATACGAAGACAAAGACATCACCATCGGCATTGGCCGCTTCGGGGCCTACATCAAGTTCGATAACAAGTTCGTCTCTGTCCCCAAGGGCGAGGAACCCACGGAAATTAGCTGCGAGCGCTGCATCGAACTCATTGAGTTAAAGCGTAAAATGGACATCGAGCGCGCTCCGAGAGTGTTGGGTGAGTACAACGGCAAAGAAATTACCGCCGCCGTCGGCCGCTTCGGCCCTTACCTCAAGTACGACGATAAAAACTTTACCCTCGAAAAGGGTACCATGATCATCAATCTCACCCTCCAAGAAGCCATTGAACACATTCAAAACGCTAAAAACAAAAATGTGCTGAAAACCTTCCCCGAAAATGAAGAGGTAAAAGTGATGAACGGTCGTTACGGCGCTTACATTACCAACGGAACCGATAATTTCAAAATCCCAAAAGGTACTGTGGCTGACAATCTTACATTTGAAGAATGTATGGAAATCATTAATACTACCGCACCCACTGCGAAGAAGAAAACTTATAAAAAAAGCAAATAATTCCCCGTTATGAAAATTACCAAAAGCATTATCGTTCTGTTGCTCGTTGTGTGCAGCCTCGCTTTGTCAGCGCAAAAACAGGTCACCCTCGAAGGAATTTGGAAACAGTACCAGTTCTATCCGACCTATGTCCGCGGATTCGAATCCATGCCCAACAGTGACTACTATTCCGTAAAAGATGCGGCTTCAATCTCCAAATTCAGTTTTGAAACAGGAAAGGAAATTGAAAAAATCCTCACCGACGAGATGCTGAAAAGTGCTTCTAATGGTGAAATCAGTTTGCGCGACATCGATGAATATGCGTTCGATGATGCTTGTACTAAAATCCTTTTTTCCACAGAGGGTGAAAGCATTTATCGCCGTTCCACCTTGTCAAACTTTTTCGTTTATGATTTGACAACCAATAAGTTGAAACCAGTCGCAGACAGCAAAAAAGGCAAACTCAATTTTGCTGATTTCTCCGCCGACGGCAGTAAGGTGGCCTTCGTCCGTGATTACAATCTCTTCTATGCCGACTTGCAAACCGGCAAGGAAACACAAATCACCTTCGACGGTAAAGAAAACCAGATCCGAAACGGCTGGGCCGACTGGGTTTACGAAGAAGAGTTGAGCCAAGCCAAGTATTTTACCTGGTCGCCCGATGGTAGCAAAATCGCCTTCCTCCGCTTCGACGAAAGCAACGTGAAGGAATTTTCCATGACCATGTGGGGCGAACTTTACCCTGAAGAATACAAGTACAAATACCCCAAGGCCGGTGAAGACAATTCCCTCGTGGATATTTTTGTTTATGACTTAAATACCAACAAATGCGAGAAGTTGACTTCGAGCGCGAAGACTG
>JAKSME010000156.1 GCA_024400785.1 Bacteroidales bacterium
TACTCAGCCTTTTCCATCGACTCCGTAACGGAGAACGAAAACAACTTCTCCGTTTTCTGCTACTTGGGACCGTACATGGGCAACACACAGATTTTCGTTCCCAACGACCTTCCAACGCTACAGATTCCCGTTGCCGCCCGATATGTTAAAAGAGGTTCCCTCCCCTATTCCGACTACGCGGAAATGTCAGAGAAAATTGTTCAATACTACGAAAATCATGGTCAGCCGTTTTGCTCTGTTTCAATACAAAATATTGATTTTCAAAGTGATACTATAGGAACATTGCAAGTGAATCCAGGCCCGGTCATCGCATACGACTCCATCATCGTGAAAGGGAATGCGAAAGTACGGTCCTCGTTTCTAAGGCCCTATTTGGCTTGGCGAAAGCGGAAGAAATATGTTGAAAGCGCCGTTTCGCAGATACCGACCCGAATCCAAAATCTGCCCTACGTGCAAGAAACGCGCGAGAGCGGCGTGGAATTTGTGGACAAATCCGCATTTCTGTACCTTTTTCTCGACAAACAGAGAGTAAACCAATTCGATGGCTATGTCGGTTTGGTTCCCGTGAATCCCACCACTGGGAAAGTGACGTTGAACGGTGAAGTCAACCTCAACCTCCGAAATTTGTTTACTATCGGCGAAAAGATTTCGCTGAGATGGCAGGCTCCTGAGCGCTATTCCCAGTACCTCCACATCGCCGCAGATTTCCCATACCTATTCTCCACACCATTTGGAATCGCCGGCGAGTTCACACTCGACAAAAAAGACACCACCTATTTGAACATGAACTACTTAGTCGCTTTGCAGTACTCATTTTTCGGAAATGACAACATACGCACCTACTTCGACTACACCTCTTCCACCATTTTGGCGGAGCGTCCGGAATATTTGGGCATTGCAGACACATCTTCCACCGACTTTCGCAAAGCGCGGTACGGTTTGCAAGTCAATTTCAACCACACAGACGACATTCGTCAGCCGTGGAAAGGTTTCATGATTCAGTTGGATGTGGCAGCCGGCCGCCGCACTTTGCTGCCATCGGCACAAAACAGTCTCTCAAGCACAGAAGCAACAAACTTAAAATCAAACAATTACACCATCAAAGGGAATATCAGCGGCTACGTTCCGATGGGCAAACGCTGGGGATGGGCGGTGCAGTTTCAAGGGGCAACGCAGTTTGGAAGTGCGCTGCTTTACAACGAGCTTTTCCGCTTTGGCGGCACACACACCCTGCAAGGATTCGATGAGCAGTCGCTTTTCGCCTCTACCTACATCGTTGGTGAGACAGAATTTCGCTTCCGTTTTGCGAAACTTTCATACATCAAGCTCTTTTTCAATGCTGCGTGGTATGAACGAAACATCATCCATAACTATTTCAATGACTGGCCATTGGGATTTGGGATAGGTGCCACTTTCAACACAAAAGCGGGAGACCTTTACATCAGTTATGCTCTTGGGAGGCAGGACGGGTGCCCCATCTCTTTTAAAAGCGGGAAAATCCATTTCGGAGTCGACGTGAGATTTTAACCATCTTTTTCACAATAACATTTTCATAAAAAGCGTATAATCATCCCATTTTTTATCAATAAAATAGTATTTTTGCACCCCATAAAATTATTAAAAATGAAAAGAATTGTCATCTTTGCCTTATTTTTGTTGCCCTGCGTCATCTTTGCACAAACCAAGGTGGCCATTTATGTAACATCTACCGACAATGTTCCCCGCGAAACCAAAAAAATCGTTGGTAGCGAAATCGTTTCTGCCTTTGTTGCCACTGCACAGTACAGCGCAATTGAAAGGACTTCTGAGTTTTTGGCAGGCATCAGCACCGAACAGGATTACCAGCGCGGCGGCAATGTGGATGACACTCAAATCTGCGAGTTGGGCCGTCAGTTCGGCGTCGACCTGGTTTGTGTTACCGACATCACCACATACGGCGGGGACTACTACCTGCAAGCCCGCTTGATCGACGTTGAAAAAGCCATCGTTTTGGCCACTGCCCGCGAAATTTCCAAACTGGAAGACCTCAGCACCGTCATCAAAGTGGCTAACAACTTGGCTCAACATCTAATTGAAACCGAGGTCACTTACACGCTCGCCATTGACAATACAAAAGCCATGCCGTTAGACATTTACATCTCCGGCGAACTCATCGGTCAGGCCGCTGGAAAGAGCATTACCACCTTCAAAGTGAGACTGGACCTCACAGGAAAGCTGGAAGCCAAGACGGCCAAAGGGTTGTTCAAGGGCAAGCAGGAATTCCTCATTCCCAAAGTAAAGGCGCTGGAGTTTCCTTTTAGCAATGCAGAATGCACAATTAATAATGCACAATGCAGAATGCACAATGCACAATGCACAATTAATAATTAACAATTTATAATTATGCATTATGCATTAATTAATTAAGCATTATGCATTTATAATTATGCATTGAGCATTAATAGATATAAGGGAAAATTTTGTAGCGTTTCAGCTGTTTGAATTCATCGCCAAAAAGTTGTTCGTAGCGAGCGTAAACCGCTTTGGAACGAGGGATGATGTTGGCGCAAGTCCAAAGGAGGAAAACGGCGCCGGCGACAGACCATGAAAGGATGGCGAAACCGACCCACTCCAAAATCTCACCGAAATAGTTGGAGGAATTGACCTTTTCAAAAAGGAATCCGCGCGGCAAATAATAATTGTTGTCGTATTTGTCGCTGCGCAGGCGGCGAATAATGATATCAGAGTGCATATTGATAACGACGCCGATGAAAAAGATGATGGTGCCGACAATAAACTGCGGGCTCCAAAGCCAGCTGATGTCGGCATACTGCTGCGGATTTACGAAAAAAAGCCAGCCTCCCTGCATGTATGCGTTGGTCATGTTGAAAAAGAAGCCAGTGAAGATGATAGACAACGGCATCTTACTGGTGCCACGCATTTTAGAGGGGAAGACGTAGCATCTTTGCAAATAATGCATTTGGAAGAGAACGAAAATCACAGTGGTCGCCCAGGGGAAAGTATCGAGTGTGTAAGGTGCGCCTTGGATGATGGCGGCCACATAGATGACACACATGAGCAAAAAAACGGGAGATTCCATCAAAAACCATCCCCAATTGCTACGGATGGAGAAGCCCCAACGGTTGTTGAAGGTCATTCCGTATGCGGGGGTTACGAATTGAAGGATGGTGAAGACGATGATCGCCAGAACAGTCATTCCCAGCAAAAAATAGTTATAAAAATTCCCAAAAATAAAATCACCCATAGCAGTAAAATTTGATGATTAATGGAACGATTTTCCGTCGAAACGGTGTTTTCTCTTTAAATAATATTGAAAAAGAATGGGACTGCGGCAAACATCCTTATAGGCATCAAAGCGTTGGCCTTCCCGTTTCGCCTTAATTTTTCCAAACTGCTTGATAACAGCAAGATGAGCTTTGTAAACAGCTGTAAAATCTTTGGAATGACCTTGAAGGAGGAAGACGATGGCAGCCACATTGTCAAGGATGAGGCGCATAAAGAACGTGGGCATGAGTCTTCTTTTGGGGAGATTTTTGAGCAGGAGGAAATGGTTGTTGCGGAAGTTCAGAAACGTTTTGAAAGCGTTGTTTTTGGGGAGAGTGCCGCCGCCGACATGATAGACGGTAGAGCGCGGTTCGCAAACGATGCGGTAACCTTGGTTTTTGATACGCCAACAAAGGTCTATTTCTTCCATGTGGGCGAAAAAGTCGTTGTCGAGGCCACCAAGGGCATGATAGACATCGCTACGGACGAAGAGTGCGGCACCGGAAGCCCAGAAGATGTCGATAGCTGT
Source organism: Bacteroidales bacterium (assembly GCA_024400785.1). Lineage (GTDB taxonomy): Bacteria > Bacteroidota > Bacteroidia > Bacteroidales > WCHB1-69 > UBA1756. The sequence continues at coordinate 3,794 of JAKSME010000156.1, forward strand.
ATCATACTGTCCCTCATC
>JAKSME010000157.1 GCA_024400785.1 Bacteroidales bacterium
TACCAGTTGCAACCACAAAAAAACAGAGCCCGCCCCCAAAGCTCCAAAAGAAGATACACTGGTTGAAAACAACATGGTCTACCGCCCGCTCGGAAAAACTGGACTTGAAGTCGGTGAAATCGGCTTGGGCTGCGGTGGATTTGAGGACATGGACAAGGCCACTGCCCGCCTCATCATGGACTCCGCCCTGCGCAACGGTGCCAACTACATCGACATCTATGATGCCAATCCGAAAGTCCGCGACAACATCGGCTACGCCCTTAAAGATCGCCGCGACCAGATGATTATCCAAGGTCATATCGGTTCGTATTGGACTGGAAATCAGTACAAACGCACTCGCGACGTGGAAGAATGCAAGGCTGGCTTTGAAGACTTGCTCAAGCGCCTTGGCACCGACCATATCGAAGTGGGTATGATTCACATCATCGACTCCAAAGAGGAATGGGAAAGTATCAAGAACAGTCCCTACATGGATTACGTCAAACAGTTGAAAGCCGATGGAAAAATCAAGCATATCGGTTTCAGCAGCCATAATGCGGAAGTGGCATACGAAGTAGTTCAAAGCGGTCTTATGGAAGTTATGATGCTGAGTATCAATCCCGCATTTGACCTTCTGCCGTCTGATTTGAGCGTCTGGGACGACAAGAGCTTCGACAATACATTCACCAACATCGATCCTGTTCGCACAAAACTCTACAATTATTGTGAAGAAAAAGGTATCGGCATCGTTGTTATGAAGGCTTTTGGCGGCGACCATCTTTTAAAGGGTGAAGAATCACCGCTCGGCAAAGCCCTCACACGCAATCAATGCCTCAGCTACGCGCTTTCACGCCCCGCAACCGCTACCGTTGTTTGCAGTCCGAAAAATATGGATGTAATGATGGAATGCTTCGGCTATCTCACTGCTACAGAACAAGATAAAGACTTCAGCTCAGCGCTTGCTTCCGTTGAAAAGGCTTGTTGGAAAGGCGACTGCATCTATTGTGGGCACTGCGCGCCCTGTCCAGTCGGTATCGATATCGACCGCGTAAACAAACTGCTCAGCATTGCCAAAATGTATGGGGAAAAGGATATTCCCCAAAGTGTTCGCGATGAATACGAACGCTTGGAACACCATGCCGGAGAATGCAGCCAGTGTGGTGCCTGTGAATCCCGCTGTCCTTTTGCAGTTCCTGTACGCGAAAATATGAAAGAGGCAAAACGAATTTTCGGGAAGTAATTCATCACAAAATATTGTAATTCAATCATTTCCTTATATAAGAAATTTATTTTATGAAGAAAAATCTTAACTTTAAAAAGAAAAACGGATACGATTGGCAATTCTTTAATTGCGGAGGGGTGATGCGCGTTAAAATCGCCTCTGGCCAAGACATCGCCCATCTGAACGAGCTTGACAAAAAAATGTGGACTGTTCTGGCATGTCCGACTAAAGGTTTGGAAATTGATTCGAACACCTTGAAGATGCTTGATAGCGATAATGATGGCCGTATTTCTGTAAAAGAAATCGTTGCCGCATCTCAGTGGCTGACCACCGTTTTGAACAATCCAGACCTCCTGCTGCGTCAAGATGACTTCATCCCGATTTCCGCCATCAACACCGAGGTGGAAGAAGGTAAGAAAATCGAACGCTCTATTCGTCAGATTTTGAATAACTTAGGTCTTGAAAAAGACACAATCTCTATCGCAGATACTGCCGACATATTAGCCATCTTCAATAACACGCGCTTTAATGGTGATGGCATCATTACCATTAAAACCACTGATGATGATGCGCAGAAAGCAGTCATCCAAAACTGTATTGATACCATCGGTTCTAAGAACGACCGGAGTGGGGAAGTGGGCATCGACACTGAAATCCTCGATGAATTTTATAAGCAATGCGCTGACTACAAAGCGTGGAGAATGGACGGTGAAAGCCGCAAAGAGGAAGTCTTCCCCTTCGGCGACGATACCGAAGCCGCCTGGAAAGCCATCACAGACATCAAAGCGAAAGTCGATGACTACTTTGTACGCTGTAACTTAGGATGTTACAACGACGAAGCCGCCAGCGCGCTCGATGTTTCTGTTGCCCGTATCGAATCCATCAGCGAAAAGAATCTCTCCACCTGTTTGGACGAAATCGCCAATTACCCGCTCGCCCGCATCAGTGCCGACAAACTGCTGCACCTCGATTGCGAAATCAATCCCGCTTGGACACCCACTTTTGCAGTATTGAAAACTGCCGTACTCGACAAATGTATCACCGATGGCAACACACTTTCTGAAACCCGTTGGAATGAAATCGTTGCTTTGTTCTCAAAATATGTTGAATGGAAAGCAGCCAAACCGGTTGCCGCTATCGAAGCATTGGGCGATGACCGTATCAACGAAATCATCAAACTGGACCAAAAAGAATCATTGCTCACGCTCATCTCTCAAGATTTGGCATTGGAAAGCGAAGCCAATGAAATTGAAACCGTTGACAAATTACTGCACCTTTATCGCGACTTCTATCTCTTATTGAAAAACTTCATTTCTTTTGTCGATTTTTATGATAAAGATAGAAGCAAAAAAGCAATTTTCCAAGCCGGTACGCTTTATCTCGACCAACGTAGCTGCGAGCTTTGTATGAAGGTGAATGATATGGCCAAACACAATGTCATGGCTGATTTCAGCGGTATGTATCTCATTTACTGTGACTGCGTTAGCAAACAGAAAAATGAAAAAATGACCATTGTCGCTGTCCTGACCAACGGTGAAGTCAACGACATCATGGTGGGCAAAAATGCTTTGTTCTATGATAGAAACGGTGCCGATTGGGACGCACAAATCGTCAAAATCATCGACAATCCCATCAGCATCAAACAGGCATTTTGGTCCCCGTATCGCAAATTTGCCAACTTTATCAAGGAGCAAGTCAACAAGTTCGCATCCGCGCAGGACGAAAAAGTCACCGGTGATGTAACGGGCAAAATCAGTGAGGCTGGTAACAATATGACTACCGCCGCACAAACGCCCACCTCTGAGGATGTGCTGAATGAGAAAAAAGCAAAAGCGTTCGATATCGCTAAGTTCTGCGGTATTTTTGCAGCCATCGGTTTGGCTTTGGGAGTCATCGGCGATTTGCTGAAAGACATATTTGTTGGATTTATTGCCTTAAGATGGTGGCAGATGCCGTTAGCTATCTTGGGCATCATGCTTATCATCTCTGGCCCCGCCATGTTAATTGCATGGCTCAAACTGCGCCGTCGCAACTTGGCACCCGTTTTGGATGCCAATGGTTGGACCGTCAATGCAAGAGCCTACATCAGCATCCCGTTTGGTGCGACACTTACCGATATGGCAAAATTCCCGAAAATCAAATTGGATGATCCTTTTGAAACGAAGAAAAAGACTCCGATGTGGAGAAAGATTCTTTACATCATCCTGGTTCTCGCTGTCGTTTTCGCCATCCTGTTCTTCACTAACAAATTAGCAGGTATCGGGCTTCCATTCCACAAATAATCAATGTAATCCTAATAAAAAAATGCTCATCAATGATGAGCATTTTTTTTATTCTCGAACAATCACAGCGCCCAAGGCATTTAGTCGCTGCACGATGTCTTGGTAGCCGCGATCAATTTGCTCGCAGTTGTTGATACGGCTGTAACCATCGGCGGAAAGTGCAGCCAGCAACAATGAACGACCGGCACGAATGTCGGGCG
>JAKSME010000158.1 GCA_024400785.1 Bacteroidales bacterium
CACCGTTTTCGACTCTTCTGTCGAGCGTGGCGAACCCATTACTTTCCCGTTGAATGGTGTGATCGCTGGTTGGACCGAAGGCCTCCAATTGATGAGTGAAGGTTCTAAATACATGCTTTATATTCCTTCCGATCTCGGCTATGGCGACCGTGGAAATCAGGGTATCAAACCCGGAGCAACGCTCATTTTCGAAGTTGAACTCATCGAAGTCAACCCGAAATAATCAATGAAAAACATTTGTTCTATCCTTTGTATCTGCCTCCTCTGCCTTGCCTGCAACAAACAGCCAGCCAATAACAAAGAGGTTTTTTTCAAAGGTACGGACTCTTATCAACGCGAGGTGGTTCTTGAAAACGAACCGCTTCGCGTTGTCTCTTTTTCACAAGCGGTTACGGAGGTGATTTACCTCCTTCATGCAGAAAAAAAATTAGTCGGCATTTCTAAATTCTGCACGTATCCTCCTGAAACTGAATCTGTTCCGAAAGTTGGAGACCTGCTCAATATCAATGTGGAAAGTGTTTTGCAACAGCGGCCCGACCTCATTATCGTAGGTTCTGTTGTGAGCAAATCAACCGTTGAAAAATTTGAAAAAGCCGGGATCCCCGTTTATTGTTTGAAAGAGGAAAAACGTCTGGCAGACCTTCCCAATTTGGTGCGAATGACAGGTAAATTGTTGAACAAATCTGCTGAAGCAGAGGTGCTTGCAAAGGAGTACACTGAAAAAATTACTCGGGCGAAGTCGCAAGGACATGTTTCGGGGAAAACGGTTTATTACGTGGTCGGCTTCGGCGCCACGGGCGATTTTACCGCCGCTGGCAATACTTTCATCCACGACATCATAACCCTGGCTGGCGGGAAAAACATCGGTCGGGAACTCACTACTTGGAATGTCAGTCGAGAGTTCCTTTTCCAGCAAAATCCCGATTGCATTTTCATTCGTGAAGAGGATTGCGGAAATTTCTGCCACACAAAACCTTATACGGAACTGGAAGCGGTGAAATCCGGTCACGTCTATCCCATCCCCTCCGGCTGGATTGACAACCTCTGTCCCCGCAATTTCAACGCGGTAGATTACATCTCCGCAAAATTGCAGGATTCAATTCGTTAACCGTTTCCACGTTTTCACGCTTCCACTAAAAGAAGATTTGTACCAATTCATCAGCCGTAACATTGCACAAATAATCATCCAATGTCACGCTTTCGATGATGTTGCGGATGCTGTCCTCACGATAGGGCTGGCCCACAAACATGTTTTCAAATTCTGTAATGTCAGTACGAGAGAAAAAGTCACCAAAAATCTTGATTTTCACTATGTTGCCTTTCTCTACAAAAAGATTTACCTCCACGTTTCCACCAGAAGTTCGCATCATTTTGGAATAGTCGAATTTGGGGGATGAACCGAAATTCCATTCCCATGTGCCGTATTTTTCATCGCGTAATTTTTCGATGGCACGAATGTCTTCCGGTGTGAAAGCATAGGGGACGGCATTGACCGTATTCTTGCTGACATGTTCCATGATGATGTCGGTGAACTCACTGACAGTCATCGGTTTGTGGAGATGTTCGCTGATGTTGGTCACGCGTTTGCGGATGGACTTCACCGCTTTGTCCTGAAATTTCAGCGGATTCGCTTTCAACGCCGCCGACAGGTCCTCCATCTCGGAGGCAAAAAGCAATGTGCCATGATGCAAAATCCTGCCTTTGGCAATACATTCCGCGTTCCCTGAAAATTTCTGCCCGTTAATCATCAAGTCGTTGCGCCCTTCGAAACGTGCAGGTACTCCTAAGTTGTTGAGTACTTGTAGAATGGGTTCGGAAAAGGTGCGAAAGTCACCACTTCCTTTGGGCCCGATAAAGGTATAGTTCAGATTGCCCAAATCGTGGAAAACGGCTCCGCCGCCCGTCAGACGGCGTACCACCTTGACACCCTTTTCCTTGACAAAGTCGAGGTTGATTTCAGCGGCGGAGTTCTGAAAACGGCCGACGATGATGGCATTGTTGTTGCGCCACAGCATGAAAACATCCTCGGTGAAATTCATCAAAACGTACTCTTCGGCGGCGAGGTTGAAATAGGGATCTGTGTTGGAATTGTAAATGCAAAGCATGACTATCGGTTTTGTTGTAAAAGGTGAAGTGGAGAACTGGCGGTGCGGTGAATGACAATGCCGTATTTAGCGGCGCCTTCTTCTAAATAGGGGAGAAAATAGGTGCCGATTGAGCCCATGAGGTTGATGGCATATTGTTGATAATTGGTAATTTTCGTGACTTGAAATTGGAAGAAATCATCAACAGCCTCGCGAATCGCATTCTTGATCTGCGGGTCGCTGTCGGCATGTTCGTTCATGAACTTGGTGGTTCCTGAGAAAAATAGGTTAGGGGAGGGGGCACGGTAAATGCGGCGCAGCACCTCCGCACGGTCCATCGCAAACTCGGATTCGAACGCGGTCACCGTCGCTGGGAGGAGTTCCCCCTTCAAATAACTGGTAATGAACTTTTTACCGAGGTGGGTGCCGCTGCCTTCGTCGCCTAACATCCAGCCCAAAGAAGGTACCTGCTCAGCGATGTCGCTGCCGTCGTACCGGCAGACCGCTGCTCCCGTCCCCAAAATGGCCACGATGCCCGGCACGCCGTGGCAAAGCAGTCGACAGGCACCGGCCAAGTCGGACTCCACCACCACTTCGTCGGCCTGGAAGTATTTGTCCAGCAGGTTCTTAACCCGTTGCCCGTTTTGCGGATTTCCACATCCCGCGCCGGAAAAGACCAGCTGTTTGTAATGCTCGTTGGCTGTTTGCGCAAAGCGATTCAAAATGGCGGAGATGGCTTCGTCATCTGCGTAACTGGCATTGAAACCGGTGTCGCTGCAATGTTGCTGGTAGCGACCGTTTTCATCCAAAACGATGCAGTCACACTTGGTGGCTCCGCAGTCAAAAAAGAGGTTCATAACGGCTGTTTTGTGGGTGGGTTGGTATCGTCCTTTCTCATGGAGAACTCGCATCCGCAGTAGAGTTGGTTGTAAAAACCGTTCTCTTTGAGAAGTGAGTTTCGGCGTTCTTGGAGGCCGCCTTTCCTCCAATTGCGGTCGCAGAAATCAACATCGGGGCAAATTTCCGCCGCGGCGTGTCCGGCAAGGTTGATTTGGTCGAGATTTTTCCAGCGGGAAGAGGCGAGCGTGGTGGTGAAGGTTCTGAAACCGCGTTCGTGGGCGAGGCGGGCGGTGGCATTCATCCGCATCTTGAAACAGACCAGACAACGCGCACCACGTTCGGGCTCACCTTCCATCCCCTTCATTTCTTCCAGCCAAGCCCTATGGTCGTAATCTCCATCAATTATCTCAATACCAAGTTTTTGCGCGTATTTCGTGCATTCATTTTTCCGAATGAGATACTCTGCTTCTGGAAAAATGTTGGGATTGAAATAAAAGAGCGTGGGCTCCCACCCATTTTGGAGCATCCATTCCAAAATCGCCGCCGAACATGGCGCACAACAACAATGTAATAATATCTTCATCCGCCTTCATCCAAAAAAAAGAGTGAGCCCAAAGCTCACTCTTTTTTCGCATAAACAATCAATTATTTGTGTGCGTAGAAATAATCAACGGTAGGAGTGTAGTTGGTCTGGAGGTTGCCTACCGTGTGAGTGGTCTTGGCTACGGGGGTGTCGCGGCGGGGC
>JAKSME010000159.1 GCA_024400785.1 Bacteroidales bacterium
GGTGCCCGTAGGGCGGGGTAGTCCTTCCTCGCGGTAGGCTTTCCCTAATTTGGGTTAAACGGTTAAACGTGGAAACGGTTAACTTGGTGGAAACGTGAAAACGGTTAAACGGTTAATTTTGGGTGAAATGGGTGAGGCGGGATACTTCCCCTTCTTTTAGAAGGGGTGCCCGTAGGGCGGGGTAGTCCGATTCCGAAAATAATAGTACCTTTGCACCCTCATTCTTTCATCCATGCGGCAACTCATTCACAAAATTCTCAAAGAGCACTGGGGCTACGACCAATTCCGTCCGTTGCAGGAAGACATCATCCTTTCTGTGATGGAAAACCGCGACACGATGGCGCTGCTGCCCACCGGCGGAGGAAAGTCCATTTGTTTTCAAGTGCCCGCCCTCGCCAAAGATGGCCTTTGCATCGTCATTTCTCCCCTCATCGCACTGATGAAAGACCAGGTGATGAACCTCAAGAAAAAAGGCGTGAAAGCCGCCGCCATCTTCTCCGGAATGCCACAGGAGAAAATAAAAATCATTATTGACAACTGCCTGTTTGATAAGGATTTGAAGTTTCTCTATGTTTCACCTGAGCGTTTGAAGACCGAGCTTTTCCGGGTGAATTTGCAACGGATGAATGTTTCGATGATAGCGGTGGACGAGGCGCACTGCATTTCGCAATGGGGCTACGACTTCCGTCCGCCGTACTTGGAAATTGCAGAAATCCGTCAGTATTTTCCCTACGCGCCGGTGCTGGCACTCACGGCAACTGCCACACCCGAAGTGGTGACGGACATTCAGGAGAAGTTGAAATTCAAGAAGGAAAATGTGTTTCAAAAGAGCTTTAAGCGCGACAATCTTACTTATTATGTTGTAAAAGAGCAAGATAAGCAGGGACGGATGTTGCGGATTATTGAGCGTTACCCTGGCACGGGAATTGTGTATGTGCGGAATCGCCGCAAAACGCGCGAAACCGCCGAATTTCTTCAACGCCACGGCATCAGCGCCGACTTCTACCATGCCGGTCTCGACAGCGCCGAACGCGACCGCAAACAACAGGCCTGGATGGACGGGAAAATCCGTATCATCGTGTCTACCAATGCTTTCGGCATGGGTATAGACAAGCCAGACGTGCGGTTCGTCATCCATATCGACATTCCAGACACCCTCGAAGGTTACTTTCAGGAGGCGGGGCGCGGCGGCCGCGACCTGAAACCCTCCATCGCCGTGATGCTCTACGACGACAGCGACCTGCGAGAACTCAACCGCAACTTCCAACTGACTTTCCCGCCGATGGAGTTCATACAGACGGTTTACCGCACTTTGTGCAGCGACCTCTTCATCCCGATGGGCGAAGGGCAGGACGAAAGTTTCCCCTTCGACGTGGCCGAATTTTCGCAAAAACATTCCTGGAACCCGGTGGAAGTTTACAATTCGCTGAAACTGATAGAGAAAACGGGCGCGCTTTTTTTGTGCGATGAACACTACGAGCCTGCCAAACTGATGTTTACGATAAGTAGGGAAGACTTTGACAACCAGCAAAATACGCCTTTTTATAAAAAAGCGGAATCGTTTATTCAGTTGCTGTTGCGTTCCTACAGCGGGGTGTTCAGCAGGTATGTAACGGTGAATGAGAACGAATTGGCGAAACGTGCGGGTTGCACACGGCAAGAGGTGGTGGCGAAGTTGCGCTACCTGAAAAAGATGGGCTACATCGACTATGAGGAGGCGACGAGTTTGCCGCGGGTGGAATTTGTGCGAGCGCGGGTGGACGAGCGGCACCTGTTTTACGACCCGACGGTGTACACGCGGCGCAAAGAGGTGGCATTAAAGCGGTTGGAGTCGGTAACGAAATATGTGAAGCATGACAGCATCTGCAGAAGCCGGCTGTTGCTGGCCTACTTCGGAGAGACCGAGAGCGAGGCGTGCGGCAAGTGCGACATCTGTCTGCAACAGTCGCATGAGCGGGTGGGGAGCCGCGAGTTTGAGCGGATTTCAACGGCTGTTTCAACTATTTGGGACGAATGCGAGGACATCAAAGAGGTGGTTTTCCGACTTTGCACACAGTTCGAAGAAGAGAAAATCGTTAATGTAACTCGCTGGTTGATAGATAATAAAAAATTGAAAATGAAGTAAAAAAATGCAGGTGAAAAATTTTTTTTCAGATTCGAAAAAAAAGCGTATTTTTGCACCGCTTTCAAGCACTCATGATCTGTTAGCTCAGTTGGTTTAGAGCGCTTGCTTGACAGGCAAGAGGTCACTGGTTCAAATCCAGTACAGATCACATTAAAAAAGAAGCACTTACAAGGATTTGTGAGTGCTTTTTGTTTCGGAGTGGATTTGGGGGCGAAATGGCTGCCCCTCAATTTTGTCATTCAGACAAATGCAATAAATACCGTCTTTCGTTCTCCTCGAATTTCTCGATAGCGTAGCGCAACATCATTCGTGGCATCTTGGTGCAACACGGTGTCAGCCATGCTTTCAGGCGAGCTTCGTCACGTTTTCCCGCCTCACGCAAAAGCCAGCCGCACTTCGTGGTACGGACTTAGGATGCACTCCTCCATTTCAACGAAAGTGGTCTGTTGCCAGACCTCTTTCACGATGCTGCGGGTTACGGGCACCTTGATGCCTAACGAAAAGGATTGCCGCTCTCAATCTCGTTTTTTCCACTCGCGGAGTTCTTCCAAGTAACTGGCCGTAATGACTCCCGACGGGAGCGCAATAATGGCCACCCCAAACAAGGAGGATATCATACTTATCACCCTTCCGAAATCCGACACAGGATAAATATCGCCGTAGCCGACCGTGGTAAGGGTGGTGGCAGCCCAATAAATGGCATCAAAGAATGTGGCAAACACCACCGTTCCGTCTTCGACCACCCCCATCTCCACATTAAACATAATAAGAGCGGTCAGCAAGATATAGAATATCGAAATCCATAACACCATGAACAAAACCTGTTTCTCTTTTTTAAAAACACGAAGCAATATTTGAACGTGTTTGGAATAACGCAAAAACTTAAACACGCGAAGAATCTTCATCAATCTGGCGATTCTGAACATTTTGAAAACCTTCTCAAAAACGCCCAACGAAGGCAGAATGGACAACATATCCACAATCGCCATTAGGGTAAAAGGATATACCAAAAAAGCCAGCCACCTCCGCTTAAACCTCAAATGAAAATCGGCCGTGCTCCATCTGAGCAGATAGTCAATAATGAATACCGTAACCGAAATCACATCGAACCATCTGAAGATTTCATATTGTTTCGCGAAACCCAAGGGCACGATGCTAATGACAATCATTACAATCATTATCACATCATAAATGGCAGATAATTTATATCCGCCCCGCTCCCTGCACTCTAATATGCTATAGATTTTTTCTCTCATTATAAATGACTGATTAAAGAAAGCAAATTCATAATGAACCAACTGTCAAACCCCTGCATAACCATTCTTTTCGTGGCACCATCTTTGAGAATTTCGATGCCATCGCTGTAAGGAGTTAGGCCGATGAGTTTTGAATAGGGAATCTTGACGGCTTTGGTCGGAGCCGAAAAGATAAGATTTTTGTTGGTCAGATAAAGGGAACCGATGCCCAGATTGTCCATCTAACTATGTTCAACCG